>NZ_JBBCAT010000001.1:323905-647811 GCF_037203705.1 Prosthecomicrobium sp. N25
GCCCCGAACACGGCCCCCATGGTGAACTGCCCTTCGGCCCCGATATTCCAGACGTTCGCCCGGTACGCCACCGAGAGCCCGACGCCGATCAGCACGAGCGGCGTCGCCTTGACGATCAGCTCCTCGATCGACCACAGGGTCGTGAACGGCTCCACGAAGAAGACGTAGAGCCCCAGGAGCGGGTTGACGCCCGCCAGCGCGAAGATGATGCCGCCGGTCACCACCGTCAGGGCGATCGCGATCAGGGGCGAGGCCCAGGCGAAGACGGCCGCGCGCTCCGGGCGTTTCTCGAGCTCAATGCGCATGGCCGTCGTGCTCCCTGAGCCTGCCCGCCTTGTCGACCGCGGCGGGGTCGCCGTGCGCCCCGCCCATCAGCAGTCCGAGCCGCTCCATCGTCATCAGGTGCGCGTCGTAGGCCGGCGACAGGTGCCCGCGCGACACGACGGCGATGCGGTCGGCGATCTCGAAGATCTCGTCGAGGTCCTGGCTGATGACGAGGACCCCGGCGCCGTCCGCCGCGAGGTCCAGGATCGCCTGGCGGATCAGCGCCGCGGCGCCCGCGTCCACCCCCCAGGTCGGCTGGTTGACGACGAAGACCCGGGGTTTGCGGTCGAGCTCGCGCCCCACCACGAACTTCTGCAGGTTGCCGCCCGACAGGGCCCGCGCCTCCGGGTCGGGCTTGCCCTTGCGCACGTCGAACGCCTCGCCGACCCGCTTGGCGGTCGCGGCGGCTTCGCCGTAGTCCAGGAAGACGCCGGACCGGCCGCCGCCCGCGCCCGTGGCGTGCCGCGTCAGGACCACGTTCTCCGACAGCCGGAACCCCGGCACCGCCCCGTGCCCGAGCCGCTCCTCCGGCACGAAGGCGGCCCCGAGGCCGCGCCGCGCCGTCACGCCGAGATGCCCGCAGGCGACGCCGTCGACCGTCACCGCGTCGGGCCGGTCGGCCGGCCGCTCGCCCGAGATCGCGTCGAAGAGCTCCGACTGCCCGTTCCCCGCCACGCCCGCGATCGCCACAACCTCGCCGGCCCGCACTTCCAGCGTCACCTTCGTCAGGGCGACCGCGAAGGGCCCGTTGGCCGGCAGGTCGAGCCTGTCGAGCCGCAGCCGCACCTTGCCGTCCGGGCGCCCGTGTGCCGGCTTCACCGAATGCACGTCGGCGCCGACCATCAGCTTCGCCAGGCTCGACGCCGTCTCCTTCGTCGGGTCGACCCGGGCCACCACCTTGCCGTGGCGCAGGATCGTGGAGGCGTGGCAGAGCCGCTTCACCTCTTCGAGCCGGTGCGAGATGTAGAGGATCGCGCAGCCTTCGCCGGCCAGCCGCTCCAGCGTGAGGAAGAGCTGGTCGGCCTCCTGCGGGGTCAGCACCGCAGTCGGTTCGTCCATGATGAGGAGCCTCGGCTCCTGCAGCAGGCAGCGCACGATCTCGATCCGCTGCCGCTCGCCGACCGACAGGTCCGCCACCACCGCGTCCGCCCGCAGCGGCAGCCCGTACTCCCGCGAGACGGTCTCGATCCGGCGCGACAACGCCGCCATCGGCGTCTTCGGCAGCGCCAGCGCGATGTTCTCCGCCACCGTCAGCGCCTCGAACAGCGAGAAGTGCTGGAACACCATGCCGATGCCGAGCTTCCGCGCGGCCGCCGGGTTGGCGATGGTGGCCGGCCGTCCCATCCAGCGGAACTCGCCCTCGTTCGGCTGCAGCGAGCCGTAGATCATCTTCACCAGCGTCGACTTGCCGGCCCCGTTCTCGCCGAGCAGCGCATGGATCTCCCCCGGCTTCAGGGCGAGGTCGACATGGTCGTTGGCGACGAGGGTCGAGAAGCGCTTGGTGATGCCGCGCGCCTCCAGGAGGAAGGGCCCCGGGCCGCCCGCCTCGGCTGTCGCAGCCGGCGCTTCGTCGACGATCGTCACCGCTCCCTCCCTCCGGCCGCCACCAGCCGCGGCCTGGCCCCGGCCGGGGCGGACGCCGCGCGCGCCGTCTCGTCGGCGACGATCAGTTCCACCGCGGTCGCCGCCGCGATCACGGCCGGATCCTTGGAGGCCGGTCCCGTCGCGCCGATCGGGCAGACGAGCCGCTCGATCGCCGCCCGGCCGTGCCCGAGCGCGGCGAGCCGGCTCTCGAAGCGCGCCCGCTTCGTGGCCGAGCCGATCACCCCCACATGGGCGAAGCGCTGGTCCCTGAGCGCCGCGTCCACGATGGCGAGGTCGAGCGCGTGGTCGTGCGTCATGACGAGGACGAAGGCCCCGTCCGGCGCCCCCGCGAGCGCCGCGACCGGGTCGTCGGGCCGCACGAGCGTCACGGTCCGCGGCACCGCGGGCGGGAAGGCGTCCGGCCGCGCGTCCACCCAGACCACGCGGAAGGCCAGCGGCGCCAGCGCCAGCACGAGGGCCCGCCCCACGTGCCCGGCCCCGAAGAGGTAGAGCACCCGCGCCGCCTCGCCGAAGGCTTCATGCAGTTCGCCCCCGACGAGCGCCGCTCCCGGTCCGTCGGCCGGCCCCGCGATGCGCCGCCGGACGCCGTCCGGCCCGATCGTGCCGACGGTCCGGAACGGGCCTGCCGCCTCCAGCGCCGCCAGCGCCGCCACCTCGGCCAGCCGGTCGCGCCCGAACAGCTCCACGGCGACCTCCACCCGGCCGCCGCAGCATTGCCCGAGCTCCGGCCCGAGCGCGTAGGGCAGGAGGGTGAAGGCGGCGGGGGACGTGTCCCGGGTCGCCAGCATGGCGCGCGCCGCTTCGATGACGCGGTATTCCAGCATCCCGCCGCCGATCGTGCCCGAGAAGGCGCCGTCCGCGAACACGACCATCCGCGCCCCGGCCTCGCGCGGGGTGGAGCCCTTCGGGCGCAGGACCGTGACCAGGGCCGCGCGGCCCCGCGTCTCCAGTCCCTTGCTGAGCGTGCTCCAGGCGAGCATTCAGCGGCTCCTCATCGCCTTGACGGCCGTCAGGATCGCCTCCGGGGTAGCCGGGGCGTCGAGCGGCGGCACCCGGCCCGGTGCGAGGCTCGCGACCGCGTCGGTGATCGCCGAGAAGACCGAGATCGCCAGCATCAGCGGCGGTTCCCCGACCGCCTTGGAGCGATGGATCGTGTCCGCCCGGCAGCCGCCCGACTCGAAGAGCCCCACCCGGAAGTCCGCCGGCACGTCCGAGGCCGTCGGGATCTTGTAGGTCGACGGCGCGTGGGTGCGCAGCCGTCCGGCGTCATCGTAGACCAGTTCCTCGGTGGTGAGCCACCCCATGCCTTGCACGAAGGCGCCCTCGATCTGCCCGATGTCGATCGCCGGATTGAGGCTATGCCCGACGTCGTGCAGGATGTCGGCCCGGTCGACCCGCATCTCGCCCGTCAGCGTGTCGATCGTGACCTCCGCGCAGGCCGCCCCGTAGGCGAAATAGAGGAAGGGCCGGCCGGTCGCGCTCGCCCGGTCCCAGGTGATCCCGGGGGTCCTGTAGAAGCCCGTCGAGGAGAGCTGCACCCGCGCGAGGTAGCAGGCCCGCGCCAGCTCCGGGAAGGTCATGGAGCGGTTGCCGCCGTAGACGTGCCCGTCGCGGAAACGGATCTCGGCCGCCGGGCATCCGAAGGCCTCCGCGGCCACCGCCGCCATCCGCCCGCGGATGGTCCCGGCCGCGATCTTCGCCGCCATGCCGTTCAGGTCCGACCCCGACGAGGCCGCCGTCGGCGACGTGTTGGGCACCTTGCCGGTCGTCGTCGCGGTGATCTTCACCCGGTCGAGCCCGACCCCCAGCTCCTCCGCCACCACCTGCGCGACCTTGAGGTAGAGCCCCTGGCCCATCTCGGTGCCGCCGTGGTTCACCTGGACCGAGCCGTCCGTGTAGACGTGCACGAGCGCGCCAGCCTGGTTCAGGTGCACGAGCGTGAAGGAGATGCCGAACTTCACCGGCGTCAGCGCCAGCCCCTTGCGCAGATACGGGCTCGCCGCATTGAAGGCGCGGATCGCCTCCCGGCGCGCCCGGTAGTCGGACGTCCGCTCCAGTTCGGCGACGAGTTCATGCGCGATGTTGTCGTCGACCGGCATGCCGTAGGGCGTCGTCCCGCCCTCGCGCGGGTAGAGGTTGCGCAGCCGGACGTCGAGCGGGTCGATGCCGAGCCGGATCGCCAGCGCGTCCATCATGCGCTCGGCGAACAGCATGCCCTGCGGGCCGCCGAAGCCCCGGAAGGCGGTGTTGGAGACCGTATCTGTGAGGAGCCGCCGCGAGTGGATGCGCGCCGCCGGGTACAGGTAGGCATTGTCGGCGTGGAACATGGTGCGGTCGTTGACGCCGAGCGACAGGTCCGCCGAGTAGCCGCAGCGCGCCAGGAACGACACGTCCACCGCCGTGATCCGCCCGTCCGCGTCGTGGCCGGCCCGCCAGTCGACCCGGAAGTCGTGGCGCTTGCCCGTCATGATCATGTCGTCGTCCCGGTCGAGCCGCAGCTTCGCGGCCCGCCCGGTCCGCCGCGCCACCAGCGCCGCGATGACCGCCCACTGGGTCGCCTGGCTCTCCTTGCCGCCGAAGCCCCCGCCCATGCGCCGGCACTCCGCCACCACGGCCGCGTCCGGGATCCCGAGCACCTTGGCGGTGATGTGCTGCACCTCGGTCGGATGCTGGGTCGAGGTCAGGACCCACATGTCCCCGTCCTCGCCCGGCACGGCGAGCGCCGCCTGGCCCTCCAGGTAGAAGTGCTCCTGCCCGCCGATCCGCATGGATCCGCCGATCGTAGCCGGGCTTGCGGCCAGCGCCGCCTCGACGTCGCCCTTCAGGAACCCGTAGGGCGGCAGCACGTCGGTGCCGCGGTCGAGGGCGTCCTCGACGGTCACGGCCGGCTTCTCCGCGTCGACCTCGATCACGGCCAGCCGGACCGCGCGCCGGGCCGCGTCGCGCGTTTCGGCGGCGACCGCGAAGACCACCTGGCCGTGGAACAGGATCTCGCCCGCCGCGAACACCGGATCCCCGCCGACCGACGGCGAGCAGTCGTTGACCCCCGGCACGTCCGCGGCGGTCAGCACCGCCGCCACGCCCGGGTAGGCCGCCACCGCCGACAGGTCCAGTCGCGTGATCCGCCCCTTCGCGGCCGAGCGGGCGTAGCCCGGCGCCACGTGCAGGCAGCGCGCCGGCTCCGGAACGTCGTCCACGTAGGCGGCGCTGCCCTGGACGTGCTTCTCGGCCGAATCATGCGCGATTGGCCGCCGCACCACGGCGAGCGGCTCGGCCGCGTCGAGAGCGGCCGGTTCAGGCGACGCGTTCATGAGCGGCCTCCCTCGATCCGATGATGCGGGTCGGCGCCGCCGGACCGGCGATCTCGATCAGCGCCTTCTCGACCAGCGCCGCGGCCACCTCGGCCCGGTACGCCGCCGAGGCGCGCATGTCCGAGAGCGGCGTGAAGTCCGACCGGACGGCCGACAGGGCCGGTGCCCAGGTGGCGGGATCCGCCAGGACGGCCCCGACCAGCGCGGCCTCCGTCCCCGCAGCCCGCTTCGGCGTCGCGGCCATGCCGCCGAACGCGACGCGCGCCTCGGCGATCCGGCCGTCCGCGACCGTCACGCGTAGCGCGCCCAGGACGGCCGAGATGTCCTGGTCGAAGCGCTTGGAGATCTTGTAGGCCCGGAAATGCTGCCCGGCCGCGAGCTTCGGCACCGTCACGCTCTCGACGAACTCGCCGGGCCGCCGATCCTGCCGCCCGTAGGCGAGGAAGAAGTCCTCGAGCGGCATCGTGCGGCGCTCCTCGCCGCGCCGGAGCGTGAGCGTCGCCCCGAGGGCGATGAGCGCGGGCGGGGTGTCGCCGATGGGCGAGCCGTTGGCGATGTTGCCGCCGACCGTGCCGGAGGCGCGCACCTGCTTCGACCCGATCCGGCGCCAGAGCTCGCCGAGGTCCGGGTCGATCGCCGCCAGGGCGGCCTCGGCCCGCGCGTAGGTCGCGGTGGCGCCGATCTCGATGCGATCGCCGTGGTCCGTGACCGCGTCGAGGCCGGCCACCCGGCCCAAGAGGATGATCTTGGGCAAGACCCGGAGCTGCTTGGTGATCCAGAGGCCGACGTCCGTCGCCCCGGCCACCAGGGTCGCGTCCGGATGCGCCAGGGCGAGCGCCGCGAGGCTCTCGAGGCTGGTCGGGGCGGCGATGAAGGATTCCTCCGAGCCGACCCTCAGATCCGCCCCGTCGCGGAGCGCGGCGAGCGCTGCCGCGGTCTCCGCCGCCCGCGCCCGGAACCGGTCCGCCGGCTCCTCGGCCGGCCGCGCCGCCGAAGCCGCCAGCGCGGCGTCCACGATCGGCCGGTATCCGGTGCAGCGGCACAGGTTGCCGGCGAGCTGGTCGGTCACGGCCTTGCGGGTGATCGCCGCCTCGCCCTGGTAGAGGCTGAAGAGGCTCATCACGATCCCGGGCGTGCAGAAGCCGCATTGCGACCCGTGGTGCTCCACCATCGCGGCCTGCAGCGGATGAAGCCCGCCCTCGGCGGTCGCCAGATCCTCGATGGTGACCAGTTCGCAGCCGTCGATCTGCCCAAGGAGCGCGATGCAGGCGTTGACGGGCTCGTAGACGACACGCTCCCCGACGAGATGTCCGATCGCGACCGTGCAGGCCCCGCAGTCGCCCTCCCCGCAGCCCTCCTTGGTGCCTGTGCGACCGCGGCCGAGCCGGATGTGATCGAGAAGCGTCGTCATCGGGTCGAACCCGGCAACCTCGACCACCTCGCCGCGCGAGAGGTATCGGATCCGGTCGCGGGGTGCCCGGTCGGTCATGTCAGCTTCCCCGGTAGGTCGAATAGCCGTAGGGCGAGACCAGCAGCGGCACGTGATAGTGACGCGACGGGTCGGCGATGCCGAACCGGATCGGGATGACGTCGAGGAAGGCGGGTTCGGGCAGCGCGGCGCCAGAGGCCCTCAGATAGTCTCCCGCATGGAAGCGCAGCTCGTAGACGCCCGCCCGGAACGCATCGCCCTCGAGCACCGGCCCGTCGATCCGGCCGTCGTCGTTGGTGGTCACGGTCCGGATCAGCGCCGGCGCCGGTCCCGCGGACCAGAGCTCCACCACGAGGCCGCGCGCCGGCAGACCGGTCGTCGTGTCGAGGACATGTGTGGTGAGCCGCCCCATGCCGTCTCCGCTCCCTCGGGGGTTCCAGGACCGACATCATCGCCGAGATTGACTGCTCTAAAAAGCGGTCATTTTAGTCTTCATCGCTCGCTTGGTTCGAACGGTCGTTCGAGGTTGCCGCCCGGAAATGCCGCTGCACAAAGTTGCGGCACGGCGCTGCGGCTCGACCGTGGAGTGTTGCCGGGCGGTGACAAGGGACGGTTGCCCGGGCCGATCGGCCGCATCCGTAACGTTGCAGCCGTTCCGCAGCGTTGCAAAGCGAAGTCTTTGCCCCTTCACTCGACTCCGGGGCCCGGGCCGCAGCGGCGCGGGAGGACGCCGAGGGGGTGAAATATGCTGAAAGAGTTCCGGGACTTCGCCATGAAGGGCAACGTCGTCGAACTGGCCGTCGCGGTCATCATCGGCGCGGCCTTCGGCAAGATCGTCGACAGCCTGGTCAACGACATCTTCATGCCGATCGTCGGCGCCGTGACGGGCGGCCTCGACTTCTCGAACTATTTCCTGCTCCTGAGCAGCCTCACCGGCGGAGCCGCCGCGCCGGCGACCTACGACAAGGCCAAGGAACTCGGCGCCACGATCGGCTATGGCCAGTTCATCACGGTGGCCATCAACTTCGTCATCGTCGCCTGGATCCTCTTCCTGGTCGTCAAGGGACTGAACCGGATGAAGGCGCGCGAGGCGGCCGCCCCCACGCCGCCGCCGGCTCCGCCAAGATCCGAGCTTCTCCTCGAGGAGATCCGCGACATCCTCGCGCGCAAGTGAGGCGGGCGGGCAGTCGTCCGCCGCGGCGGCGCGCCGCTTCGCGAACGGCGGAAGGGCGTCGGGTGATTCGCCGCGGCCGCGCAGGCCCGTCGACGGCGCGCAGGCCCGGCCGGAGATCCCCGGGCCGATCCGCGGAAATGTGAAGGCCGGGGAGCCCGGGACTTCGTCTTTTGGCTGTAACATCGCCTGCGCAAGGCGATATGAGTAGAATGACGTATCTGGAGGCGCTATAGAAGAATGAGAGGGGGCGTGGCGTTGGATCGGCCGGCCGGTGTTGGCCGAAGATCGGACGCGCAGTGCCTCGAGGTTGGCAGGGGTGGGCGACCCTGGCCGGATACCAACGGACTGGGACATGCGCGACGCATCATCCACCACGCCCGGACTGCATCCGACAGTCTCGGAAGCCCGCCTGCTGAGCGTCCTCGATACGGCCGCGGACGGCATCATCGTGATCGACGGCCGGGCGCGGATCCTGGTCTTCAACAAGGCCTGCGAGAACCTGTTCGGCTACGAGGCGCGGGATGTGCTCGGCCGGAACATCAAGATCCTCATGCCGCCCGAGTTCGCCGACCACCACGACGGCTATCTCAACCACTACATGAGCACCGGCGAGAAGCGGATCATCGGCATCGGCCGCGAGGTGCGCGGCCAGCACCGGGACGGCACGGTATTCCCTGTGGAACTGTCGGTCGGCGAGGCGGAGACGCCGGAGGGACGGCAGTTCATCGGCGTGATCCGCGACCTGCGCGCCCGCAAGGCCGTCGAACAGCGGCTGAACCAGCTCCAGGCCCAGCTCGTCAACCTCGCCCGCGTCAACGCCATGGACGAGATGGGGGCGGCGATCGCGCACGAGCTGAACCAGCCGCTGACCGCCGTCATGCTCTACCTGCAGGCGGTCCAGCGCAAGCACCGGGACGGCACCCTGCCGCCGGCCGCGCTCGGCGACATCCTGGGCAAGGCCCTGCGGGAGGCCGAGCGGGCCGGCAGCATCATCCAGCGCATGCGCCAGTTCGTCGAAAAGCGCGAGCCGGAACGCCAGAAGGTGGATCTCGAACTCCTCATCGACGAGGCGCTCGAACTGACGCTGCTCGGCACCGACGTGGCCGGCGTGGCGCTCCAGCGCGAGCGCGCGCCGGACCTGCCCACCGTCGAAGTCGACCCGGTCCAGGTCCAGCAGATCGTCTGCAACCTGGTGCGCAACGCCCTGGAGGCCATCAAGGCCCGCGATCCGCGCTGGGTCCGGGTCGCCACGCGCAACCTGGACGGCACGGTCCGGGTCGAGGTGCAGGATTCCGGCCCCGGCATCCCGAAGGACGTGGCGCAGAACCTGTTCCGCGCCTTTTCAACGTCGAAGCGGACCGGATTGGGTCTGGGACTTGCGATTTCCCGTACCATCGCTCAGAACCACGGGGGTGATCTCGTGGTCGATCCGGGTGGCGACGGGCGCGGGGCCACGTTCATCTTGACCTTGCCGTTGCTGAATGGCGGCCAGGGCGGGGGAGCAAAACTGTCGGCGTGAACGCCGCACTTCCACGAAGGCGTGATGGGGCGAGACATGAAGGGCGAGAATACGATCTACATCGTCGACGACGATCCTGCGGTGCGCGACGCCCTGACGGTCGTATTCGAGCTGGAAGGCTTTCAAGTCGCCTCCTACGACACGGGCGACGCCTTTCTCGAAGTCGCCCGGACGAAGCCCCCGGCCTGCGTGATCCTCGACGTTCACATGCCCGGCCGCTCCGGCCTCGACATCCTGAAGACACTGAACGCCGACCACTATCCGGCGCCGATCTTCATCATCTCCGGCCAGGGCGACATCCCGATGGCGGTGTCCGCGGTCAAGCACGGCGCCTTCGACTTCATCGAAAAGCCGTTCGACGCCGACACCGTCGTCCAGCGCGTGCGCGAGGCCCTCTCGGCCGCCGAGCGGCGCGGCAGCGAGGGTGACAAGGCCGGCACGATCGCCGCCTTCCCGGGGCGCGACCTGCTCACGCCGCGCGAGATCGAAGTCCTCGGCCAGATCACCGCGGGGGCCTCCAACAAGGAGGCGGGTCGCCATCTCGGGATCAGCCCGCGCACCATCGAGGTGCACCGGGCCCGGATCATGGAGAAACTCGGCGCCCGCAATGCCGCCGATCTCGTCCGCATCGTGCTCACGGGCGAACACCGCGACGGGGACCAGTAGAGCCGCCGAGGCGGTCCGGAAGTCTGTCGCGGTACTTTGCTGAAGCTCTAGGTTTGAACTTGGACGATGGTCTTCGATCGCGGACCCGGAGCCCCGGGTCTGCGGATACGAACCAGTGCGTATGGAATTGTTGATGCCGGCGCGCGATACTGAATAGCGTGCCCGGTGATGGATTCCCGAACCGGGACGGCAATGCAGGATGTTCCGTCGTGGCGGTTTCCATCGTGGAGGATGATCCGGGGGTTGCGGACTCCCTGCAGTTTCTATTGCAGGCGATGGGTCACGACGTCTCCGTCTACCCGGATGCCGAGACCTTCATGGCGGCCACGCGGCCCCGCGAGGACGACGTGGTGATCGTCGATCTCGGCCTTCCCGGGCGCAGCGGCGCCGAGGCGATCCGCTGGCTTCTCGAGTTCGACCAGCCGCCCCGGGTGATCTGCATCTCCGGCCAGGCGCAGAAGATCATCGACGAGTCTCTGCGCGGCCTCAGCTCCATGCAGGTGCTGCGAAAGCCCCTGTCCGGCGACCGAATCGCCTCCATGATCTGACATGCTTCCTGTCGTTTCTCGGGCCTGCGTGCGACTACGTAGGTCTCGTGATCGCTTAGGTACAAAGGCGTAAGTAACGGAACGAAATTGAGGCAGATCAATTCTGCCGCTAGCTTTTTCGACATCGGCGGGTCGTCGGACCGGGCGCAGAGCGGGAGAAAGGGTCCCGGATCTGCACCTCCGTCAAGAGGATCGCCGCCGATGTACGGAGCATCCTGCCTGCGGACGGACGTCGGCCCAGCCGACGCGCAGCCGGGAGGTTCCCCAGAGGAGGGAAATCCATGGCCTATTCCGAACGCGGCCTCGCGGCTGGCGGCAACGCGCGTCCGATCGTCTCCCCGACCTCCGACGAGGGCTGGACCGACTACGCCCGATCGCCGCGCGTCAAGACCAACCGCTACGAGCCCCATCAGGTCGTCTTCTACGAGGGCGACCAGGCCGACCGCATCTACGAGCTCCTCGAGGGCGCCGTGATGCTCTACAAGCTCCTCCCCGACGGCCGCCGCCAGGTCGTCGAGGTGCTCGGCGCGAACGACATGTTCGGCCTCCTGGCGAGCCGCGCCTACGATTGCAACGCCGAGACCCTGACGCCCTGCGTCATCCGCGTGCTCGACCGCAAGGACGCCGAGACCACGCCCGCCGCGCAGCGCCACATCACCCGCTGCCTGCTCGCCCAGATGGAGTCGATGCACGAACATGCGGTCCTGCTCGGCCGCAAGTCCGCCTTCGAGCGGGTCTCCTCCTTCCTGATGCGCTTCGTCCCCGGCCGCGGAATCGCGGACTGCCGTGGTCCGGCCGGCGCCGGGCGGGACGATGCGCTCATCGTGCTGACCATGACCCGCCAGGAGATCGCCGACTACCTCGGCCTCACCATCGAGACCGTCAGCCGGGTCATCTCGGACCTGAAGCGCCGCGGCCTGATCGCCATCGAGAAGCAGGACCGCATCCGCATCAACAATGTTTGCGGCATGTGCCACCAGACCGGCGCCCATTGATTGGCCTGCGACGAAATTGCCCGTCGCTTGGGCACGGGTAACGGGCTAACTCTGCTTTGACAGACCGAGAGGGGGAGTGACCAGCGAGATTCGACGCCTGCCAGGTCGGCTGAAGCCGATCGTCCAGGTCGTCGTGTCCCTATTTCCTCCCGAGCTATCTCCTCCTCTTGCTACCTTGCGCCGTGCCTCGTGCACGGCGCATTTTTTCGTGGCGCCGACTCGGGCCCGGCCCGGGCCGGCGGGCAAGCGTCCTGCCGGAGGGAGACTTGGCCGCCACCCCCGCGACGACCGTCCTGAAGGCGCAGCGGATCGCCTTCGAGCTCCTCGAATATGCCCACGACCCGCGCGCCGAGGCCTACGGCCTGGAGGCCGCCGAGAAGCTCGGCCTCGATCCCGGCTCCGTCTTTAAGACCCTCGTGGTGTCCGACGAGGCCAAGGCCCATGCCCTGGCGCTCGTCCCCTCCGCCGGCCGTCTCAGCTTTCCCGAGGCCGCGCGGGCGCTCGGCTGGAAGCGCGCCGCCATGGCCGACCCCGCGGCGGCCCAGCGCCTGACCGGCTACGTCCTCGGCGGCATCAGCCCCTTCGGGACCAGGCGGCCCCTCGCCGTGCTGGCCGACCGCTCGCTCCTCGATTGGCCCCGGGTCCACGTCAGCGGCGGTCGCCGCGGCCTGGAGATCCGGATCGCCCCGCAGGATCTCGTCGGCGTCCTGTCCGCCGTCGTCGCCCCGATCGCGATTCGCTGAGATCCGGCGCATGCTGGCCTGTGGACCGCGGCCGGCCAAGGCAGTATCGTCCGATACGGCTCTTTGGCCGCTTCCGGGGGGCACCGGAGGACGATCCTTGACACCCAGATCCCACGCCACCCGGCCGCTGAGGGCGGCGACTGCCGCCGGAACCCTCCTGCTCGGCCTCGCGCTCGCCGGCTGCGAGGAGCGGATCGGCGACGACCTCGCGTTTCCGACCCGCAAGCCCGAACGGGCCCGGCCCGCCGTGGTGGTGCCGCCGCCCGTGCATGCGCGTCCTGCCGTCGCACCGGGCGCCTCCTGGCTGATGCCCGACCGTTACCGCAGCAACTGCGCCCCGACCCGCTGCTGACCGGCCGCACCGCGGCCCCGGCCTGCTCGGTGGGCCGGCGGCCGCGTGATCACACCGCCATGGAGTGCCGCGCCGCCGCCCGCGCCAGATAGGCGTCGAAGGCTGCCGCCGCGAGCCGCACGAAGGGTCGCCCGCCCTCCGTCACCGAAACCACCGGTCCGTCCAGCCGCACGAGCCCGTCGCGCACCAGTTCGGCCAGCCGTTCGGTGCCGTCCGCGACCGCCGCCGGTGTCTCGCCGAAGGCGGCCGTCACGGCCGCGAGGTCGACCCGGTAGTCGCACATCAGCCGCTCGATGATGGCGCCGCGCAGCCGGTCGTCCGCGTCGAGCGCCTTGCCCTTGACGACCGGCAGCCGCCCGGCCGCGATCGCCCGGCCCCAGCGGCCGACGTCCGGGTCGTTCTGCACGAAGCCCTGCGGCATCCGTCCGATCGAGGAGGCGCCGAGGCCGATCAGGGTGTCGGCGGTGTCGGTCGTGTAGCCCTGGAAGTTGCGGCGCAGCGCCCCGGCCCGGTCGGCGACCGCCATCGCGTCGTCCGGCCGGGCGAAGTGGTCGAGCCCGATCGCCTGGAACCCGGTTGCCGCGAGGGCGTCCCGGGCGACCTGCTCCAGCTGGATCCTCTCGCTCGCGCCCGGCAGCGCCGCCTCGTCGATGAGGCGCTGGTGCTTCTTGAACCAGGGCACATGCGCGTAGCCGAAGAGCGCGATGCGCGAGGGCTCCAGGGACTGGGCAAGCGCCACGGTGGTCCGGATCGTCTCCGCCGTCTGGTGCGGCAGGCCGTACATGAGATCGAAGTTGATCGCCGTGATGCCGACGCCGCGCAGCGCCGCGACGGCGCGCTCGACCGTCTCGAAGGGCTGGATCCGCCCGATCGCCTCCTGCACGGTGCGGTCGAAGTCCTGCACGCCCAGGCTGGCCCGGGTCACGCCCGCCGCCGCGAGCGTCGCCGCGAGGGCCGGGGTGACGGTGCGCGGATCGAGCTCGATGGCATGCTCGGCATCCGGCAGCCAGTCGAAGCGCTCGCGCAGCGCCGCCACGATCTTCAGGAACGAGGCCGCAGGCAACAGGCTCGGCGTGCCCCCGCCCCAGTGCACATGCGCGACCGGCAGCCGCCGGCCGGCCGTGTCCGCCACCAGCCCGATCTCGGCGATCAGCCGCTCGGCATAGTCGATCACGGGCTCGTCACGCAGTGCCGCCTTCGTGTGGCAGCCGCAATAGTGGCAGATTGCCCTGCAATAGGGCACGTGGAGGTAGAGCGAGACCGGCCCGTCGCCGGGCAGCGCCCGGAGCCAGGCGGCGTAATCATCCGGCCCGATCGCGTCCGAGAAGTGCGGCGCGGTCGGGTAGCTCGTGTAGCGCGGCACGGTGCGTGCCGCATAGCGGGCCTGCAGGGTCGTGTTCATGCGACGAGACTAGTGACCGTCAAGCGCGCTCGCGTTGATTCTCGTCAAGTCGGCTTGTCGCTCGCAGACGGCCCAAGTCCTGCATGGCCCCCCGTCGGCCCGCCCGCTACCGCGGCCCCGCGGATTGGCCTAAGACCGGACCCGCGAGGGACGCCGCCCGGAGCCGAGGAGGCCCGTATGAGAGAGCCCCGACCCGCCGCGGTGGCCGGCTCAGGGACCGAGGACGATGCCGGCCCGACCGGGGGAACGAGACGCGCGATGACCTGGACCGAATGGCGCGCCGCCGCCGAGCGCAGCCTGCCGATCCTCGCCGGCTTCCTGATCGCCGGCGCCGGAGGCCTCGTCTTCGCCCTCCTGAACCTCCCGGCGCCCTGGATCGCGGGTTCGACCCTGGCGGTCTCGGTCGCGGCCCTGCTGCGCGTTCCGCTCGCCATGCCGAACCGCCTGCGCGACCTCCTCTTCATCCTGCTCGGCATCTCGATGGGGTCGGGTGTCTCGCCCGAGTCGGTCCACCGCTTCCCCCAGTGGCCGCTCAGCCTCGCCATCGTGGCCCTGAGCGTCGGCCTGATCACCGGCGTCGCCTATCTGTACTTCCGCCGGGTCGCCGGCTGGGACTGGCGTACCGCCTTCCTGGCCTCGGTCCCCGGCGCCCTGTCCTACGTGCTGGCGGTCGCGATCGGGACCGAGGCGGACATCCGCCGCGTCGTGATTTCGCAGTCGCTCCGCGTCCTCCTCCTGGTCGTGGTCCTCCCCTTCGGCATCGTCGGCCTCACCCCGCCCGCCCCCGGCGGTCCGCCCGTTCCCTTGCCGGCGAGTTGGACGGACCTCGCCCTGCTCCTCGCCGCCGGTGCCGCTTCGGGCCTCCTGGCCGAGCGGGCCGGCCTGCCCGCCGGCAGGCTCACCGGCGCCTTCGTGGCCAGCGCCGTCCTGCACGGGGCCGGGGTCGTCGAGGCGAACCTGCCCCCCTGGCTCCTGATCCCGAGCTTTCTCGGCATCTCCCTCATCGTCGGCGTCCGGTTCGCGGGCACGGACCTCGCCCTGCTGCGGTCCACCCTCGGCACCTCGCTCGCCGGCTTCCTGATCGGCGGGGCCTGCGCGGTCCTCTGCGCCTGGGGGACGGTGCTCCTGGTGTCGGTCGGCTGGGGGCCGTCCCTCCTCGCCTTCGCGCCCGGCGGGCTCGAGGCCATGACGGCGCTCTCCTTCACGCTGGGCCTCGACCCGGCCTTCGTGGCGACCCACCAGCTCTTCCGCTTCATGGGCATCGCCCTCTTCGTGCCCGCCGTCTTCGTCGCCCTCGACCGCCGCGCCGGACCGCCCCCGCCGCCGTGACGGCCACGCGGGACCCGGCGCCGGGCGCCCGGGACCCCGGCCAGGGGCATCCGGGCCCCCCCTACGAGAGTCCAATTCCCCAGGCGATCCGACCCCCCGTTGACCTGAATCAAAGCCCTTTTCGCCGTTCGCCGTAGGGTCCCGTCGCTACCTTCGGATGGTTCGCGGCTCGCCGACTCGTTCGTGTCGATACGTGGCCTCGGTCGAAGAACCGGCGGCTCTTCTCTCGCTCTCAAGGAGCCCGGGCCGAGCCGTCCGAAGACTACTGGGACTCGAAAAACGAGGCGAACAATGGCTCGGCCAGTCGCGAAAACCGGGATCACGACCGAGGAGATCGGCTACGCCGTCTTCCTCGGCCTCCTTCTCGCCGCCTGTCTTCTCATCGCCGGCAAGGCTTGGGACGCGGTGATGGCATTCCATGCCGGCATCGGCGCGCTCGTCGCGGCAGCCGGCATCTTCTTCATCTTCAAGGTCTCTTCCGACCGGACCGAGTTCGCGCCGCAGGAGATCGACGGGAAGCCGAACTACAACTTCGGCCCCGTGAAGTTCGCCTCCGTGGCGGCGATGTTCTGGGGCGTCGCGGGCTTCCTGGTGGGGCTCATCATCGCGCTGCAGCTCGCCTTTCCGGCGCTGAACTTCGACTTCCCGCTGACCAACTTCGGCCGCCTGAGGCCGCTGCACACCTCGGCGGTGATCTTCGCCTTCGGCGGCAACGTGCTGCTCGCGACCTCGTTCTACGTGGTCCAGCGCACCTGCCAGGCCCGCCTGCCCGGCATCGTCACGCCGTGGTTCGTGGTCCTCGGCTACAACGCCTTCATCGTCATCGCTGGCACGGGCTACCTGCTGGGCGTCACCCAGGGCAAGGAATACGCCGAGCCCGAGTGGTACGCCGACCTGTGGCTGACGGTCGTGTGGGTCGTCTACCTCTTCACCTTCCTGATTACCCTCTGGAAGCGCAAGGAACCCCACATCTACGTCGCCAACTGGTTCTACCTCGCCTTCCTGGTGACGGTGGCGATGCTCCACCTCGGCAACAACATGTCGGTGCCGATCTCGATCTACTCCTCGAAGTCGGTCCAGGTCTTCTCCGGCGTGCAGGACGCCATGGTGCAGTGGTGGTACGGCCACAACGCCGTCGGCTTCTTCCTGACCGCCGCGTTCCTGGCCATCATGTACTACTTCGTGCCGAAGCGCGCCGAGCGCCCGGTCTACAGCTACCGCCTGTCGATCGTGCACTTCTGGGCCCTGATCTTCCTCTACATCTGGGCCGGCCCGCATCACCTGCACTACACCGCCCTGCCCGAATGGGCCTCGACCCTGGGCGCCACCTTCTCGGTGATGCTGTGGATGCCTTCCTGGGGCGGCATGATCAACGGCCTGATGACGCTCTCGGGCGCCTGGGACAAGCTCCGCACCGACCCGGTCCTGCGCATGCTGGTCGTGTCGGTCGCCTTCTACGGCATGTCGACCTTCGAAGGCCCGCTGATGTCCGTGAAGGCCGTGAACTCGCTGTCGCACTACACCGACTGGACCATCGGGCACGTGCATTCGGGCGCCCTCGGCTGGGTCGGCTTCGTGTCCTTCGGCACGCTCTACTGCCTGTTCCCCTGGCTGTGGAACCGAAAGCAGCTCTGGTCGCTCAAGCTCGTCAACTGGCACTTCTGGCTCGCGACCCTCGGCATCGTCCTCTACATCTGCGCGATGTGGGTCTCCGGCATCATGCAGGGCCTGATGTGGCGCGCCTACGACAAGCTCGGCTTCCTGGAATACTCGTTCATCGAGACCGTGGCGGCCATGCATCCCTTCTACGTGATCCGTGCCATGGGCGGCGCCCTGTTCGTCGTCGGTGCCCTGATCATGGCCTTCAACCTGTACATGACCGTGATGTTCGGCGAGCGCGAAGAGCCCGCTGCCCGTCCGGTCCTGGCCCCCGCCGAGTGAGGGAGGGCTGACACATGTCTCTCTTCGACAAGCACGTCATCTTCGAGAAGAACTCGATCCTTCTTCTCGTCGGCATCCTGATCGCGGTCGCCATCGGCGGCCTGGTCGAGATCGTCCCGCTCTTCTACCTGAAGAGCACCATCGAGAAGGCGGAGGGGGTTCGGCCCTATTCGCCCCTCGAGCTCGCCGGCCGCAACATCTACATCCGCGAGGGCTGCTACAACTGCCACAGCCAGATGGTCCGTCCGCTGCGTGACGAGATCGAGCGCTACGGCCACTTCAGCCTCGCGGCGGAGTCCATGTACGACCATCCCTTCCAGTGGTCGTCCAAGCGCACCGGCCCGGATCTCGCCCGCGTCGGCGCCAAGTACTCCGACCAGTGGCACCGCGAGCACCTGACGAACCCGCGCTCGATCGTGCCGGACTCCATCATGCCCGGCTATCCCTTCCTGGCGAAGAACGAGCTCGAATACACCCACATCACCGAAGTGATGAAGACCAACCGTCTGGTCGGCGTGCCCTATACGGACGACCAGATCGCCAACGCGGCCGCGGACCTCAAGGCCCAGGCCAACCCCGACGACAAGACCGTGGACGCCATGCTGAAGCGGTACCCCAAGGCCGTCGCGCGCGACTTCGACGGAGACGTGACAAAGGTTTCGGAGATGGATGCCCTGGTGGCCTATCTCCAGATGCTCGGCACCCTCGTCGACTTCAAGCTCTACGACGACAAGGCCAACCTGCGCTGAGGAGATCGACATGACGACCTACACGCAAGCGGCCGAGTTCGCCCAGACCTGGGGTCTCGTCTACTTCTTCCTCATCTTCCTCGCCGTCCTCGTCTACGCGTGCTGGCCGTCCAACGGCAAGCGCTTCGACGAGGCCGCGCGGGTCCCCCTGCGGGAGGATTGATCCATGGCACACAAGGAAATCGACCGTCTGTCGGGGGTCGAGACCACCGGCCACGAGTGGGACGGCCTGAAGGAACTGAACAATCCGCTCCCGAAGTGGTGGCTCTACGTCTTCTACGCCTGCATCGGCTGGTCGCTGGTCTACTACGTCCTCTACCCGTCATGGCCGCTCGTCTCGGGCTACACGACGGGCGTCCTCGGCTACTCGCAGCGGCAGGCCGCGCTCGACGCGGTGGCGGCCGGTCAGGCCGCCCGCGCCGTGAACGGCAAGGCTCTGGCAGACGCCCCGCTCGCCAAGATCAAGGCGGACCCGAAGCTCCTCGAGTTCGCCATGGCGAACGGCAAGGCGGCCTTCGGCGACAACTGCTCGCCCTGCCACGGCACGGGCGCTACCGGCGGCCCGGGCTACCCGAGCCTGCAGGACGACGACTGGCTTTGGGGCGGCAAGCTCGAGGACATCCACCAGACCCTCCTGGTGGGCATCCGCTCGACGCATCCCGATACCCGCCAGAGCCAGATGCCCGCCTTCGGCAAGGACGGCGTCCTGAAGAAGGAGGAGATCTCCGACGTCGCGGACCACGTCCTGTCGCTCTCCGGCAAGGCGCCGGCCAACGCCAAGGGCAAGCAGCTCTTCGCCGACAACTGCGCCTCCTGCCACGGTGACGACGCCAAGGGCAACCTGGAGCTCGGCGCGCCGAACCTCTCGGACACGATCTGGCTCTACGGCGGCACCAAGGAGAAGGTGGTCGAGACGATCGCCAACTCCCGCCAGGGCGTCATGCCCACCTGGGAAGGCCGCCTGGACCCGGTAACCATCAAGTCGCTCGCCGTCTACGTCCACAGCCTGGGCGGCGGCAAGTGACTGCCTGAACGGGCGATCCGAGGCATGACGAGGCCGGCGGGGAGCGATCCCCGCCGGCCTTTGTCGTAGATTGGGCCCCCTTGACCGTTCCGGACGACCCCCATGCCGAACCTGCTCGCCGATCTCCCTAGCGCCGCCGGTGGCGAGGTCTTCACCGAGCTCCTCGCCCGCGGCGGCGTCCGCATCGAGCGCATCGTCTCCGAAGGCCAGTCCACCCCTGCCGACCAGCCCTACGACCAGGACCACGACGAGTGGGTCCTGCTCCTCGCCGGCGCCGCCGGCCTCTGGCTCGACGGCGAGGGCGAGACGACCCTGAAGCCCGGCGACCACGTCCTGATCCCCGCCCGGCGCCGCCACCGCGTCACCTGGACCGAGGCGGGTCGTCCGACGGTCTGGCTGGCGGTGCACGTCGCATAGAGCCCCGCAGCGACGGCCAACGGGCACGCGGGAAAGCCCCGCCCCGCTTGTCATCCCGGCCTTCGAGCCGGGACCTGATGGCGGATCGGCATGGCTCGGCCGTTACGGTTCCGCAGTGACTTGCAGCGGGGGGAAGGACCAAGGGGTCCCGGCGCGATGGCCGGGATGACACCCGTGGGGAGCTCCGGGTGGCCGTGCGCAGGCGCGCCGGCGGCGGGTGCAACAGTTCCATCCACCGTCATGGGCGGCGCACCGCACAACCGCTCCAAGGCAGCCGGCGAGCCTCTCCCGGGACCATGCGGGGACGGACCAATCCCGCCTGCCCCCTCACCCCCGGGCGATGCGCTCCAGCGCCGCCTTGGGGTCGAGCCGGCCGTCGTAGATCGCCCGACCCGAGATGGCCCCCTGCAGGATGCGGCAGTCGGGCTGCATCAGGCGCTCGATGTCCGCCATCGAGGCGAGGCCCCCGGAGGCGATGACGGGGATCGAGACGGCCCGGGCCAGGGCCAGCGTCGCCTCGAAATTGATGCCCTTCAGGATGCCGTCCCGGTCGATGTCCGTGTAGACGATCGCCGCCACGCCGGCGTCCTCGAACTTCCGGGCCAGATCGACGGCCCCGAGCTCCGACGCCTCCGCCCAGCCCTCGACCGCCACCTTGCCGCCCCGCGCGTCGATGCCGACCACGACCCGGCCGGGGAAGCGGGCGCAGGCCGCGCGCACGAGCGCGGGGTCGCGGACCGCCACGGTCCCGAGGATCACGCGCTCGATCCCGGCGGCGAGCCAGGCCTCGATCGCCGGCAGGTCCCGGATCCCGCCCCCGAGCTGAACCTTCATGCCCTCGACCGCGGTCAGGATCCGCTCGACCGCGCCGCGGTTGACCGCCCGCCCCTCGAAGGCACCGTTGAGGTCGACCACATGCAGCCAGTCGAAGCCGAGCGCGCGGAAGCTTCGCGCCTGCGCGGCGGGATCGTCGTTGTAGACGGTCGCCTGCCCCATGTCGCCGAGCTTCAGCCGGACGCACTGTCCGTCCTTGAGATCGATCGCGGGAAACAGGATCACGGCATCCACCTGAGGAAGTTGGCGAGCAGCGCCAGCCCGAGCCGCTGGCTCTTCTCCGGGTGGAACTGGGTCCCCACCACGTTGTCCCGGGCCACGATCGCCGTCCGCGGCCCGCCGTAGTCGGCGGTCGCCACCAGGTCCCCGTGGTGCCTCGTCGTGAACGCGTAGGAATGCAGGAAATAGGCGTGGAGCCCCGTCGGCCCGAGCGGGATGCCGTCGAGCACCGGGTGCGGGTTCACGAGGTCCATCGTGTTCCAGCCCATGTGCGGCACCTTGAGCCGGGGGTCGTCCGGCTCGATCGGCCCGACCTCGCCGTCGATCCAGCCGAAGCCGTCGACGATCTCGTGCTCGATGCCCCGCGTCGCGAGCAGCTGCATGCCGACGCAGATGCCGAGGAAGGGCCGCCCGCGGTGGACGACGAACTCCTCGAGGGCCGCGTCCATGCCCGGGATGGCCGACACCCCCCGACGGCAGAACGGGAAGGCCCCGTCCCCCGGCAGCACGACCCGCTCGGCGCTGCGCACGACCTCGGGGTCGCGCGTCAGCGCCACCGCGTGGCGATATCCGATCTCCCGCGCGACCCTCTCCAGCCCCTTTTCCGCAGACCGCAGGTTGCCGGCGCCGTAGTCGATGAGCGCGATAGTCACGTCCGCGCCTCCGGGAAGCCGACGACCGGGGGCAGGGCCCCGCCCGGGGGGACCAGGCGCGGGGGCCGCGCGGCGGGCGCAGCCGGCGGCGGGCTCGCCATCCGGCGCGTCATGTCGAGCGCCGCCCCGGCGAGCCGGTCGAACCAGCGCTTCTCCGCCTCGTCCGTGTTGGGGGCATGCACCACGCCCGCGAGCCCGAGGCCGCGCCGCTCCAGCGTCCACCGCCGCGCGTCGTTGGCGACGGTGGCGAACCAGACGAAGAACAGCATTTCGAGCACGGACCCGGACGCCGGGCTGAAGCGCGACACCGCCGCGATGGCCGCGAAGGCGGCGAGCCAGCCGGCGAGCACCCACCAGAGCCGGTGCCAGAGGATCCAGAAGACCTGGAAGATCAGCGCGGCCCAGCTGAAGCCCTCGCGCACCAGGACGGTCCGGTCGTGGACTTCCGGCCCGGTCGCCCCGGCGGGCGCATGCACCGTGTAGATCGGCATGTCAGCCCCCGAGGCTTCCCTTGGTGGACGGCACCTCGTGGGCGCGGCGAGGGTCGATGGCGACGGCCGTGCGGAGCGCACGCGCCAGCGCCTTGAAGCAGCTTTCGGCGATGTGGTGATTGTTCGAGCCGTAGAGGTTGGCGACGTGCAGCGTGATGCCGGCGTTCATCGCGAAGGCCCGGAACCATTCCTCGACCAGCTCGGTGTCGAAGTCGCCGATCTTCGGCCGCGAGAAATCGGCCTGGAAAACCAGGTAGGGCCGTCCCGAGATGTCGATCGCGCAGCGCGTCAGCGCCTCGTCCATGGGCAGGTGCACGTCGGCGTAGCGCGTGATGCCCCGCATGTCGCCGAGCGCCTTGCGGAACGCCTGCCCGAGCGCGATGCCGACGTCCTCGACCGTGTGATGCTGGTCGATGTGCAGGTCGCCCTCGGCCCGGATCTCCAGGTCGACCATGCCGTGCCGCGCCACCTGGTCGAGCATGTGGTCGAAGAAGCCGACGCCGGTGCGGATGTCGGACCGGCCGGTGCCGTCGAGATCCAGGGCCACGGTGATGTCGGTCTCGCGGGTCTTGCGCGTGACGGTGGCGCTGCGCATGGGTCGTCCTTCGCGACGGCCGGAATGGCCGGTCGGCGGCACTTCTAGCAGGCGAGGTGCGGGAAGGGAACGGGCGTCACGTGGCCAGGGGCCCCGCCCTCACTCCTCGTCGCGGTCGAGATCCGGATCCGCAAGTTCGTCGAGGTCGAGATCCGCGAGCCGGAGCGTCAGATCCGGCACGAGCCGGGGCACGATCAGGTCGCCCGCCGTCCGGGGCGTGACCGACCCGTACCCTTCCGGTCCCGGCTGCAGGTGAATGTGGACCACCAACCGCGCGGCGTCCACGACCCAGAGCTCGGGCACGCCGAACGCGGCGTAGACGGCCGCCTTACGGCCGAGGTCGTAGCCGAGGGACGAAACGCCGATCTCGACGGCGAGGAGGACCGAGGGCCCGTTGAGCCGTCCGAACCCAACCGATCGACGGAACAGCAGGATATCCGGCTCGAGATAGGTGTCGCCGGACAGCCGGAGCGTCGTTTCGACCGCGAGCAGCACGCTTTTCGGACGCCTGGGCACCCAGTCCATCAGGAGCGCCGTCTTCAGGATTTCGTGCCTGTTACCCTTGGGCGACATCGGGATCAGCTCCCCGTCGACGAGCTCGACCCGTTCGTCCTCCCCGATCACCCCGGCCTCGACCATGCGCTCCACGTCCGCGACCGTGAAGGCGCGGCGCGGCAGTCCGTCGGCGGCGATGATCGTGCGGGCGTTCATGGGAATGAGGATAGCATGGGGCGAAGGCCCGGCAAGGCGCCGCCGCCGCCCCGGGGGGCCTCCGCTCAGGCCTTCTCGAACTCCTTCCGGTGCAGCCAGTCGGCGTGCTTCGGCGCCTTCTTGGTCCGCGACCACTCCTCCAGCATGTCCCACTTCACCGCGTCGAGCCGCTTCAGCATCGCGTCTTCCTCAGGGTCCGGGCAGGCGAGCTCGATGCGGTGGCCGTTCGGGTCGAAGAAGTAGATGGAGTGGAAGATCGAGTGGTCCGTGACCCCGAGCACCGGGATCCCGTTCGCCTCGAGCCGCGCCTTGTAGGCGAGGAGCGTCTCGCGGTCCTTCACCTTGAAGGCGATGTGCTGCACCCAGGGCGGCGTGTTGGGGTCGCGCCCCATCTCGGGCTTTGTCGGCAGCTCGAAGAAGGCGAGCACGTTGCCGTTCCCGGCGTCCAGGAACACGTGCATGTAGGGGTCCGGCTCGTGCGTCGACGGCACCCGGTCCTCAGCGATCGCCAGCACGAAGTCCATGCCGAGGTTGTTCACGTACCAGTTCACCGTCTCCTTGGCGTCCTTGCAGCGATAGGCGACGTGGTGGATCTGCTCGATCTTCATGGCCGTCACTCCCTTGCGGTCTCGTTCTCGCGCCGTGTCCCGCACCCGGTCGCTCACGCGCTCAGTTTCCGGGCTGCCGCGGCCAGCGCCTCGCGCAAGACTTCGCGATCCCCGATGTGGTTGGCCATGAGCAGGATCAAGCGCGCGTTGAAGGCGTCGCTCTCGGCCTTGTCGAGGCCCTGGTGGGCCGCCAGCAGCTCAGCGTAGAAGTCGTCCGGACCGTCGATGTTGGGTGTGGTCACGAGCTTCGCCATGGCGCTCACCTCCCGATCGCGCGATGGAGCGCCGCCGCGACCGCGCCGGCCTCGTAGGTCTCCCAGCGGGCGGCCACGTGCTGGTCGGGCCGCATGAGGTAGACGGCCGAGTGGGCGAGGCCGAGATAGCGGGCGGCGAGGTGCCCGGCGGGATCGTCCGCGGCCGACAGGGCGAGCCGCTCGACCGCGATCCCGGCGATCTCCAGCCGCGCCGGCGCCTCCGCGTCGATGGTGACCAGCTGGAAGCGCCCGCCGAGCCGGTCGAGGAGCCAGCCCGATCCCACGGGCGCGTCGACGGCGGGCGATCCCGGGCGCGTCCGGGCCGGCATCAGCGGGCAGTCCGGTCCGTTGAGGGGGGATCCGTCATAGGTGCAGGGCACCGAAAGCCGGCCGGAGTTGACGAGCGGCCGGGTCGCCGGGAACTGCTCGGCGAGGTCGAGCACGGCGTCCCGGAAGAGCCGGCTCGTCTCCGACTTGGGCGTGATGAAGTCGGTCGCCCGGGTCGAGTTCAGGATGTTCTCGTCGGCCCCGTGGATGCGCTCGACATCGTAGGAGTCGAGCAGGCTCTCCGGGGCCGTCCCGTCGAGCACGAGCTTCAGCTTCCAGACGAGGTTGTCGGTGTCCTGGATGCCCGAGTTGGCCCCGCGCGCCCCGAAGGGCGAGACCTGATGGGCGCTGTCGCCCGCGAAGATCACCCGCCCGTGCCGGAACCGTTCCATGCGCCGGCACTGGAAGGTGTAGATCGACACCCACTCCAGTTCGAACGCCGCGTCCTCGCCCAGGAACGCCTTGAGCCGCGGGATGACCCTCTCCGGCTTCGCCTCCTCGCGCTTGTCGATCGCCCAGCCGAGCTGCAGGTCGATGCGCCAGACATTGTCAGGCTGCTTGTGCAGGAGAGCGGACTGGCCCGGGTTGAACGGCGGGTCGAACCAGAATCGCCGCTCGACGGGGAAGTCGGGGCTCTCCGCCATGACCACGTCGGCGATCAGGAAGTTGTCCTCGAAGACGCGGCCGACGAAGTCGAGGCCCATCATGGTGCGGATCGGCGAGCCGGCGCCGTCGCAGGCGATCAGCCAGTCGCAGTCGAGCTTGTAGGGCCCGTCCGGCGTGTCCACAGCCAGGTGCGCCCCGCGCTCGTCCGCGCGCACCATCAGGACCTGGTTGCCGCCGCGGATCTCGATCGGCTTGCCGGCCGCCTGCAGCGCCCGCACCCGGTCGACCAGATACTGTTCGAACCAGTATTGCTGCAGGTTGATGAAGGCCGGCCGCTTGTGGCCGTCCTCGGGCAGGAGGTTGAAGCTGTAGACCTGCCGGTCGCGGAAATAGACCTTGCCGAGGTTCCAGACCACGCCCTTGTCGACCATCGGGTCGCCGCAGCCGAGCCGGTCCAGGATTTCGAGCGGGCGCTTGGCGAAGCAGATCGCCCGCGAGCCCCAGCTCACCTTGTCGTTCTCGTCGAGGACCACCACCGGCACGTCGTGGAGCGCCAGGTCGATCGCGGCGCAGAGCCCGACGGGCCCGGCCCCGACCACCACCACCGGCCGGCGCACCGGCGATGCGGCGTCCTGGTCCGCCGACCGTCGGTAGGGATAGAGCGGGACTTCGAAGATCTTCGTCATGCGCGACCCTCCCTGCCTGTGCGCCGCCGTTGCTCGGCGGTCTCGTGTTGGCGGCGGCTGGTCCACCCGAGCCGCCTCGCTGCACTCCAACCCGATTCGCCGGACCGGCCAGTTCCGCAGGCCCAATCTCGCCGGAGACGACTGTCGAACCACAGGTGTCATCCCGGCCATCGAGCCGGGACCCATTGGCGAGCCGCAACCGAGGCCTGGAATGCTGCCCGTCGAGATCGCGACCCTGGCCTTTCATGTCCTCCAGATCGCACGCCGCGCAGTCACCGCAGTGCAGGGACGGCCCAGCAAAGGCTCCCGCATCACCCCTGCAGGGCCGCCCACATGGCGCGGTCGCGCTCGGCGGTCCAGATGCGCGGGGTGTCGATGCCGAGCGCCTCGTCGTAGGCGCGTGCCACGTTGAACGGCAGGCAGTGCTCGTAGATGGCGTAGGACGCGAACTTGGGGTCGCAGGCGGCGCGGCAGGCCGCCATCGCCTCCTTGAGCGAGCCCCCGCCGAGCGCCACCTCGGCGACCGGCCGGTAGGTGGAGGACAGGAAGTCGCGCGTCAGCTCGATCGCCTCCCTGACCTTGGCCTCGCCCACCAGCGCGTCGCCGCGGCCGGGCGAGAGCGCCTTCGGGGCGAAGCGCCCAATGGCGTCCAGCGTGCGGGGCCAATCCTGGAAGTGGCCGTCGCCGCAGTAGCAGGCGGAGCGGTATTCGACGATGTCGCCGGTGAACATCACGCCCTGGTCCGGCACCCAGGCGACGATGTCGCCCGCCGTGTGGGCGCGGCCGAGCCACTGCAGGATCACCCGGCGCCGGCCCATGTGGACCGTCATGCGGCGGCCGAAGGTGAGGGTCGGCCAGGTCAGGCCCGGGATCGACTCGTGCCCGCGGAAGAGCCGCGGGAAGCGGCCGAACTCGGAATCCCAGTCCTCCTGCCCGCGCTCCTGGATCATCGCCCGGCAGGTCTCCGAGGCGACGATCTCGGAGGCCCCATAGGCCGAGGCCCCGAGCACCCGCACCGCATGGTAGTGCGACAGCACCACGTACTTGATGGGCTTGTCGGTGACGGTCCGGATCTTCTCGATGACCTTCCGGGCCATCAGGGGCGTCGCCTGCGCGTCCACCACCATCACGCTGTCGTCGCCGACGATCACGCCCGTGTTCGGGTCGCCCTCCGCCGTGAAGGCGTAGAGGTCCCGGCCGACCTCCGTGAAGGAGATCGTCTTTTCGGCCATGTCGCCGGTCGACGCGAAGGCTTTTCCGCTCATGGTCTCACTCCGCGTCGGGTTGGTTCTCGGGGGCCGCGGCCACGAAGGCCGGCAGCGCCCGGGCGGCCTCGTCGGCCGCCACGATCCGGGGGAAGGGGGAGAGGTCGAACTCCCAGCGCCGGGCGTTGTAGACCTGCGGCACGAGGAAGATGTCGGCGAGCCCCGCCTCGTCGCCGACGCAGTGCCGGCCTGCCGAGCCGGCGAGCCGCGCCTCGACGGCCGCGAACCCGATGCCGATCCAGTGCCGGATCCACGCCGCCCGCGCGCCCGCGTCCGCGCCGAAGTCCTCGGTCAGCTTATCGAGAACGCGGAGATTGCCGAGCGGGTGGATGTCGCACGCGATGGTGAGCGCGATCTCGCGCGCGACCGCCCGATTGGCCGGACGCTCGGGCAGGAGCGGCGGCCCCGGATACTTTTCGTCCAGGTACTCGATGATGGCGAGCGACTGCGCCAGCGACAGGCCGTCGTCCTCCCACATGGGGACGAGCCCGGCCGGGTTGCGCGCCCGATAGTCGGCCCCGCGCTGCTCCCCCTTGCGCAGGTGCACATAGGCGTGGCGCGGCTCCAGCCCCTTGAGGGCGACCGCGATCCGCACCCGGTAGGCGGCCGACGAGCGCCAGTAGCCGATCAGCAGCGGATCGCTCATGCCTCGCCCTCCGCCGGATCGACGAGCGGCGACACCGTCTGCTCGATCGCCCCGAAGATCGAGTGCCCCTTCGCGTCCTTCATCTCGATCCGGACCGTGTCGCCGTAGCGCAGGAAGGGCGTCTTCGGCTGCCCGTCCCGGATCGTCTCCACGGTCCGGAGTTCGGCGAGGCACGAATAGCCGACGCCCCCCTCGGTGATCGGCTTGCCCGGCCCGCCGTCCGCGTCGCGGTTGGACACCGTGCCCGACCCGATGATCGATCCCGCGCCGAGCGCGCGGGTCTTCGCCGCGTGCGCGATCAGGGCCGGGAAGTCGAACGTCATGTCCACGCCCGCGTCGGCCCGACCGAACGGCTTGCCGTTCAGGCTGACGAGGAGCGGCAGCCGCACCTTGCCGCCGTCCCAGGCCGGGCCGAGCTCGTCCGGCGTCACGGCCGCCGGCGAGAAGGCGGAGGACGGCTTCGACTGGAAGAAGCCGAAGCCCTTGGCGAGCTCCGCCGGGATCAGGTTGCGCAAGGAGACGTCGTTGACCAGCATGACGAGCCGGATCGCGGCGGCCGCCTGCTCCCGCGTGGCGCCCTGCGGCACGTCGTCGGTGACGACCGCCACCTCGGCCTCCAGGTCGATGCCCCAGTCCTCTGAGCCGAGCCGGACAGGATCGCGCGGCCCGATGAACGTGTCGGAGCCGCCCTGGTAGACGAGCGGATCGGTCCAGAAGCTCTCCGGCATCTCGGCCCCGCGCGCCCGGCGCACCAGCGCCACGTGGTTCACATAGGCCGACCCGTCTGCCCACTGGTAGGCGCGCGGCAGCGGCGACAGCGCGTCGTGCTCGTGGAAGCGCTGGCTCGGCAGCGCCCCGAGTTCGAGGTCGTGGGCGAGATCGGCGAGCCGGGGTCCCACATGCGCCCAGTCGTCGAGCGCCGCCTGCAGCGTCGCGGCGATCGGCCGAGCCGAGACGCAGCGCGTCAGGTCCCGGGAGACCACGACCAGCTGGCCGTCGCGGGTGCGGTCCTTGAGGGTGGCGAGTTTCATGTCAGCGCGTCTCCGACGGGTCGGGCCAGACCGGGCGGTCGGCGCGGAAATTCTTGTCGAGGCCGGTCCAGCAGTCCGCGTAGTCGTCCTGCAGGCCCGGGAGGGTGGCGGCGAAGTCGGTCAGCTGCTGGGGGAAGCGCGTCTCGAACATGAACGCCATGGTGCCGGTCAGCTTTACGGGCTTCAGGTCCGCGTGGCTCGCCTTGTCGAAGGCCGACTTGTCGGGCCCGTGCGGCAGCATGCAGTTGTGCAGGCTCATGCCGCCCGGCACGAAACCGGTCTCCTTGGCGTCGTACTGGCCGTAGATGAGCCCCATGAACTCGCTCATGATGTTCATGTGGTACCAGGGCGGCCGGAACGAATGCTCGGCCACCATCCAGCGTTCCGGGAAGATGACGAAGTCGATATTCGCCGTCCCCGCCTCGCCCGAGGGCGCGGTCATCACCGTGAAGATCGACGGGTCCGGATGGTCGAACAGGATGGCGCCGACCGGCGAGAAGGTCCTGAGGTCGTACTTGTAGGGCGCGTAGTTGCCGTGCCAGGCGACCACGTCGAGCGGCGAGTGGCCGATCTCGCAGGCGTTGAACTGCCCGCACCACTTCACGATCACCCGGGTCGGCGTGTCCTTCTCCTCGTACCAGGCGACCGGGGTCTTGAAGTCGCGCGGGTTGGCGAGGCAGTTGGCCCCGATCGGCCCGCGATCCGGCAGGGTGAACTTGGCGCCGTAGTTCTCGCAGACATAGCCGCGCGACGGTCCGCCGACCGGCTCGGCCCGGAACTTCAGTCCCCGGGGCAGGACCGCGATCTCGCCCGGCCCGACCTCGATCCGCCCCAGCTCGGTGGCGAACAGGAGCCGGCCCGTCTCTGGCACCACAAGGAGCTCGCCGTCCGCCGAGAAGAACACCTCGTCGACCATCGGCGCGGTCGCGAGATAGACGTGCGCCGCCATGCCGACCTGGGTGTAGACGTCGCCCGCCGTCGTCATGGTGCGCATGCCGGTCACGAAGGTCAGGCTTTCGGCCGGGATCGGCACCGGATCCCAGCGCAGGGGCCCGAGCGGCAGCCCGTGGTCGACCACGTGGGGCGCCGTCTTCCAGAACGGCATCTCTATGCGGCGGAACCGGGACGTGTGCCGCACCGAGGGCCGCAACCGGTAGAGCCAGGAGCGCTCGTTGGTGCCGCGCGGCGCCGTGAAGGGGGAGCCGGAGAGCTGCTCCGCATAGAGCCCGTAGGCGCAGCGCTGCGGCGAGTTCTGGCCCTGGGGCAGGGCCCCGGGCAGGGCCTCGGTCTCGAAGTCGTTGCCGAAGCCCGGCATGTAGCCGAGTGTCATGGTGAGAGCCCTCCTCGCTCCCGATCCGTCCCGCTCCCGCGCGCCGTCCGCTTGCATGGAGCGAAAGGTCGTCTCATACTCGTCGAAACACGTATCATCTCAAATGAAACGAATGTCAACGCATGCCTGAACCCGCGCCCGCCCCGGCCCCGGGCCTCGATCTGGACAGCTTCCTTCCCTACCTCGTCAACGTGCTGGCGAGCCGGACGAGCCGCGAGCTCGCCGGCGTGTACGAGGCCCGCTTCGGCATCTCGATCCCCGAATGGCGCGTCATCGCCCACCTGGCGCAGAACCGGAACGTCTCCGTGCGCGAGATCCATGAGCGCGTCGACATGGACAAGTCCAAGGTCAGCCGCGCCGCCGCCCGCCTGGAGAGCGTCGGCCTGATCGAGAAGAAGGTCAACCCGGCCGACCGCCGCCTCGTCGAGCTGCGCCTCACCCGCAAGGGCCACAAGCTCTTCGCCGAGATCGTGCCGCTCGCACTCGACTACGAGGCGCGGCTCCTGTCGGCCCTGACCCCGGAGGACCGCGCCGCCTTCGTGCGCGCGGTCGGCATCCTGCTCGGCGACCGCCGGTAGTGCCCCGCGCCTTGCCGCCGAGGTCCCGCGTCGCTATCTGAGCGCCTCCGTCCCCCCGCGCCGGAGAGGCCCGAGCCCATGCTGATCCCCGCCGCCGCGCGGGCCTTCTCGGAGGCCTTCTCGCCGCCGTTCCGCACCGTGCTGCTGAAGTCGATCGGCATCACGCTCCTGGTGCTGGCGATCCTCTGGGCGGCCGGCACCCGTGCGCTCGCCGCGCTCGCCGCCTGGTTCGCGGCCGCCTACCCGGTCGACACCCCCTGGTACTACGACGCCTTCACGACGGCGGCCGGCATCCTGTCGGGCCTCCTGCTCTTCGTCGGCCTGTCGCTCCTGATCGCCCCCGTGACGTCCCTCGTCGCCGGCTTCTTCCTGGACGAGATCGCCGACACCGTCGAGCGCACCCGCTATCCCCAGGACCCGCCGGGCCGGCCCATGCCCCTCTGGCCGTCGATCGCCGGCACGCTGAGCTTCACGCTCGCCGTCGTCGCCGTGAACGTGCTGGCGCTCGTGCTGCTGCTCGTCCCCGGCGTGAACCTCGTCGCCTTCTTCGTCGGCAACGGCTACCTGCTCGGCCGGGAATACTTCCAGATGGCCGCGTCCCGCCTGATGCCCCCCGACGCCGCCCGCGCCCTGCGCGAGGAGAACGGCTTCACGGTCTTCCTCGGCGGCGTGGTGATCGCCGGCGTTCTGTCCGTGCCGGTGCTGAACTTCGTCACCCCGCTCTTCGCGACCGCCTTCATGGTCCATGTCGCCAAGGCGCTGACCGGCTCGCGGCCCGCGGCCTGAGCGGCGTGGGTCCTCCGAAAAGGAAACAGCCGCCCCTGGGGCGGCCGAGACCGATGGACACCCGCGAAGGGGCGGGGGAGGGCGCCTGCTCTCAGCCGCCCGAACGGGTGAGGGCGACGCGCGTGACCGGCACCTCGGGCTCCTCCGCGGAGGTCACCTGCGTCGGCCCCGACAGCGGCAGCCCGAGCGCCTTCCACACAGAAACGAGCGAATCCCGGAGCTTCGCGATCAGCACGTCGTCGTGGAACGGCGTCGGCGTGATCCGCAGGCGCTCCGTGCCGCGCGGCACGGTCGGATAGTTGATGGGCTGGATGTAGATGCCGTGCTCTTCGAGCAGCATGTCCGAGGCGCGCTTGCACAGGTCCGGGTCGGCAACGAGCACCGGCACGATGTGGGTCTCGCTCGGCATCACGGGCAGGCCGGCGGCGGCGAGCACCGCCTTGGCGCGGTTCGCCTGGCGCTGGTGCGCCTTGCGCTCGGCCGAGGAGGCCTTGAGGTGGCGGATCGAGGCGGTCGCGGCCGCTGCCACGGCGGGCGGCAGGGCGGTCGTGAAGATGAAGCCCGGCGCGTAGGAGCGCACGGCGTCGATCAGCGAGGCCTTGCCGGTGATGTAGCCGCCGAGCGCCCCGAAGGCCTTGGCGAGCGTGCCCTCGATCACGTCGATGCGGTGCATCAGCCCCTCGCGGTCGCAGATGCCGCCGCCGCGCGGGCCGTACATGCCGACCGCGTGCACCTCGTCGATGTAGGTGAGCGCGCCGTATTGGTCGGCGAGGTCCGCGATCGCGGCGATCGGGGCCACGTCGCCGTCCATCGAATAGACGGATTCGAAGGCGATCAGCTTCGCCCGGTCCTTGCCGGCCGCCGCCAGGATCTCCTCGAGATGCGCCAGGTCGTTGTGCCGGAAGACCTTCTTCTCGCAGCCGGAGCGCCGGATGCCCTCGATCATCGAGGCATGGTTCAGCTCGTCGGAAACGATGAGGCAGTTCGGCAGGATGCGGGCGATCGTCGAGATCGCCGCCTCGTTCGACACGAAGCCGGACGTAAAGGTGAGCGCCGCCTCCTTGCCGTGCAGGTCGGCGAGCTCGGCCTCGAGCTCCACGAGCGGGTGGTTCGTGCCCGAGATGTTGCGCGTGCCGCCCGCGCCGGCGCCCATCGTCTGCGCGGCCGCCACCATGGCGCCCACCACGGCCGGGTGCTGCCCCATGCCGAGATAGTCGTTCGAGCACCAGACGACGATGTCCCGGGCCTCGGCGCCGCGGCGCCAGATCGCGTGCGGGAACCGCCCGGCGATGCGCTCGAGATCGGCGAAGACCCGGTAGCGCTTCTCGGCCTTGAGGGCCGCAACGGCCGTCTCGAAGATCGCGTCGTAGTTCATGCGTCCGTCCTCGTGCGGGTCCGTCGCGGACCACTGTCCCGGCCGGTTCTCGACCCTGCGGGGATACCGCAGCGTCACCCCTCTCCGGCCACGCTACATTGTAAAGCCTTTAAAGAGTCTGGCGCGCATTGACCATGATCAAGTGGCGGTGTTGGGGCGGCTCCCAGGGCGAAGCGCCCATCCGCCGCAGCCGCGGCCCGGGCCCCCCGCGCCGCGCCCCGCACCCTGCGCCCGCAACCCATTCTTCACCCCTGTCCTTCACCATGCGGCCATGGAGGCCCGGACGTGAATCTCGACCTGTCGTCGCTCACCTTCCTCGTGGTGGAGGACAGCGCCTACATGCGCACGATCCTGCGCACCATGCTGCAGGGCTTCGGCGCGCGCCGGATCGTCGAGGCCGAGGACGGCGCGTCGGGCCTGGAGGCGATGGACCGCGCCAACCCGGACATCCTGATCCTCGACTGGGTGATGCCGATCCTGGACGGCGCCGACATGGTGCGCATGATCCGCAACCCGCAGAACCCCTTCGCGTACGTGCCCGTCATCATGGTCACGGCCCACACCGAGCGCAGCCGCATCCTGGAGGCCCGCAAGCTCGGCATCCACGAACTCCTGTGCAAGCCGATCTCCGCCAAGGCGCTCTACCAGCGCGTGGCGAGCGTCATCCTGCAGCCCCGCGAGTTCGTGAAGACCCCGACCTATTTCGGCCCCGCCCCCCGCAAGGTGCGCAACCGCCAGAAGATCTGGGAATCCAAGCCGGCCGGCCAGCGCGGCCCGTCCGTCGACCAGCAGGAGGTCGCGGCCTGAGACGGGCCGACGCCCTCGCGCGCCGTGCCGCCCCGCGCTACGCTGGCCTCCCATGCAGCGCGAGACCCAGATCCTCTCCTCCGCCTACCGCTACTTCGTCGCCGTGGCGGCGGCGGGCTCGATCCGCGGCGCCGCGCGCGAGCTGAACATCGTCGCCTCCGCGGTCAACCGGCAGATCCTCCTCCTGGAGGCCCAGCTCGGCCTCGAGCTCTTCGAGCGTGTCGGGCGCGGGCTGCGGCTCTCCGAGGCGGGGACCGTGCTGCTGCGCTCGCTCAACGAGATCGTCGGCAGCTACGAGGAGGTCGCCGCCGAGCTCGACGCCTTCCGGGGGCTGAAGCGCGGCCGGGTGCGCGTGGCCACGGTCGAGAGCGTCAGCGTCAACGTCCTGCCCGACATTCTCGCCCGCTTCTGGATCGAGTTTCCCGGCATCGAGATCGTCACCACGGTGGCCGGCTCGGAGGCGGTCACGCGCCTGGTCGCCGACGGCGACGCCGACGTCGCCTTCTCGTTCAACCCCGACCCGAGCCCCACCCTCAGGGTCCTCCACGAGGAGGCCTTCCGGATCGGCGCGCTGATGCGGCCGGACCATCCCCTGGCACGGCGCGCGAGCCTGACGATGGCGGAACTCGCCCGCGAGCCGCTCGCCCTGCCGAAGCGCGGGCTGAGCCTCAGGTCCGCCGTCGACCCGGCGCTCGCCCGCCTCGGCCGGGCCCTGCGTCCGCGGCTGGAGAGCGACTCGCTGCGCCACATGGCCGCCCTCGCGCGCCGGGGCCAGGTGGTCGCCTTCCAGACCCCCGTCGGCATCGAGGCGGAGCTGGCCGAGGGCAGCCTCGTGCTCGTGCCCCTGTCCGACCCGGACGTGGCGGTCGACCGGCTGGTGGTCATGGCCGGGGCCGGCCGGACGCCCAGCCTCGCCATGACGGTCTTCTCCGAGCACGCGAAGGCCGCCCTGGAGGCGCGCCGCACGGCCCTGCGCGAGCCGGCCTGACCCGGCGGCTGCATTTCCTGGCGGGATCGGCTAAAGGCAGGCCGTCCGCAGTCCAGGCGAGGTCGCCCCATGAGCCCCCGTTACACGCCGCTCGTCGCCGGCCTTCCCGCGACGGTGCCCTTCGTCGGCCCCGAGACCCAGGAGCGCCGCCGGGGTCGGCCCTTCCGGGCCCGCATCGGCGCCAACGAGAACGGCTTCGGCCCGTCCCCGCGCGCGGTCGCCGCCATGGCGGAGGCCGCCGCCGAGGGATGGAAGTACGGCGATCCCGAGAACCACGACCTGAAGGCCGCCCTGGCCCGCCACCACGGCGTGGCGCCGGAGAACGTCGTGGTCGGCGAGGGCATCGACGGGCTCCTCGGCCTCGCGGTCCGCCTCGTCGTGGAGCCCGGCGACGCGGTCGTCACCTCGCTCGGCGCCTACCCGACCTTCAACTTCCATGTGGCCGGCTTCGGCGGACGGCTCTGCACCGTGCCCTTCACTGGGGACCGGGAGGATCCCGAGGCGCTCCTCGCCGAGACCAGCCGGACCGGCGCGAAGCTCGTCTACCACTCGAACCCGAACAACCCCATGGGCTCCTGGTGGGACGCGGCCACCGTCCGGCGCATGATCGGCGGCGTGCCGGAAGGGGCGCTCCTGTGCCTCGACGAAGCCTACGGCGAGTTCGCCCCCGAGGGCACGCTGCCGCCGATCGACCCCGCCGACCCGAACGTCCTGCGCTTCCGCACCTTCTCGAAAGCATACGGGCTCGCCGGCCTGCGGGTCGCCTACGCGATCGGCGAGGCCGGGGTGATCCGCGCCTTCGACAAGATCCGCAACCATTTCGGGGTGAACCGGGTGGCCCAGGCCGGCGCCCTGGCGGCGCTGGCGGATGCCGGCCACCTCGCCTGGGTGCGGGCCGAAGTGGAGGCGGCCCGCTCGCGCATCGCCCGGATCGCCGCCGCCAGCGGGCTCGCGGCCCTGCCCTCGGCCACCAACTTCGTGGCGATCGACTGCGGCCGCGACGGCGAGTTCGCCCGCCGCGTCCTGGCCGCCCTCGTCGAGCGCGACGTCTTCGTCCGCATGCCCGCCGTCGCCCCGCAGAACCGCTGCATCCGCGTCGGCTGCGGCCCGGCCGCCGACCTCGACGTCTTCGAGGCGGAGCTGCCCGCCGCGCTCGCCGCCGCGCGCGGCTGAGCCGCGGCGGCGGTCAGCGCGGAACCGGGGCGTCCGCCCTGAGCAGCCCTTCGGCCTTGAGGTCGGCCCAGAGCGCGGCCGGGATCGAGACCCCGAGGGTGCGGACGTTGCGCGTCACCTCGTCGGGCGTCTGCGCCCCGGGGATCACCGACACGACAGCGGGATGGTGCAGCGGGAAGCGCAGGGCCGCCTCCGCGAGCCCGACCCCGTGCGCCCGGCACACGGCCTCGATCCGCCCGACCCGGTCGAGGATCGGCTGGGGCGCGGGATCGTAGTTGTAGAAGGCCCCGGGCCGCGGTCCCGTGGCCAGGATGCCGGAATTGTAGGGGCCGCCGAGCACGATCCCGATGCCGCGCTCCTCGCAGAGCGGCAGGAAGCTGTCGAGGCTCTCCTGTTCCAGGAGGGTGTAGCGGCCGGCGAGCAGGAACAGGTCGAAGTCGCCCTGCCGCGCCATCGCCTCCGCCACCTGCCATTCGTTGATCCCCGCGCCGATCGCCTTGACCACGCCCTCCTCGCGCAGCCTGAGGAGCGCCCGGTAGCCGCCCGCCATGAACTCCGCGATGCGCCGGTCGGAGGCCTCCTTGGATCCGTGCGTGAAGATGTCCACGTCGTGGCAGAACAGGATCTCGACCGAATCGATGCCGAGCCGCTCCAGGCTGTCCTCGAAGGAGCGGAGCACGCCGTCGTGCGAATAGTCGTAGATCTCGCGCCGCGACGGCGTGTCGAAGAACTTGCCCTGGCCGGTCCGCTCCGCCGGCGGACAGACCTTCAGCACCCGTCCGACCTTCGTGGAGACGACATAGTCCTGCCGGGCGCGCCCGCGCAGGAAATGATTGACCCGCGTCTCGGCGAGCCCGAGCCCGTAGAGCGGGGCGGTGTCGATGTAGCGGCAGCCGGCCTCCCAGGCGGCCCGCAAGGTCGCCTGCGCGGCCTCCTCGGACAGCGCGCGGTAGAGGTTGCCGAGCGGCGCCGTCCCGAAGCCGAGCTCCGGAAACGCGATGGTCGCGCCCGAGCGCGTCGTGAAGGTCCGGGTCTGCATCGATCTCCTCCCAGGGGTCTCGTTTCGTGTCGTTGCTCAGTCCGGGTCGACCACGCCGGGATGCCGTTCCCCGAAGCGGACGAGGTCGTCCACCACCCGGTCGAGATGCCGGCGCATCGCCGCGGCCGCGGCGGCGCCGTCGCCCGCCGTCAGCGCGGTCCAGATCGCCGCGTGCTCGTGCAGCACCTCCGGCAGCCGCGACGCGGTCGACAGCATGCGCCGCACCCGCTCGAGCCCGCCGCGCGCCGTCTCCACGAGGCCGGGCACGCGCGGAAAGCCGAGCGCGTCGATGAGCAGCGCGTGGAACTCCAGGTCGAGCCGGTGGAAGCCGCGGTGGTCCTGCGCCGCCACGGCGGTCTCCTGGTAGCGCAGGTTGCGGTCGATCTCCGCCCGCCGCTCGGCCCCGAGCCGGCCGGCCAGCACCCTGACGCCCTCCGTCTCGAGCGCCCTGCGGATGAACATCGCCTCGCGCACGTCGCGCAGCCGGATCCGGGTGACCCGCGTGCCGCGCTGGGGCAGGATCTCGACCAGCCCCTCCGCCTGCAGGCGCGCCAGGGCCTCCGAGACCGGGAAGCGCGAGACGCCCAGCCGCTCGCAGATGGCGTGCTTGTTGATCGACGCGCCCGGCGGCAGGTCGGAGGCGACGATCGCCTCCCGGAGCGCCGCCTGCACGCTGTCGGTGGTGCCGCCGCGTCCCGCGAGGCCGAGCGGGCCCAGGAACGGGTAGTCCGTCGTCCCCGCGACGTCGGCCGGCGGGTCGCCTTCCATGATTTGCATTGTAGCATGTTAGCCGGTCGTGGTAGCACGTCAACGGCCGGCAGGCCTCCGGCCCGGCCCCTTTTTCGGAACCTTCGAGGACGAATTCCATGTCGCGCCCGCTGACGACCCCGCGCTTCATCCGCCTTCAGCCGCAGGACACCGTGGTTGTCGCGGTCGACACGATCGAGACCGGCGCCGCCGTGGCCGGCGTGACCGCCCGGGCCCGCGTGCCGCGCGGACACAAGATGGCGACCGTGCCGATGCCGGCCGGCGCGCCCGTCGTCAAGTTCGGGCAGATCATCGCCTTCGCCACCGCCGACATCGCGCCCGGCGACCATGTTCATTCGCACAACTGTGCGTTCCAGGCCTTCGCGCGCGACTACGCCTTCGCGTCGGAGGCCCGCCCGGAGGAGATCCTGCCCGTCGAGGCCCGGGCCACCTTCGAGGGCTTCCGGCGGCCCGACGGCAAGGTGGGCACGCGCAACTACGTGGCGATCCTGTCGAGCGTGAACTGCTCCGCCCACGTCGCCCGCTACATGGCCGAGGCGATCAACCGGTCCGGGATTCTCGAGGAGTTCCCGAGCGTGGACGGGGTCGTCCCCTTCGTGCACGGCACCGGCTGCGGCATGGCGGCCTCCGGCGAGGGCTTCGAGGTGCTGAAGCGCACGCAGTGGGGCTACGCCTCCAATCCCAACGTGGCGGCCGTGCTCCTCGTCGGCCTCGGCTGCGAGGTCTTCCAGATCGGCCGCATGAAGCAGGAATACGGGATCGCCGAGGGCGACCACTTCCAGACCATGACCATCCAGGACACCGGCGGCACCCGCAAGACCATCGAGCAGGGCGTCGCCCGCATCCGCGAGATGCTGCCGGTCGCCGCCCGGGCGAAGCGCGAGACCGTGCCGGCGTCCGAACTGATGCTCGCCCTTCAGTGCGGCGGTTCGGACGGCTACTCCGGCATCACCGCCAACCCGGCGCTGGGCGCCGCCGCCGACCTGCTGGTCGCCCACGGCGGCACCGCCATCCTGTCCGAGACGCCCGAGATCTACGGCGCCGAACACCTGCTGACCCGCCGCGCCGCGACCCGCGAGGTCGGCGAGAAGCTGGTCGAGCGCATCCGCTGGTGGGAGGACTACACCGCCAAGGCCGGCGGGTCGATGGACAACAACCCCTCGCCCGGCAACAAGGCCGGCGGCCTGACCACCATCCTGGAGAAATCGCTCGGCGCCGCCGCCAAGGGCGGTACGACGACCCTCCGGAACGTCTACGAATATGCCGAGCGCGTCGACGCCAAGGGCTTCGTCTTCATGGACACGCCCGGCTACGACCCCGTGTCGGCGACCGGCCAGGTGGCCGGGGGCGCCAACATCCTGTGCTTCACCACCGGCCGTGGTTCCGCCTACGGCTGCAAGCCGACTCCGTCCATCAAGCTGGCGACCAACACGGACATCTATACCCGGATGATCGACGACATGGACATCAACTGCGGGGACATCCTCGACGGCGTGTCGATCGACGACAAGGGGCGCGAGATCTTCGACCGTGTCCTGGCGATCGCGTCGGGCGAGCGCTCCAAGTCGGAGGAACTGGGCTACGGCGACAACGAGTTCGTCCCGTGGCAGATCGGCGCGACCATGTGAATTTCATCATTGGTTAACCTATTCGCATCACGAGTCTCTCCTAGAGGAATGCTATCTGGAATATCAGAAATCCGAAGGATCTAACCAAGCGTAACTTCTGCAATACCGGAGACGTTGTGCGCTGCAAAAAACCGGCGTGCCGCGTTTAGTTCCCTACCGAAGCGGTAAACCCGAACGGATACGGAATGTTAATGTCGGTATATCACGATTGGGATAGACGAACCTCGCGTCTCTGGGGAGAATCTTGATGTTGGCTGGTTTCTGGAAGCAGGGTTCGGATGCCGCTTCCGATGCAGGGAACGCAGCTGCCTTGACGAAGCTCGCGGAATTACAGGAAGAATTGAAGAAGTCTTCCGGAGTATCTGCCGAGCTGTCGAGCGTGAAGGCGACGTTGGTCGAGTGGTTCGGCCGCGCGGTCGACCAGTCCGTCAGCTTGAGCGAACTGCTCTGCCTGATGGCGTGGTCCAACGGCAACGTCCGGAAGCTCTCGGGCGAGACCGTAGCGATCTCGGGTGCCGTCGAGGAGATGGCCCGGACCATCCAGAACATCGCGAGCCTGAGCGCCAACGCCTACGATCGGTCGGCCGAGGCCCACACGATCGTGGCCAACGGCGTCTCCCGGGCGGCCTCCGCCGGCCGTGCCATGGCGGACATCTCCGAGTCCTTCTCGGGGCTCGACCAGCGCATGCAGATGCTGGGCGGCGCCATCGCCAACATCGGCGGCTTCGCCAAGGAGATCGAGGGAATCTCGAGCCAGACCAAGCTGCTCGCCCTCAACGCCACCATCGAGGCGGCGCGCGCCGGCGAGGCGGGGCGCGGCTTCGGCGTCGTCGCCGCCGAGGTGAAGGCACTCTCGGAGGAGACCTCCAAGACGACGGAGCTGATCCGCGGGCAGCTCGCGACCCTGACCCAGGTCATGCAGGACATGCTGGCCGCCATGGCGCAGGGCGGTGCCAAGGTCAAGGACGGAACCGAAACGTTCAACCAGGTCGTCCAGGACATGCAGGGCATCCGCTCCTGCGTGGACGGGGTCAAGGAGGAGATCTCCTCCATCACCCACATGCTCACGGACCAGCAGTCGGCCACCGATTCGATCGCCCGGAACCTCACCGAGATCGCCCGGCTGGCCGCCCAGAACGAGACCGATTCGAAGTCGGCCGCCGAGTCGATCCGCAAGGCCGAGCATCTCATCTCCGGCCTGCTCTCGCAGGGCGAGGCCGCCGGCGTGCCCGACCACGCGGCCCGCCGCCTGCGCGCCGACCACATGCTCTGGAAGCAGCAACTCGCGGAGTGCCTGGTCGGGCTCGTCGCCGTCGACCCCCGCAGCTACGGGCAGCGCGTGCAGCCGTTCGGACCGGGCTTCGACACGCTCTCCGGACCGGCCGCCGACACCGAGGCCTTCCGGGCCTTGCGCAAGGATGCGGAAGTGCTGTCCCGCGAGGGCCTGCGCGTCGTCCAGTTCGCCGGCGCGGGCGACATCGGCAAGGCCATCGACTCCTACATGGCGATGGACGCCGCCTCCGCGACCGCGCTCCAGAACCTCGCGCAGATGGAGCGCATGCTCGCCTGATTCTTCGGGGTGCCGGGGGGCAACGGCCCGAATGATTGCACAATCGCGTGTCATCCACGGCTGATCGGGTCCCGGCCGCCTCGTGCGGCGGGATTCGGGGACAGGAACGGGAGTTGGATCATGATGGAGTTCAGGAAGGTCGTGGCCGGCGGCCTGATCGCCGCCACCGCGTTGGCCTTCGCCGGCACCGCTCCGGCCGAGGCCGGCTGTGGCCTCGGCTGCGGCCTCGGCATCGGTATCGTGGGTGGCGTCATCGCCGGGGCCGCCATCGCGGCCGCGCAGCCGGCCTACCCCCGCTACGCGCCGCCGCCGGGCGTCTACTACGCGCCGGGCGAGGTCTATTACCAGGGTCCGGTCTATCCGGGCTGCCGCGTCTACAAATGGCAGGACGAATGGGGCCGCGTCCACAAGGACAGGATCTGCGGCTGAGCGACGGCTCGCCGGAGGCTCATCCGCGGAAGGACCGGGCACACCCCGGTCCTTTTCGTTCGTGGCGGGCGGAAATCGAAATCCAGCTCTCGGTTTGACTGGCGTCGGGGAGCCGCGGACGCTATCGGTGGGGCGACGAGTCCGACCACAGAGGCCGCCATGACCTTACGGATCGCCAGGATCCTCGCCGTCCCCGCCCTCGTGCTCCTCGCCGCCGGAATGGCCACGCCGGCCGCCGCGGCAGGAGCCTACGAGATCCGGGGCGCCGATCTCTCGATCCTCTGGGCCGTCCCCTTCGTCGGCATCCTTCTCTCCATCGCGGTCATGCCGCTGGCCGCACCCGATTTCTGGCACCATCACTTCGGCAAGGTCGCCGCCGCCTGGGCGCTCGCCTTCGTGGTGCCCTACGGCCTCCTTCACGGCGCCCCGGCCTCCGGCTACCAGGTCGCCCACACGGCGCTGCTCGAGTACATCCCCTTCGTCATCCTCCTCGGGGCACTCTTCACCGTCTCGGGCGGCATCCTGGTCACCGGCAACCTGCACGGCAGCCCGGGCCTCAACACCGGCATCCTCGCCATCGGCACCCTTCTGGCGAGCCTGATCGGCACCACGGGGGCCTCCATGGTGCTGATCCGCCCCCTGCTGCGCGCCAACGACGAGCGGCGGCACAACGTCCACGTCGTCGTCTTCTTCATCTTCCTGGTCTCCAACATCGGCGGTTCGCTCACCCCGCTCGGCGACCCTCCGCTCTTCCTGGGCTACCTGAAGGGCGTCGGCTTCTTCTGGACCACCAGCCACATGGTCCACGAGATGGCCTTCTGCACCGTCATCCTGCTGGCGGTCTTCTACGCGCTCGACAGCTGGTTCTACCGCAAGGACCACGAGTTCCGGGCGCTGCGCGACCCCACCCCGGACACCAAGGGGATGGGCATCCAGGGCCAGGTCAACTTCGTGCTCCTGGCCGGGGTCGTCGGCGCGGTGCTTCTCTCCGGATCCTGGAAGCCGGGCGTCTCCTTCGACGTCTTCGGCACCCATGTGGAACTCCAGAACCTCGCCCGCGACGTGATCCTGGTCGGGCTCGCCCTCGTCTCCCTGGCCATCACGCCCCGGACGCTGCGCGAGGCGAACGGCTTCAACTGGGGCCCGATCCTGGAAGTCGCCAAGCTCTTCGCCGGCATCTTCGTCACCATCATCCCGGTGATCGCCATGCTGCGCGCCGGCCGGGACGGCGTCTTCGCGCCGCTGATCGCCTTGGTCACGCACCCGGACGGCAGCCCCGACAACGTCATGTACTTCTGGATGAGCGGCATCCTCTCGTCCTTCCTCGACAACGCGCCGACCTACCTGGTCTTCTTCAATCTCGCCGGCGGCGACGCCGAGACGCTGATGGGGCCGCTCGCCCTCACCCTGCTGGCGATCTCGTGCGGCTCGGTCTTCATGGGTGCCAACACCTACATCGGCAACGCGCCGAACTTCATGGTGAAGGCGATCGCCGAGGAGCGGGGCGTCAAGATGCCGAGCTTCTTCGGCTACATGGCGTGGTCGGGCGCCATCCTGGTGCCCCTCTTCGTGCTGGTCACGCTCGTCTTTTTCCGCTGATCGGGGGAACAAGGCCGGCCGGGTCGGGGTTCGGTGGCCCCGCCCGTCCGGAGCCCCCCATGACCGCCACGCCGATCGAGACGCACGTCCTGCCCAGGAACGGCGACATCCCGAACTCCGAACTTCCCCTGGTGCTCTACCGGAACATCCTCGCCGATCCGTCCGGCGACCTCGCCCGCGCTTTCGAGGACCGCTTCCGCCTTAACGGCTGGACCGGCAGCTGGCGCAACGGCATCCTCGCCTTTCACCATTTCCATGCCGGCGCCCACGAGGTTCTCGGGGTGGCGGCCGGCCGCGCCAGCGTCCAGTTCGGCGGCGAGGGCGGGGTCGTCGCCGAGGTCGCGGCCGGGGACGCCGTCGTGATCCCCGCCGGCGTCGGCCACAAGTGCCTGGAACGCGACGTCGACTTCCTGGTCGTCGGCGCCTACCCGCCGGGCCAGGACCCCGGGATCACGCGCGAAGGAGAGCCGGGGCCCCGCGAGGCCGGTGCGGACCGCCCGCCCTCCGACCCGATCTTCGGCCCCGACGGCCCGCTCGTCTCGGCCTGGACCGCCTGACCGCCAGTCCCCGGGCGCCCCCCGGGGTACCTGCCCTGTCTTGCCGCCCGGCGCGCGCCGGCGCACTCTGGACTGCATGACCGCGCTCCGACTCGCCGACATGCCCAGCCGCCCCGAGGAGACCCGCCTCGTCCTGCGCGGCGTCAAGCGACATCTGCGCCGGCTGGGCCTCGCCTGCGTGGAGGAACTGCCGCTCGCCTCCGGCCGCCGCGCCGACGTCGTCGCGCTCGGCGATGACGGCTCGATCCTGATCGTCGAGGTGAAGTCCTCGGTGGAGGACTTCCGGACGGATGCCAAGTGGCCCTTCTACCGGCTGCACGCCGACCGGCTCTACTTCGCCACCAGCCCGCGGGTCCCGCAGGAGATCTTCCCCGCCGACTGCGGCCTGATCGTCGCCGACGACTACGGCGCCGAGATCCTGCGGGAGGCGCCGGAGCACCGGCTGGCGGCCGCCACCCGCAAGGCCATGACGATCCGCATCGCGCGTGCCGCGGCGCTCCGCCTGCACGGCCTGGCCGATCCGGAGACGTTGGAGTGAGTACGGCGCCGGATCCCCCCTTCACGGTCCTGGCGGTCCGCGGCGGCGAGGATCTCGCCGCCGCCGTGGCCCTCTTCCGCGCCTATGCGGCCTCGCTGCCGATCGACCTCGGCTACCAGGGCTTCGAGGCCGAGATGGCCGGGATGCCGGGCAAGTACGCGCCCCCGGCGGGCGAACTCCTGCTCGCCCGCGGCCGCGACGGCGCGGCGCTCGGCTGCGTCGCGCTCCGCCCCTTCGCGCCGGACGGCACCTGCGAGATGAAGCGGCTCTACGTGGTCCCCGAAGCGCGCCGTCTCGGCGTCGGCGAGGCGCTCGTCGCCGCCGTGCTCGCTGCCGCCCGCCGGATCGGCTATCGCGCCATGCTGCTCGACACGCTGCCGAGCATGACCGGCGCGCTGGCGCTCTACGCGCGGCACGGGTTCACGACGACGGAGGCCTATTACGACACCCCCGTCGCCGGCACGATCTTCCTGGAGAAGGACCTCGCCGCCGGGGCGTGACCCCGGGGGCGTCTTCAGCGCACCAGGCTGATGGGCGGACGCCCGCCGCGCTTCGGCGGGGTCGGAGCCGCCGGGACTGCCTCCGGTGCGGCCTTCGCGGCGGGACGACCCGCCGGACGGGCCGCCTTCGCGCGCGCCTGGTGGTGCGTCAGCACGAAGTCCGTGATGCGCGGCGCGATCTCGGAGCGGAAGCGCGAGCCGTTGAAGACGCCGTAGTGGCCGACGCCCTGCTGGACGTAGTCGGCCCGCCGGTCGTCCGGAATGTTGCTGCAGAGCCGGTGGGCGGCCTGCGTCTGGCCCATCCCGGTGATGTCGTCCAACTCGCCTTCGACCGTGAGCAGAGCCACGTTTCGGATCGCCGACGGGTCCACGCGCTCGTGCCGGTGCATCATCTGGCCCTGCGGGAGCGCGTGCCGGATGAAGACGGTGTCGACGGTCTGCAGGTAGAACTCGGCGGTCAGGTCCATCACGGCGAGATACTCGTCGTAGAAGTCCCGGTGCTTCTCCGCCGAATCGCCGTCGCCCTTGATCAGATGCAGGTAGAAGTCCTTGTGGGCGGTCATGTGCCGGTCGAGGTTCATCGACATGAAGCCGCCGAGCTGCAGGAAGCCCGGGTAGACGGCCCGCATGAAGCCGGCATGCGGGAAGGGCACCTGCATGATGACGTTCCGGCGGAACCAGTCGAGGCCCTTCTCGGCCGCCAGGTTGTTGACCGCGGTCGGGGAGATGCGGGTGTCGATCGGCCCGCCCATCAGGATCATCGCCGGGGGAATGTAGGGGTCTTCCCGCTTCTCCATGACCGAGACGGCGGCCAGCACCGGCACGGACGGCTGGCAGACCGCGATCACGCTGGTCTCGCCGCCGAGCGCATGCATCATCGAGATGACGTAGTCGATGTAGTCGTCGAGGTCGAAGCTGCCCTCAGCCAAGGGCACCATGCGGGCGTCGACCCAGTCGGTGATGTAGACCTCGTGGCGGGGCAGCAGCGCATCCACGGTGCCGCGCAGCAGCGTCGCGTAGTGTCCCGACATCGGCGCGACGAGCAGGACCTTGGGGTCGCGGCGCCGGCCTTCCGGGATCGCGCGCTCGAAGTGGACGAGCCGGCAGAAGGGCCGCTCCCACACGACGCGTTCGGTGACCGGCACCCGCGTTCCGCCGACGAGCGTGGTCTTGATGCCGAAGTCCGGCTTGCCGTAGCGCCGCGTCGAGCGTTCGAAGAGCTCGCAGGCCGCCGCCATCGATCGACCGATGTGCGTGTGCGTGAAGGGATTGAGCGGGTTCTGGAAGTAGAGCTTGGTGACGTCGGCGGCCGCCCGGAAGGGGCCCAGGGCTGCGTGGTTCAGCTCGTAGAGGTGATAGAACACGGATCGTCCCTCACGCTGATGCCGGTCGCCCCTGACGGCAACCATGATGCGGCTGCATTCCTTAACCCGGGCTGTACGATGCAGAGTCATCGTACAATTCACAAGGTAGCTTAAGGTCGGGGTTAGCACCGACCCGGCATCCTGTGACTTCCGTGCCTGCCGCACCGCCGTCGGGCCCGCGCCGCCGCGACCGCGCGGGTAGGATAAACGTCGCAGGAAAGAAGCTGTTCCGCGGACGCGCAGGCCCGGGAACCCGGCACGGACGCTCGGTCGCGCCGGGCATTCATGGGAACAGCCGGCGAAAGACTTGTCCAGTCCGTATCTTGTGCGGTTGCGAGAATGTCACATGATTTTCCCCGAACGTATCGGGACGGTCACTCGCCGGTCTGCAGGAGCGAGCCGTTGGCGCGGGCGGAGTCGAGCAGCCGGTAGAAGGCGACCAGCGCCGCCGCGCCATACGCGACATTCATCGCGAAGGCCTCGATCATCAGGTCGGCCCGGAAGGTCCGGTCGATGACGATCGCCCGCATCCCCTCGAACACGTAGGTGGACGGCAGGGCCCAGGCGAGCGGTTGGACCCAGGCGGGCAGCGTGGTGACCGGGTAGTAGACGCAGGTGATCGGCATGACCAGGAACATCAGCGACCACGCGATGCTCTCCGCCCCCATGCCCTGGCGCAGCAGGAGCCCGCAGATGACGATGCCGAGCGACCAGCCCATGAGCATCAGGTTGGCGAAGAAGACCGCGAGCCCGAAGCCGAGCCCGAACAGGTTGTAGCCGAAGATCGGCATCGCGAGCAGCACGACCGGCACCATCCCGACCGCCAGGCGGATCAGGCTCGCCACCCCGAGCGAGACCAGGAACTCGGAGGGCCTGAGCGGGCTCATCAGCACGTTGCCGAGGTTCCGCGCCCACATCTCCTCGAGGAACGCGAAGGTGAACCCCTGCTGGCTGCGCAGCAGGATGTCCCAGAGCAGCAGCGCCCCGATGAAGGTGCCCGCCACCCCCGCGAAGAAGCTGGACTTCTGGCTGATGTAGCTCTGCACGAAGCCCCAGGTCAGCATCTGCACGGTCGGCCAGTAGACGAGCTCGATCGTGCGCGGCCAGGAGGAGCGCAGCAGGTACCAGTGGCGCAGCACCATGGCGCCGACCCGCGCCGGCGAGAAGCGGGCCGGGTCGCGGACGGCCGCGCGCCGCTCGAGGTCGCGGCCGGTCATGCCGGCTCCTCCGACCGGGCCCGGCCGCGGGCGACGTCCAGGAAGACCTCCTCGAGGTTCGTCCGCCCGTAGCGCGCGACGAGCTCCGCCGGCGGGCCGCGGTCGACGATCCGCCCGGCCCGCATGATCACGACCGTGTCGCACAGGCGCTCCACCTCCGGCATGTTGTGGGAGGCGAGCAGGATCGCGGCGCCGGTCTCGGCCCGGTAGGCCTCCAGGCGGCTGCGCACCCAGTCGGCGGTGTCCGGATCGAGCGAGGCGGTCGGCTCGTCGAGCAGGAGGACGTCGGGGCTGTTGATGAGCGCCTTGGCGAGCGCCACCCGCGTCTTCTGCCCGGCCGAGAGCTGCCCGGCCTTGCGGTCGACGAAGGACCCCAGGTCGAAGGCGGCGACCAGCTCGTCGATGCGGCGGGGCAGTGCGCTGACGGCGTAGAGGCGGCCGAAGACGGTGAGGTTCTCGCGCACCGTCAGCCGGTGCGGCATGTCCGCGTAGGGGCTCTCGAAGTTCATCCGCTCCAGCACCGCGTAGCGCTCCCGCGGCATGTCCCGGCCGAGCACCCGGATGCGGCCGCCGTCCGGCGACACGAGCCCCATGATCATGCCGATCGTGGTCGTCTTGCCGGCGCCGTTGCCGCCGAGCAGGCCCACCACGGCCCCCCGCGGGACCGAGAACGAGATGCCGTCCACGGCGCGCGTGGAGCGATAGACCTTGACCAGGTCGGTGACCTCGACGGCGGGGGACGTCATCGGCGCTTCCCGGTTCTCGGTGTTCGGGGACGGGCGGTTTGGTCGCGCGGGTCCGCCCTGGCACGGGCGCGGCGCCCCGGGCATATATACGGGCGCCCCCGCCCGCCGGAAACCCGTCGCGGACCCGGGCGGCCCCGAAGGCCCCCATGCACGTCACGCTCGCCGACCCGCGCGAATCGCCCGCCCGCAGCCTCAAGCTCGCGACGCTGGTGAAGCTGCGCTGGCTGGCCCTCGGCGGCCAGGCCGCCGCCATCCTGATCGTGCGCTACCTGCTCGAGTTCCAGCTGCCGCTCGCCTGGTGCTCCGCGCTGATCGCCGTCTCGGCTGTCCTCAACATCCTGCTGCGCGTCCTCTTCGATCCGACGCACCGGCTCGACGGCCCCTATGCGACCGGGTTGCTCGCCTACGACATCGTCCAGCTCTCCGGCCTGCTCTTCTTCACCGGCGGCCTCGCCAACCCCTTCGCGCTCCTCCTGCTCGCCCCGGTCATGGTCTCGGCCGCGACGCTCCCGCCGCGCTCCACCATGCTGCTCGGCGCCCTGGTCGCCGCCATGGCGACCGGCCTCGCCCTGGTCCACTGGCCGCTGCCCTGGGCGGGCGATCCCGTGCCGGTCCTGCCACCCCTCTATGTGGCGGGCCTCTGGTTCGCGCTCGTCTCCACCGTGGTCTTCTCCGGCAGCTACGCCTTCCGGGTCGCCGAGGAGGCCCGCCAGCTCGCCGAGGCCCTGTCGGCCGCCGAGCTCGTGCTGCAGCGGGAGAAGCACCTGACCGCGCTCGACGGCCTCGCCGCCGCCGCCGCCCACGAGCTGGGCACGCCACTCGGCACCATCGCGGTGGTCACCCGGGAGCTCGAGCGCGAGATCCCGCAGGGCTCGCCGATCGCCGACGACATCGCCCTCCTGCGCAGCCAGTCGGAGCGCTGCCGGGAGATCCTGCAGAAGCTGACCTCGCTCGCCACCGGCATGGACGCCTATTACGAGCGCATGCCGCTCTCGAGCCTGCTCGAGGAGGTGGTCTCGCCGCTCCGCGAGTTCGGCGTCGAGATCGTCGTCCGCCGCGTCGCCCGGGCCGGCGAGGAGCCGGTCGGCCGCCGCGATCCAGGCATCCTGTACGGCCTCGGCAACATCGTCGAGAATGCCGTCGACTTCGCGAAGGGCCGCGTCGAGATCACCGCCGAATGGGACGCCCGGGAGGTGGTGGTGACCATCGCGGACGACGGGCCCGGCTTCGCCCCCGGGGTCATCGACCGCATCGGCGAGCCCTACGTGACCACGCGCGACCGCTCCGCGCCCCGCGACCCCGACGAGGTCGGCGGCGGCCTCGGCCTCGGCTACTTCATCGCCAAGACGCTCCTGAAGCGCTCCGGGGCGCGCGTCGTCTGCGCCAACCGCAAGCCCCCGGAGTCCGGCGCCGTGATCCGCATCACCTGGCCGCGCGCCGCCATGGAGGTCGGGGAGGACGCGCCCTGACCGATCCGCGGCGCGGGGCCCCGCGTAAGCCATGACTTCACCGAACCGAACCATGAATCTTGCGACGGCTGTTCCGGATCTTCGATTGGGCCTATAAGGGAAGCAAGCAAGCGACCCTGTCGCCAATAAAGCGAAGGTGAGGAATGCCATGACCGAAGTGATGGCCGCGGGTGCCGCGGAAGCGGCGAAGACCCTGCTCATCGTCGACGACGACAAGCCCTTCCTGCAGCGCATTGCGCGCGCCATGGAATCCCGCGGATTCCTGGTCGAGACCGCGGATTCGATCGCCGAGGGCATGGCCAAGGTCGACGCCCGGCCGCCCCAGTACGCCGTGGTGGACATGCGCCTCGGCGACGGCAACGGGCTCGACGTGATCGAGCTCCTGCGCACCCGCCGGCCCGACGCCCGCGCCGTGATCCTGACCGGCTACGGCAACATCGCCACCGCGGTGACGGCCGTGAAGCTCGGCGCCATCGACTATCTGTCCAAGCCGTCCGACGCGGACGACATCCTGCGCGCCCTGACCCAGGAGCCGACCGACCGCGCGGCCCCGCCCGAGAACCCGATGTCGGCCGACCGGGTCCGCTGGGAGCACATCCAGCGCGTCTACGAGCTCTGCGAGCGCAACGTCTCCGAAACGGCACGCCGCCTCAACATGCATCGCCGGACGCTCCAGCGCATCCTCGCCAAGCGCGCCCCGCGCTGACCGCCCGCATGGACGGCCCCGCGGACGACGCGCTTCCGCCGGTCGCCCCCGGCATGCTGCGCTTCTACGAGGCGCTGTCGGCCCTCTCGCCGCCGGAGAGCACGGCCTGGCCGCTGCCGGAACAGCGCCGCGGCTGGGAGGAGGTCTGCCGCGCCTTCCAGGCGCCCCGCCCGCCCGGGATTGCGGTCGAGGATCTGGTCGTCCCGGGCCCCGGCGGTGCCGTGCCGGTGCGGCTCTACCGGCCCGCGGCGGCCGGGCCGCTCCCCGGCGTCCTCTACGGCCACGGCGGCGGCTGGGTGCTCGGCAGCCTCGAAACCCATGACGACATGTGCGCCGAACTGGCCGACGCGGCCGGGGTCGTGGTCGCGGCCGTCGACTACAGGCTCGCACCCGAGAACCGCCACCCGGCCCAGCTCGACGACATGCTGGCCGTCCTCGCCTGGCTGCGGGCCGAGGGCGCGCGCCACGGCATCGATCCCGGCCGCATCCTCGGCGCCGGCGACAGCGCGGGCGGCCAGCTCACCGCCGGCGCCGCCCTTGTGCTGCGCGACCGCGGCCTGCCGGCCTTCGTCGGCCAGGTCCTGATCTACCCGGTCCTTGGCGGCGACACGGACACGCCGTCCTACCGGCGCAACGCCCACGCGCCCTGCCTGACCCTGGAGGAGATGGATTATTTCCTGCAGGCTTTCCTGGGCCCGCCCGGCGCTCCCGCCTGGACCGACCCCACCGCGCTGCCGCTGCTCGCCGCCGACCTCGCGGGCCTGCCGCCCGCCTTCATCACCGTCGCGGGGCACGATCCCCTTCACGACGACGGCGTCCGCTTCCACGAGCGGCTCGGCGCCGCCGGAGTGCCTTCGAGGCTTCGCCGCGAACCGGAGCTCGCCCACAGCTACATGCGCGCGCGCCACCACAGCGGACCCGCCATGGCGGGCTTCCGGGCCATCGCCGAGGCCGTCCGCGTGCTCGCGCGCGAAGGCCGGCTCCCGCCGGCCTGATCTTCGGACAAGGGCCGGCTTCCGCCGGCCTGATCTTCGACGAGCGGCGCGGTCAGGCCGCGACCGGCGGGGCGACCCGGCCGAGCAGGCGCGAGATCACCTCCGGCCGCGCGGGCTTCGCCACGAAGACGTGCCGGATCTCGGCGAGGTCGGGATCGACCTCCGTCAGGCCCGACAGCACGATCACCCGGATGCCGCGCTCGGCCAGGTGCCGGGCGATCAGCGGCCCGGAACGGCCGTCGAGCAACGTCAGGTCGACGATCGCCACATCCACCGGCGTTCCGTCCACGATCTCCAGCGCGTCCACGAAGCGGCGCGCAGGGCCGACCGGCCGGTGGCCGGCTTCATAGATCAGGTCCTCCAGGAGAAGGGCCTGCACCGGGTCGTCTTCACAGATCAGCACGCGCAGGGACGTCACCGCAGGGCTCCTCGTCATGGCTGTCGAGACTGTGTTCATGGGTCAGCAGGCCACCAGGATGCGACGGCCGCGGCTGTCGAGCGCCCCGCCGACGCCGGCGCTCGAGCTCGTGGTGTTGCAACCCCCGAGGGCGAGGCACGCGACGATCGGGATCAGGATGGGGCGCATCGGCTGGACCTCCGGGGTTGGTTTCAGGCGGGGGTAAGAACCGGTCCCACGCGGGAATGTTCCGCCTCAGGCATTCCGGCCCGGCCCGAGCAGCCAGGCGATTCCGAGTACCGCCAGCGCGACGGCGGCGGCCCCTGCGGCGAGCCACGTCCCGAGCGCGGCGAGCGCCGCCGTGGCCGCCCAGGCGATCGACGAGAAGGCCTCCGCGAAGGTCGCCAGGCGCGAGGCCGTCTGGCGCCGCCGGAACTGGCTGCGCCGGGCCCGGGTGCGGAAGATGAACTGGATCAGCGTCGCCGCCCCCGCCGCCGCCGCGCATCCCGAAGCCGCCACCAGCGTGTGCCAGCCCGACACGGTCATCATGGCGACCAGGAAGGGGCCGACCACCGCCCCGACGGCGACCAGCACCGCCTCGACCTTGGCGAGGGTCACCCGACCCGCCGAGACCGGGGCGGTAGCGACCAGGTCCGGCGCGTCCTCGCCCGAGATCGTCAGCCAGGCGAGCCCCCCGGCGAGCTGCCCGGCCGCCATGACCAGCACCGGCACCAGGACCAGGAGGGCGCTGGAGCCCGACCCGAAGTTGCGCCAGAGCAGGAGGGCGGGAGGCACGAGGTAGAGGATCTGCATCAATGTCTGCGAGAGGAGCCAGGGGTCCCGTCCGATCAGCACCCACTCCTTCCGGCGCAGCGCCGCCGCGGGGGATCGCTGCGGCCGGAGCGGGCGCTCCCGCGCGACCGGGCCGGCGGACGCGGTCGCGCCCGCCGCCACCGCGTAGTCGCCGAACTTCGGCGCGAACAGCAGCACCGAGAGACAGAGGATCGCCAGGCCGGCCGCGACCACGGCCGCCAGCGGCAGCGGTTCTCCGGCCGCGGCCCGCACCGGCCACCAGAGCAGGCTGCCCGGATCCGGCGCCGCCGCGATCGTGTCGGACGACCGCAGCGCCGCGACCCGCGAGATCTGGCCGTAGAGGAGGATCGACGCGACCTGGATGATGATCACGAACGAGGCGCCCACGATGGCGGCGATCACCTGCGCGACCGTCCTCGTGCGCTTCGGCCCGATCAGGCGGAAGAGGCCGACCGTGACCCCGACCGCGATCCCCGTCGAGGCCGCCCCGAAGGCGAAGAGGACGAGGTAGGCGGACAGCCAGTGCGCCCCGTGGGTCCATGCCAGCGCGTCGATGAACGGCCCGGCCAGCAGGCCGGCCATCAGCGCGCCGGCAAGCGCCACCGCCCCGGTCCGGATCGCGAAGAGCGCGGCCGCGGGCGCCGGGGAGGCGAGGATCAGGTCGAGGTCAGCGCGCGCGTAGAAGGCGCGGGTGACGGACTCGAGCGCCTGGCTCAGCATCAGCGCCAGGATCATCGCGCCCGTCCCGCCGAACATCACCAGCGTCGCCTTGTCGCCGGTCGAGACCGGCCCGGAGCCGAGCATCGCCCCGTGCGCGACCAGGTGCAGGAAGGCCGCCAGCCCCAGCACCAGCACGGCGATGATCCGGGCGCGCGCGGGCCGCCCGGCCGAGACCATGCCGGCGAAATCGCGCCAGACGAGCCGGCACTCGTGGCGTGCGAACCAAGCGAGCGAGCCGGGCCCGGTCATTCCGCCGCCTCCGGCGCGGCCACGAGGTCCAGGAAGATGTCCTCCAGCGTGGCGTGGGTCGCGCCCGAGGCCGCGCGCAGGTCGGCGAGCGTGCCCTCCGCCACGAGCCGGCCCGCCGCGATGACGCCGATCCGCTCGGCCATGCGCTCGGCGACCTCCAGGATGTGGGTCGTCAGGATCACGGTCGCGCCGGCGCGCACCCGGGCGAGCAGCACGTCCTTCACCTGCCGGGCCGACCCGGCGTCGAGGCCGGTCAACGGCTCGTCCAGGATGATGAGGGCCGGATCGTGGATCAGCGCCCCGGCGAGCGCCACCTTCTGGCGCATGCCCTTGGAGAGGCCCTCGCAGCGGCGGCGCGCCTGCGCCTCCATGCCGAGCAGGGCAACGAGTTCGTCGGCCCGCCGCCCGGCCGCCGCGGCGCCGATGCCCCAGAGCCCGGCGACGAACTCCAGATACTCGAGCGGAGTCAGCTTGTCGTATATCATCGGCTCGTCGGACACCCAGGCGACCACCCGCTTGGCCGCGACCGGGTCGGCGAGCGCGTCGATGCCGAAGATCGAGATCGTGCCGGCGTCGGGCCTGAGGAGGCCGGCGACCATCCGGAGCGTGGTGGTCTTGCCCGCGCCGTTGGGCCCGAGCAGGGCGTAGAACTCGCCCGCCCGCACGGTCAGGTCGAGCCCGTCCACCGCCGGGCGGTCGAAGCGCTTCACGAGGTTTCGGACGGCCAGGGCAGGGGTTGCGTCGGGCATCGGCACTCGCGGCTCGGGGGCGGCGCTCCCCTCCGGAAGGCCGTCGCCACGATGGCACGGTCCCGGTTTCGGGCGGGTGAACGGAACCTCCCGGATCCGCCGCGACCCGGAACAATCCTGGGGCTTGGCCGTTCCCGCTCCGACCTTTCACGAGCGGCCGAGGAGCCTTCGCCATGACCGATCCCCAGACGCCCGACCCCCGCATCGGCCGGGTCGAGACCGACGGTCCGGTCGCCCGCGACCCGGACATCTCCGACCAGGACCGGATCGTCCGCATGCCCAATCAGGCCCGCCAGGGCAAGCCCGTCGGGTCCATGCGCTACGTGCTCGGCTTCGGCATCCTGCTCGTGGTCATCGGCTTCGTGATCTCCTACTTCGTCGGCCGAACCTGACGGCACGGCCGTCCGGCCGGGTTGCCCGCCCCGCCGTCGCGCGCTATCCGGGGCTCTGACCCGCCGTCGGGGGAGCCGGATGACAGCCGATGATAGCGCCGCCCCGCCCCGATCCGACACCGGTCCCGGCGCCGCGCGTCCGTCCGCCGCGGGCGCGGCCCCTGCGCGCACCGCCCCGCCGTCCGCCGCCACGCTCGCCCTGGCGGGCCTCGCCGTCCTCTTGATCGGCATCGGCTTCGGGCGCTTCGCCTATACCGCACTCGTCCCGGCGCTGATCGAGGCCGGCCGGCTGACCCCGTCGAGCGCCGGCTACGTGGCCGCCGCCAACTTCGCCGGCTACCTCTCGGGCGCGCTCCTCTCCGGCTGGGTCGCCCGGCTCGGGCGGCTCTCGGGCGTCGTCCGGCTGTCGCTCGCCGCCACTGCCCTGGCCTACGCCGCCTGCGCGGTCGATCTGGGACCCGTCTGGTTCGCCCTGTGGCGCTTCGTTCCCGGATTCACCGGCGCCACCCTGATGGTGCTCGTGCCCATGGCGATCCTCGCCGGCCTTCCGGCCGCCCGCCGCCCGGGCGCGGTCGGCCTGATGTTCACCGGGATCGGGCTCGGCATCATCTTCTCGGGCACCCTCGTCCCGGCCCTGGCGCGGCTCGGCGTCGCCTCCGCCTGGCTGGTGCTCGCCGCCCTGACCGTCCTGCTCTCCGCCCTCACCTGGAAACTGTGGACCTCGATCGCCCTGCCGGCTCCCGCGGCCCCGCCGGTCGGTGCCGCGAGCCCAAGGCGCCCCGGCGGGCCCGGGCCCGCCGTCGTGCTGGTCTTCGTCGCCTATGCGCTCGACGGCGCCGGCTTCGTCCCCCACACGGTCTACTGGGTCGAGTACGTGGCGCGTGCGCTCGGCCTGGGTTTCGGCGCCGGCGGCACCCACTGGATCCTCTTCGGGGTCGGCGCCATGGCGGGGCCGCTCCTGGTCGGCCGCCTCGCCGGCCGGTTCGGCTTCGGCCGCGCCTTCGTGGTCGCGCTTCTCCTCAAGGCGGCCGCGGTCGGCCTGCCCCTGGTCTCGTCCGCGACCCCGGCGCTGGTCGTCTCCTCCCTGGTGGTCGGCGCCCTGACGCCCGGCACCGCGACGCTGGCGGCCGGCCTCTCCGCCGAGATCGCCGGGGCGGCCCGCCAGCGGGCGCTCTGGGGATGGATGACCAGCGGCTTCGCGGCCACCCAGGCCCTGTCGGCCTCAGCCTTCGGTCACCTGCTGGGCGCCACCGGCTCCTACGCCCTCCTCTTTGCCACGGGAGCGATCCTCCTCGCCGCCGCCGCCGTGCTCGCCGAGGCCGGGCGCCGGCTGGCCCGTCCTGCCAGGGCCTGACGACGACGAGGATGGCGGCCGCCCCGATAACGTCCAGCTTTCGCTTCGGTTGCGTCAAGGTTCCACCATGCAGGTTGCCTAAAATTCGAGGACGACTGTCTCAAGGAGGATTGCACATGCGTCTACTCGGATATGCGCTGGCGGTCGCGGTCGCGGTCGCGGTCGCGGCTGGAGCGGCGGCGCCGGCCGCGGCCGCACCGACCGTTCCGCTGACCGGCCCGGCCCGGATCGCGGCCGGCGATGAAGCCCTGGTCACCCCGGTCCACGGCTCGCACTGCAGCCGCCAGTGGTCGAACCGCCTCGGCTGGCACAGCCACTGCGCCCGGCCGCGGGCCTACTACTACGGACCGCGCTACGGGGTCCGGCCCTACTACCGGCACCACCACTACTACCGCCACCACTGGCATCATCCCCATGTGCGCGTGAAGGTGCGCTGACCTCCGGCGGACGGCCCCGCCCCCTGCGGAAGGCCGTCCCCACCCCCGGGCAGTGGACAAGTCCCGCCGGCCGGGCCAATACGCTGGCTCGGGACTGATCCGGGCACGGGAGCCGGCATGGCCGCCAGGGCACTGATGATCCAGGGGACCGGCTCGGACGTGGGCAAGTCCGTCCTCGTCGCCGGGCTCGCCCGCGCCTTCGCGCTGCGCGGCCTCGCGGTACGGCCCTTCAAGCCGCAGAACATGTCGAACAACGCCGCCGTGACGGCCGACGGCGGCGAGATCGGCCGGGCCCAGGCCCTGCAGGCGCGCGCAGCCCGCGTGGCGCCGAGCGTGCACATGAACCCCGTGCTCCTGAAGCCCCAGAGCGAGGTCGGCTCCCAGGTCGTCGTCCAGGGCCGGATCCTGGGCAACGCGAAGGCGCGCGAGTACCAGGGCTGGAAGCCGCGCCTCATGGGGGCCGTGCGCGACAGCTTCGCGCGCCTCCTCGGCGAGGCGGACCTGGTCCTGGTCGAGGGCGCCGGCAGCGTCGCGGAGGTGAACCTGCGCGCCGGCGACATCGCCAACATGGGCTTCGCCCGGGCCGAGGACGTGCCCGTGGTCCTCGTCGGCGACATCGACCGCGGCGGCGTGATCGCCCAGATCGCCGGCACGAAGGTGGTCCTCGATCCCGACGACGCGGCCCTGGTGGCCGGTTTCGTGGTCAACAAGTTCCGCGGCGATCCCACCCTCTTCGCCGACGGCATGGCGCTGATCGAGCGCCACACGGGTTGGCCCGCCCTCGGCCTCGTGCCGCACTTCCCGGCCGCCGCCAGGCTGCCCGCCGAGGACGCCGTCGCGCTGTCCCGCCGCGAGCCCGCCGGCGACGGCCGCGTGACCGTCGCGGTGCCCGTCCTGCCCCACATCGCCAACTTCGACGACCTCGACCCGCTGAAGCGCGAACCCGGCCTCCGCGTGCTGCTCCTCCGCCCCGGGGAAGCCCTGCCGGCCGAAACCGACCTCGTGCTGCTGCCGGGCTCGAAGGCCACGATCGACGACCTCGCCCATTTCCGCAGGGCCGGCTGGGACGTCGATCTCGCCGCGCATGTCCGCCGGGGCGGGCGCGTCCTCGGCGTCTGCGGCGGCTACCAGATGCTCGGCCGCCTGGTCGCCGACCCGGACGGCATGGAGGGCCCCCCGGGGACCGTCGAGGGCCTCGGCCTGCTCGACGTCGAGACCGTGCTGACCGGCTCGAAGGCCCTGACGGCGGTCGCGGGCGTCACGGTCCGCGAGGGGGCGCCGGTCCGCGGCTACGAGATGCATGTCGGCCGGACGACCGGTCCGGACACCGCCCGCCCCCTCGTCCGCCTCGCCGACGGCCGGCCGGACGGCGCGGTGCGGTCCGATGGTCTCGTCGCCGGTACCTACCTGCATGGCCTCTTCGCCGACGACGAGGGCCGGTCCGCGTTCATGCGTTCCCTCGGCGCGGAGCCGTCCGGCCTCGCCTACGAGGCCGAGGTCGAGGCGACGCTCGACGCCCTGGCGCGGCACCTCGAGACGCACCTGGACCTCGACCGTCTCCTGGGCCTCGCCCGCGTTCCCCGGTCGGCGGGCGCGCCCGGCTTGTCGGACACGGGTCCGCATGCACATATTCAAGATCTACAGAGGATTGACCCATGAACCGACCCGCGATCAGCCGCCGTACCCTCCTCGCCGGATTGTCGACGCTCCCGCTCGTGGCGGCGGGCGGCGCATCGGCGGGGCCGCTCAGGATCCGCGGCATCGAGGTCGACACCCGCCCGCTCGCCGCCAAGGGCGTGCCGCGCTACGCGGCGTTGACCCGGGAGGTCGCGCTGCCCTACGCCCGCGCGGCTTTCGGGGGCGACGTGGTGAACGATCGCTCCGCCCCGTTGCTGGTGATCGAGATCTCGTCCATCCAGATGATCGCCTATGCGGGCGGCAGCCGCGCCCGCGACGACGACTACAGCCAGGACACGATCGTCGGCGCCGCCGTCCTGGTCGGCCCGGGCGGCCAGGTGCTGGCGCGCCGTCCCCTGCACGCCACCCGCGACCCGGCCGCAGGCGGTGCTTGGTTCCAGGTCGAGGAGAGTGAACGTCGTCGCCTGGCGAACCTTTGCGAGAGCCTCGTCTATTGGCTCCGTCGCGAGTTCTGAGCAGGGCTCCGCTTCGTAAGCTTGACGTCAGTCGTGATCGCGACATCGTGACCGGGTCGCGAGGTATTCGTCCGCGGAGCGCCAGAATCTCTCGCTAAGGCATGGCAGCCGCCAGGATTTTCTGGTTTAGTCCGATCATTCGGAAGAGGCGGTCGTCATGGCAGGTCGCCGGCCCGGTTGATCCGGGCGGGTGGCGGGCCCCGTATGGCTCCCGGTGGCGGGGCCGAAGCCGCCGGGAGAATGGGATGGCACGTTTTTTCAGTTGGCTCCTGGCGCTTGCCTGCCTGGCGGGGGTGATCGTCGCCACGGGCTTCTACAGACCGGAATATCTGCCGCGGCCGCTCTATGAAGCGCTCCTGAAGCAGGGCCTGGCGGCGCCGATGCCCGTGCAGGCCGGGGCCGCGACCAGCGGCGCGCCCGCGCCGGGCCGCCAGGGGGCCGCCGCGCCCGGCGGCGGCGGTCAGCAGCGTCCGACCGCCGTGGAGGCCCAGAAGGTCCGCATCGGCACCGTCAGCTCGACCCTCACCGCCGTCGGCACGCTCCGCGCCGACGAGACCATCACGGTCTCCGCCGAGATCGACGGCCGCATATCCGAGGTGGTCGTCCAGGAAGGCACCAAGGTGAAGGCCGGCGACGTCCTCTTCCGCCTCGACGACAGCATGCTGAAGGCCACGCTCGCCCAGGCCCGCGCCGAGCTTGCGCTCGCCGAGGCGAACTACGAGCGCGCCGACACGCTCTTCCGCCAGAAGTCCGGCACCGAGCGGACCCGCGACGAGAGCCGCTACACCCTGGACCGGACCCGCGCCAACGTGGACCTGGTCTCCAGCCAGCTCGACAAGGCCACCGTCCGCGCCTCCTTCGACGGGGTCGTGGGCCTGAGGAGCATCGGCCTCGGCGAATATGTCAACAAGGGCGAGCAGCTCATCGTGCTCAACAAGGTCGACCCCGTGAAGGTCGACTTCCGGCTTCCGGAGGTGGAGCTCGCCAACGTCAAGGTCGGCTCGAAGGTCAAGATCGAGATGGATGCCCTGCCGGGCCGCTTCTACGAGGGCGAGGTCTACGCCATCGACCCGCAGGTCGACATCAACGGCCGCTCGCTCCAACTGCGGGCCAAGGTCGCCAACACCTCCGGCGATCTGAAGCCCGGCCTCTTCGCCCGCGTCGAGATCACGACGGCCTCGCGCCCGAACGCCATCATCATTCCGGAATCCGCCGTCGTCAGCCAGGGCCGCGACCGGTTCGCCTACGTGGTGAAGGACAACAAGGCCACGCGCGTGAAGCTCGTCACGGGCATCCGCCAGCCGGGCAGCGTCGAGGTCATCCAGGGCATCGGCCGCGACGACACGGTCGTGGTGACCGGCCAGCAGCGCCTGCGCGACGGCCTCGCCGTCGAGGTGGTCGGCACCGGCCCGACCTCCTGACGCCGCGCGCCCGGGCCGGCCCCGGCCCCGGCCCCGAGCCCCATCCGGAAATCCCGATCGAGGTCGATCAATGTCTCTCTACGAGCTCTGCGTCCGCCGGCCGGTGTTCACCACCGTCATGACGCTGATGATGTGCCTGATCGGGGCGGTCTCCTACCAGCGCCTGTCCGTGCGCGAATACCCGAACATCGACGAGCCGGTGGTCTCCGTCACGACGCGCTACCCGGGCGCCTCGCCGGAGATCATGGAGAGCCAGATCACCCAGATCGTCGAGGGTGCGGTCGCGGGCATCGAGGGCATCGACGTCCTGACCTCGTCGAGCCGCTCGGAGACGAGCCGCATCACCCTCCGCTTCCGCTCCAGCGTGAACCCCTCCGAGGCCGCCGCCGACGTGCGCGACCGGGTGGGCCGCATCCGCGGCCGCCTGCCCGACGCCGTCGACGAGCCTGTCATCCAGAAGGTCGAGGCCGACGCCCAGCCGATCATCTACCTCGCCTTCTATTCCAACCGGATGTCCGCCCTCGAGACGACCGACTTTCTCGACCGCTTCGTCATCGACCGCCTGCGCAACGTCGACGGCGTCGCCGACGTGACCATCCTGGGCGAGCGCCGCTACGCCATGCGGATCTGGGTCGACGCCCAGCGCCTCGCCGCCTACCGGCTGACCATCCAGGATCTCGAGACCGCGCTCCGCGGCCAGAACGTCGAGGTGCCGACCGGCCGCATCGAGAGCCGCGACCGCGAGTTCACCGTCCTGTCCCGCACCGGCCTGACCACGCCGGAGGAGTTCGAGCGCATCGTCCTGCGCCAGACCGGCGGCACCCTGGTGCGCCTCGGCGACGTCGCCAAGGCCGAACTCGCCGCCGCCGACAACCGTCGCTTCAGCCGCTACAACGGCCAGGACGCGGTGACGCTCGGCATCGTCAAGCAGGCCGTCGCCAACCCGCTCGACGTCTCGTCCGGCATCAAGAAGCGCATGGACGAGATCACCCCGGACCTGCCCCAGGGCCTGACCGGCGAGGTCGCCTACGACACCTCGGTCTTCATCGACCGCTCCATCAAGGCGGTGTTCACGACCATCGGCGAGGCCGTGATCCTCGTCGTGCTGGTCATCTTCTTCTTCCTCCGTTCGATCCGCGCGACCCTCATCCCGCTCGTCACCATCCCGGTGTCGCTGATCACCACCTTCGCGCTGATGTTCGCGCTCGGCTTCACGGTCAACACCCTGACCCTGCTCGCCTTCGTGCTCGCCATCGGCCTCGTCGTCGACGACGCCATCGTGGTGCTGGAGAACATCCACCGCCGCATCGAGCACGGCGAGAAGCCGTTCAGGGCCTCCATCGAGGGCACGCGCGAGATCGCCTTCGCGGTCGTGGCGATGACCATTACGCTCGCCGCCGTCTACGCCCCGCTCGCCTTCTCGGAGGGCCGCACCGGCAAGCTCTTCATCGAGTTCGCCCTGACGCTCGCCTGCTCGGTGCTCGTCTCGGGCTTCATCGCCCTGACGCTCTCGCCGATGATGTGCTCGCGCATCCTCAAGGAGCACGAGAAGCACGGCTTCGTTTTCGGGCTCCTGGAGAAATTCTTCCACGGGGTCGAGAGCGGCTACCGCTGGCTCCTGCGCGGCGCCCTCGCCATCCGGCCCTTCGTGGTGATCGGCGCCGTGGTGGTCGCCGGCGTCGCCTGGCAGCTCGCCAGCACCATCAAGCAGGAGCTCTCGCCCGTCGAGGACCGCGGCGTCATCCAGGGCTTCGGCGTCGCCCCCGAGGGCTCGACCATCGACTTCGTCGAGCGCTACGCCAACCAGACCGAGGCCATCTACCAGAAGATCCCGGAGGTGAAGGGCATCGTCGTCTCGGGCGGCTTCCCGAACGTGACCAACGCCTTCGCGATCGCCCGGCTGGTCGACTGGGACCAGCGGACCCGCCGCCAGCAGGACATCGTCCCGACCCTCTTCCCGCAGTTCTCCCGCATCCCGGGCATGAACTTCTTTGCCAACAACCCGCCCTCGCTCGGCGGCAGCTTCAACGCGCGCCCGATCGAATACGTCATCCAGACCTCCGGCACCTACCAGGACCTTCAGGAGGCCGTCGACAAGATGCTGGCGAAGATCCGGACCTTCCCGGGCCTCGTCAACGTCGACACGGACCTGAAGCTGAACCAGCCCCAGGTCGAGGTGCGCCTCAACCGCGACAAGGTCCTCGACAGCGGCCTGCAGGTCGAGCAGGTCGGCCGCACGCTGGAGACCATGCTGGGCGGCCGCGTCGTCACCCGCTTCGAGCGCTCCGGCGAGCAGTACGACGTCATCGTCCAACTCGCCGCCGACAACCGCGCTACCCCCCAGGCGCTGTCCCAGCTCTACGTGCGCGGCCAGGACGGGGCGATGATCCAGCTCTCCAACGTGGTCGACCTCCGGGAGAACGCCGCCGCCAACTCCCTGAACCGCTTCAACCAGATGCGCGCCGCCACCATCACGGCCTCCCTCGGGTCGGGGGTGACCCAGGGCGAGGCGCTCGACTTCCTCGACAAGGCCGCCGAGGAGGTTCTGCCCGCCACGGCGCGCACCGACGTGGCCGGCCAGAGCCGCGAGTTCCGCAACTCCGCCTCCAGCCTGATCTTCGTCATGGCCCTGTCGGCGGTCTTCATCTTCCTGGTGCTCGCCGCCCAGTTCGAGAGCTTCGTCGACCCGCTCATCATCATGCTGTCGGTGCCACTGTCCATGGCCGGCGCCCTCTACGCACTCGACGCCTCGGGCGGGACCCTGAACGTCTATTCCAAGATCGGCCTCGTCACGCTGATCGGCCTGATCACCAAGCACGGCATCCTGATCGTGGAGTTCGCCAACCAGCTTCAGGAGAAGGGCCTGCCCAAGCGCCAGGCGGTCCTCGACGCCGCCACCTTGCGGCTTCGGCCGATCCTGATGACCACGGGGGCCATGGTGCTCGGCGCCATCCCGCTCGCGCTCGCCCACGGCGCCGGCGCCGAGAGCCGCCAGCAGATCGGCTGGGTCATCGTCGGCGGCATGAGCTTCGGCACGCTCCTGACCCTCTTCGTCGTCCCGACGGTCTACTTCATGATCGCCCGCGAGCACGCCCGCGACCGCCACGAGGACCTCGGCGGGCCGGCGGGCGGCCACGGCGCCCCCGCCCATGACCCCGACGCCCACGGCCACGTGCCGGCCGCCTCCGCCCCGATCCCCGCGCCCGCCCGGCGGGAAGCCGCGGAGGTCGCCCCCGCGGCGCCGGCGCCCGTCGCGGCCCCGGCTCCGGCCGCGGTCCCGGCCGCCGAGGCCGTCGCCGCCCCGGTCCCGGTGGCATCCCCTCCCGTCGCCCCGCCCGCGGCGGAGACTCCCACCGTGGTGGTGGTGCCGCCCCCCGCGGAGGCCGGAAGGCCGGCCGGCGGGATCCGCCCGGTGCCGCAGCCCATCTACGCCCACCCGCGCGGCAACCCCTTCCCGACCATGCGCGACCCCCGGCCCTCCGGTTCCGGCGCCTGACCGACCGGTTTCCTGACCTAAGGGTTCTTCCTGAGGTGTTTCGGTTGGTCCGGTACGATTGACCGTCCGAGCGGGGTTCCGAGGTAAGATCGACCACCGGACCGCCCCGCCACCCGCCACACTGGCATGATTTGCCTCCAGGAAAATTTTAAGCTCAAAGCATTCCCGGCGTGACCGCGGCCGGAGCGGCGGCGGCAGGCCCGGGCTTGCGGGAGCCCGCCATGTCCCCAGCGGCATCGATCCTCGGCCCTTCGGCCCATCTCGACAGCTTCGCGCGCGACAACCTGCCGGACCGGTCCCTCTGGCCGGACCTCCTCCTGGACCGCCCCGAATTCCGCTACCCGGCCCGCCTCAACGCCGCCGCGGAACTGGTCGACCGCCATGTCGCCGAGGGGCGCGGCACCCGTCCCGCCCTGCGCTTCGCGGCCGGCACCTGGACCTACGCGGAGCTGAAGGAGAAGATCGACCGCATCGCCGGCGTCCTCGCCCGAGACCTCGGCCTCGTCCCCGGTAACCGCGTCCTCCTGCGCGCCGCCAATACGCCCATGATGGTCGCCGTCTACCTGGCGGTGCTCAAGGCCGGCGGCGTCGTGGTCGCCACCATGCCGCTCCTGCGCGCCCGCGAGCTGGCCGTCATCATCGGGAAGGCCCGCATCAGCCACGCCCTCTGCGACGCGCGGCTCCTCGACGAGCTCGACAAGGCGCGCCCGTCCGCCCCGACCCTCGCCTCCGTGACGGCGTTCGGGGCCGGCGACGACACCGGCCTGGAGGCCCTGATGGCCGGGGCCGCCCCGACCTTCCAGGCCGTCGACACGTCGGCCGACGACGTCGCCCTGATCGCCTTCACGTCCGGCACCACCGGGGTGCCCAAGGGCACGATGCATTTCCACCGGGATCTCCTGGCCACCTGCGACGCCTATGCGGCCCATTGCCTGAAGCCGACCCCGGACGACCGCTTCATGGGCTCGCCGCCGCTCGCCTTCACGTTCGGCCTCGGCGGCCTCGTCCTTTTCCCCTTCCGGTTCGGCGCCTCCACCTGCCTGCCGGACAGGACGGCCCCGCTGGACCTCCTCGACGCCATCGACCGCTACCGGCCGACCGTGCTGTTCACCGCCCCGACGGCCTACCGCGCCATGCTGGCCGAGGCGGGACGCCACGACCTCTCCTCTCTCAGGATCTGCGTCTCGGCCGGCGAGGCCCTGCCGAGGCCCACCTGGGAGGCCTGGAAGGCCGCGACCGGCCTCTCGATCACGGAAGGCATCGGGGCGACCGAGATGCTGCACATCTTCATCGGCTCCACCCCCGAGGACGTCGTCCCCGGCGCGACCGGCCGTCCCGTCCCGGGCTACGAGGCCAAGGTGGTGGACGAGGACGGCAGCGAGGTCCCGGACGGCACGCCCGGCCGCCTCGCCGTGCGCGGCCCGACGGGCTGCCGCTACCTGGCGGACGACCGCCAGGCGGTCTACGTCCGCGACGGCTGGAACATCACCGGCGATACCTACGTGCGGGATGCCGACGGCCGCTTCTGGTACCAGGCGCGCTCGGACGACATGATCGTCTCGGCCGGCTACAACATCGCCGGCCCGGAGGTCGAAGCCGCGCTCCTGACCCACCCGGCGGTCGCCGAATGCGGGGTCGTCGGCGCCCCGGACGCCGACCGCGGCCAGGTCGTGAAGGCCTACGTGGTGCTGAAGCCCGGCGCGACGGCCTCCGCGTCCCTCGCCGAGGAGCTGAAGGCCCACGTCAAGGCGGAGATCTCGCCCTACAAGTACCCGCGTGTCGTCGAGTTCGTCGACAAGCTGCCGCGCACCGACACCGGCAAGCTGCAGCGCTTCGCCCTGCGCGCCCGCGCCGCCGAGGAGGCCGCCGGCGGCTCCGTGGCCGCCTGAGCGCGACCGCTGGCCCGGGCGGTCACGTGTATTTCAGCGTGATCCCCCCGTCGACGACGAGCTCGATCCCGGTCACGTATTTCGATTCGTCGGAGGCCAGGAACAGCGCCGCGTAGGCGACGTCCCACGCGTCCCCCATATGGCCCATCGGCACCTGGGAATCCCGCTTGCGCCACATCGCCTCGACGTCGCCGCCCGCATAGGCCTTGGCGAGCCCCGCCGCGTTCTCCACCATCGGGGTCTTCATCAGCCCCGGCGCGATGGCGTTCACCCGCACCTTCCGGGCGGCGTACTCCACGGCCGTCGTCCGGGTCAGGTGCGCGAGGGCGGCCTTGGTGGCCGAATAGGTGCAGTAGGGCACGCCCGTGTAGCGCAGGCCCGCGATCGACGTGATGTTGACGATCGACCCGCCGCCCTGCTCCACCATGGGCGGGATCGCGTGCTTCATCGCCAGGAAGGCGGTCTTCAGGTTGACGTCGAAGACCCGGTCCCACTCGGCCTCCGAGATCTCGACGACGCCCCCCACCTCGGCGATGCCGATGTTGTTGTCCAGGATGTCGATCCGTCCGTAGCGGGCGCGGGCCGCCTGGATCGCCGCCGCCACCTCCGCCTCCCGCGTCGCGTCGCAGGTGAGCGGGAGGGCGTCGCCCCCCTCCAGGCGGATGATCTCCGCGGTCTCCTCCGCGGCCGCCGCATTGCGGTCGACCGCCACCACCTTGGCGCCTTCGCGGGCGAAGAGCACGGCGGTGGCCTTGCCGTTGCCCCAGCCGGGTCCGCTCGACCCGGCGCCCATCACCATCGCCACCTTGTGCTTGAGCCGGCCATGCATGAGGCGTCCCCTGTCTCCTGCCCACCCCGTGCATCCCATGAGGCCTCGCCGCCGCGTGCCCGGCAAGGCCGCTCCCGGCATGGCTCCCGCGCGCGCCGCATCAGTGTGCTTCCGGACCACGCCGGCTGGCGGCTTGCGCTAGAATGTTAAATTCTACGACACAGCGGAGGCGCCGATGGCCGTAACGATGCAGGTCCTGGGGGCGGCCCGGACCGTGACCGGACTTCAGCTCCTCTTCGAGACCGGTCGCACCCGCGTCCTCGTCGACTGCGGCATGTTCCAGGGTCCGAAGAGCCTGAAGGCCCTCAACTACGAGCCCTTCCCCTACGATCCCGGCTCGATCGCCTGCCTGCTCCTGACCCATGCCCATGTCGACCACGCGGGCCTGATCCCGAAGCTCGTCAAGGCCGGCTTCCCCGGCCCGGTCTACGCCACCCGCGCCACCGTCGATCTCTGCTCCGCGCTGCTGCCGGACTCCGGCCATATCCAGGAGATGGAGGTGGAGGCCCTGAACCGGCGCAACGCCCGCCGCGGCCATGCGGAGGTCACCCCGATCTACACCGCCGAGGACGCCCGCGCGGCTCTGTCGAGCTTCCGGCCCGTCGATCCCGGCCAATGGCTCTCGCCCGCCCCCGGCGTGCGGGCCCGCTACTGGAACGCCGGCCACATCCTCGGGTCGGCGTCGATCGAACTGGAGCTGTCCGACGGCGGCGACGCCCCCGTCCGCGTCATGGTCTCCGGTGATATCGGCCCCGACGCCGCCGCCCTGCAGCGCGATCCGGAAGGGCCGTCCGGCTTCGACTGGGTGGTCCTGGAATCGACCTACGGCGACGAGGACCGTCCGGCGACCGACCGGGAGGCCCGCCGGGACCGTCTCGCCGCCATCGTCCGGGAGGCCTGGGGCGGCACCGGCGTTCTGTTGATCCCCGCCTTCGCGGTCGAGCGCACGCAGGAGATCGCCCTCGATCTCGTCGAGCTGATGCGCCGGCAGGCGATCCCGCGCTTCCCCGTCTTCGTGGACTCGCCGCTCGCCATCAGGGCGACCGAGGTCTTCCTGGCCCACGCCGCCGAGCTGGACGAGGGCATCGACCTCGCCGCCGCCTTCCGCACCCCCGAACTCCGCTTCACCGAGACCGCCGACGAGAGCAAGGCGATTGCCCGCATCGCCAGCTTCCATGCCGTCATCGCCGCCAGCGGCATGTGCGAGGCCGGCCGCATCCGCCACCACCTGAAGCGCTGGCTGCACCGGCGCGACGCCACGGTCCTCCTCGCCGGCTTCCAGGCCGAGGGCACCCTCGGGCGCCTGCTGCAGGACGGGGTCCGCGCGGTCCGCATCCAGGGCGAGGAGAGCCTCGTCCGCGCTCGCATCCGCCGCATCGACGACTATTCGGGCCACGCCGACGCGCCCGAGCTCCTCGCCTGGCTCGCCGCACGCGGGCCCGTCGCCCGCGGCGTGGCCCTTGTCCATGGCGAGCCGCCGGCCATCGATGCCCTGGCGGACCGCATCGAGGCAGCCGCCGCGGCCGGCACCATGCCCCCCGTCCGGATCCTGAAGCCCGCGCTCGACGAGCGCATCGACCTTCGCGACGGCCGCACGCTCGACGCGCCGCCGAACACGCGCCCGCGCGCCGACCCGGCCCGCATCGGTCGTCTCGACTGGCACAACGACCTGTCCCGGCTGCTCCTCGACATCTCCGAGGCGGTCGACCGGGCGGCCGACGAGAAGGCCAGGGGCGTCGTGATCCGGCGCCTGCGCCGGGCGCTCGAGGACGAGTGACGGCTCAGGCCTTCGCGGCGACCGCCGCGCCGACGAGCCGCTGCAGACGATCGGGCAGGGCGGGCACGAGGCCGAGGGCCAGGGCGTGCCCCGCATCGGACATCTTCACCCAGGTCTTGGCGACGATGTCGACGATCTTGTCGTCCTCGTGCCGGGCCGCGAAGGGGACGAACTCGTTCTCCAGGAAGACCAGGCAGGCGCAGTCCTCCAGCGCCTGCGCCTCCGGGTCGCGCTTCAGCCGCTCCTTGCGGACGATCGAGCGCGCCCGCGCGATCTCGTCCGGCCCGTAGCCCGCCTCCGCCATCAGGGCGGCCGTGAGGTCGGCGTGGTGGTCCTTCAGGCGGTTGCGCCAGGCGTGGTAGCCGGGCTTGTCCAGCGGGTAGGCGGACCGGGGAATGTCGAACCGGCGGATATGCTGCGCCCTGACCGCGATCCGCAGGGCATCCGACGCATCCGGGACGAGGCAGTCGAGCCAGTGCGACATGCGTTCGCCGTACAGGACCGCATAAGGCTTCGTCCCGCCCTCCGCCTCGACGAGGGTCGGGTCGGCCGCGTTGGCGGCGTCGATGGCCGCGTAGGCGCGGGCGAGGCGGTCGGTCGGGTCGGGCATGGGTCACTCCGGGGCGCGCCGGCGGCGCCGGCCTGTTCTCGCCGCTCCGCCGCCGCGGGGCAAGTCCTCGGCGCGCCGGTGTCTCTCAGGGCTTGACCAGGAGCAGCGGCTGACCGCCCTCCTTGGCCGCCTTGGCGTAGCTGCCGTCCTCCTGCGGGACGAAGGAGAGCGAAGCGCCGGTGGCACCGAGGAGGACCAGCTCGTTCCCCTGCCGGGCCCAGCCGCTGAGCTGCAGGCGGGTCACCGCTTGCGCGCAGCCGGGCGAGAGGGTCAGGGCCGAGGCGCCGGGCCGGGCCGGCGAGGCGCCCTCGTGGAGGCTCGCGCGGCACAGCACCTCGCCGGTCGGCCGCTTCATCACCCAGCGCGCCACCACCTTGCCGGCAGCCGCGGGTGCCTGTGCGGCGGGTGCTCCGGGCGCGGGCCCGACGCCCGCGGGCGCGGACGGCTGGAGGGACGGCGTGGCCGGCGCAGCGAAGGCCTGGACCGTGGCGGGCATGGCGGGCCCTGCCGCCGGGCCGACCCCGGGGGCCGCCGGCACGGCCGGCGAGAGCGGCGACGGGGATGCCGTCCCGGCACCCGGCACCGGCGCGGGAACCAGCGCGAGCGGAGCGTTGGCGGGAGGAACCGCGGCGGCCACCACCGGCGGCGGTTTCGGAACCGCAGGCTTGCGCGCCGGGATCGGGAATGCCACCGGGGCGGGGCGGGGGGCCTCCGGCGCCGCGGCAGGCTCCGGCTCGGCGCCGGGAAGATCGAGCGCCGCCACGACGGGCGGGCCGGGCGGCCGCGGCGGCACCCCCCGGGAGGGCAGCGCGGCGGCCTCCGGCGCCCCGGGAGGGGGCTCGGGCGCGGCGGCCGCGGCAATCGAACGGCCTTCGCCGCGCGCGGGAGTCCCGGCCGTGGCCGCGGCCCCCTTCGGCGCCGGCGAGGCCGTCTGCGTCGCGGTCGCCGGCTGACCCGGGCCCGCCGGCGGCGCCGGCACGGCGGCGGCCTGGGGTGCGGGAGCCGGCGTGGCCGGCTTCATCACCAGCGCGCGGCCCGGCGCCTCGTCTTCCCGGAAGATCGAATTCTCGAGCTTGGCAAGGGTGACGATGCGGTTCTGGCTCGCGTCGCGCAGGACGATCCGGCCGCTCTCGTCGAGCTCCCAGTGCGAGGCGCGGGACATGAGGGCGACCTCGCCCCGACAGCCTCCGGAGGTAACCTTCGCCGTGCCGTTCGCTTCGATGGAGAGATTGAGCACGCAGCCCGGACCGCCGGACTCCGGCGCGATCAGCCAGCGTCCCCGGGCCTCTTCCCGGGCGTCGGTCTCGACGGCGCACGACGGACTGGCCGCGGCGGCGAGGAACGTGAAACCTGCCGCGATGACGCCGAGTTTCCGATGAGATGCGCGATCCATCCTGGATCTCCGATCGAGTTCCCGCATGCGTCGCCGGCCCCCATCGCCGACGTCACCCCCAATATCGTGCTCCCCGCTTAACGGTTCGTCTGGTGCGCGGATGGAAAGTTGCGGACCGGACACGGCGCTTTACATGACCCCGCGCGCCGTCGAGGGCAAGCCGCATGACCTGCCGTCGCTGCGATCGGGAGGGGATCGTGACTTTTCCGCCGCGCTCCGGCGGGCGGCCGTCAGCCGAACAGCACGTGCAGCGCGAGGATCACGAGCGCACCCGCCCCGATCCAGAGCGGCACGTGCCCCCGGCGGTTCTCCCGCGCCTCGGCGCGCGCCAGGGCCCGGACGGTGTCGTCGTCCAGCCGGAGGCCGTGGCGCGCCATGTCGGCGAAGCCGGCCGCAATCGCTTCCGCCCGTCCGGCGAGCTTCGGCAGGTTCATCAGGGCGCCGCCGACCGCCCCCGCGCTCGCCGCCGCCTCGCCGAGCTTCGCGGCGGGCCCGAGATTCCGCTCGATCCAGTCCCGCACCACCGGTTCCGAGGTGGTCCAGATGTCGAGGTCCGGGTCGAGCGTGCGCGCCACGCCCTCCACCACCACCATGGTCTTCTGCAGGAGGATCAGCCGGGGCTGGGTCTTCATGTCGAAGACCTCGGTATACTCGAAGAGCTGGTTGAGCAGGTGCGCCATCGAGATCTCGCGCGCCGGGCGGTCGCGCAGCGGCTCGCCGATCGCCCTGAGCGCCTGGGCGAAGACTTCGACCTCCTGGCCCTCGGGCACGTAGCCCGCCTCGAAGTGGACCTCCGCGGTCCGAAGATAATCGCGCCGGATGAAGCCGAACAGGATCTCGGCGAGGAAGCGGCGCTCCGCCTCGTTGAGCCGCCCCATGATGCCGAAATCGACCGCCACCAGGGTGCCGTCCGGGTCGACGAACAGGTTGCCCTGGTGCATGTCCGCATGGAAGAAGCCGTCTCGCATGGCATGGCGCAGGAACGACTGGATGACCACCCGCGACAGCGCCACGAGGTCGATCCCCTGTGCCTCGAGCGCCGCCAGGTTCGCCACCTTGGTGCCGTCGATCCACGCCATGGTGAGGACCTGCTTGGCGGTCCGCTCCCAGTCCACCGCCGGCACGCGGAACGCCGGGTCCCCGCGGGTGTTCTCGGCCATCTCGGAGAGCGCCGCCGCCTCGAGCCGGAGGTCCATCTCCAGCCGGACCGACCGCGCCAGCGTGTCGGCCACGGCGAGCGGGCGCAGCCGCCGCGTCCAGGGCACCAGCCGCTCGATCAGGCGGGCCGCCAGGTAGAAGCTGTCCAAGTCCCGTCGGAACCGCGCCTCGACACCCGGCCGCAGCACCTTGACGGCGACGTCGCGCAGTTCGCCGTCGCGGTCGCGGACCGTCGCCTTGTGAACCTGTGCGATGGAGGCCGCGGCGACCGGCGGCCCGAGCTCGACGAACACTTCCTCGAGCGGCCGCTGCAGGGCACGCTCGATCGACGCCTTGGCGTCCTCGAGCGGGAAGGAGGCCAGGCGGTCCTGCAGGGCCTCCAGGTCGCGCGCCATGGCGCGGCCGACCACGTCCGGGCGCGTCGCCAGGAACTGTCCGAGCTTGACGTAGGAGGGGCCGAGCCGGTTCAGCGCCTCCGAGACCCGGTCGCCGCGGTCGACCTCGCCGAGCCCGCGACGTTCGACGAGCGAGGCGAGCGCCAGCAGCACCCGTCCGGCCGGCGGCGGGTCGGGCGGCGCCATGGCGCGCAGCACGCCCTCCCGCGCCAGCACGAAGCCGGCGCGCAGGAGCCTCAGCGTCGGTCCGACGATGCCCCCCGGCATCAGATCTTCCAGCCTCCGTGGATCGCCGCGATGCCGCCGGTGAGATTGGTGTAGTCCACGCGGGCGAAGCCGGCCTCCCGGATCATCTGCGCGAAGCGCTCCTGGGTCGGGAACTTGGCGATGGATTCGACGAGATAGCGGTAGGGGTCGTCGTCCCCGGCGATGATCCGGCCCATGAGGGGGATCACGCGGAACGAATAGGCCTCGTAGATCCGGTCGAGCAGAGGAACGTCCACCGCCGAGAATTCCAGGCAGAGGAACCGCCCGCCCGGCCGCAGCACCCGGTACGCCTCGGCGAGCGCCTTTTCGATCCGCGGCACGTTCCGGATGCCGAACGCGATCGTGTAGGCGTCGAAGCGGCCGCTCTCGAAGGGCAGGTCCTCCGCGTTCGCCTCCACGAAGTCGATCCGGTCACCGAAGGGCCGCGTCCCGGCCCTCTTGCGGCCGACCTCCAGCATGGAGCCGTTGATGTCCGCGACCGTCACCCGGGCGTGGCCGTCGGCCCGCTCGGCGATGCGGAACGCGATGTCGCCCGTCCCGCCCGCCACGTCCAGCACCGAGAAGGGCCGGCGGCCGCCGCGCGGCGGCGCGAGACGCGACACCATGGCGTCCTTCCACAGCCGGTGCAGGCCGCCCGACATGGCGTCGTTCATCACGTCGTAGCGGTCCGCGACCTTGTGGAAGACGTCGTCCACCATCTCCTGCTTGGCCCCGAGCGGCACCTCGCGGAAGCCGAAGCTCGCTGTCCGGCCCGCCTCGTTGCCCCCTACGGCCCCGATGGGAAGGGCTTCGGGGGTGGCGTTCGGCTCGGCGGATCGGTTCAGCGCCATGGCGGTCTCCTGGAGTCGGCCGGGACCATAACGGAAGCCGCCGTGCGATGCCATCGGCCGATGGCGGGTGGACGGCGCGCCGCTTTCGCCCCTAGATGCGGCCCTGAACCCGCCGTTGCGCCCGAGCCCGCCCATGCCCGAACTGCCCGAAGTCGAGACCGTCCGCCGGGGCCTCGCGCCCGTCATGGAGGGCGCGCGCTTCGTGTCCGTCGAGTGCCGACGCCCCGACCTGCGCTTTCCCCTGCCGGAACGCTTCGCCGAGCGGCTGGCCGGCCGGACCGTCGCGTCGCTCTCCCGGCGGGCCAAGTATCTGCTCGCCGACCTCGACGACGGCGCCGTCCTGATCATGCATCTCGGCATGTCCGGCTCCTTCCGCATCGCCCTGCCGGACGAGCCCGTGGCGACGCCGGGCGAGTTCCATCGGGAGCGCTCCAAGGACGCCCGCCACGACCATGTGGTCTTCCGGCTCTCGACCGGCGCCACCGTCACCTACAACGACCCCCGTCGCTTCGGCTTCATGACCCTGTCCGAGCGGGCCACCCTCGCTGAGCATCCGCTGATCCGCGGCATCGGCCTGGAGCCGCTCGGCAACGAGCTGACCGGCGAGGCGGTCGCGCGCCTCTTCGCCGGCAAGGCCGCACCCCTCAAGGCGGCGCTGATGGACCAGGGCCTGATCGCCGGCCTCGGCAACATCTACGTCTGCGAGGCCCTCTGGCGGGCGCGCCTGTCGCCGACCCGGGCGGCCGGCACCGTGGCGACCCCCAAGGGCCGGCCGAAGGCGGCGGCCCGCGACCTCGCCGACGCGATCCGCGCCGTCCTGACCGACGCGATCGCGGCCGGCGGTTCCTCGCTGCGCGACTACGTCAACGCCGAGGGCGGCCTCGGCTACTTCCAGCACGCCTTCTCGGTCTACGATCGTGAGGGCGAGCCCTGCCCGCGGCCGTCCTGCGCCGGCGTGGTCGCCCGCCTGGTCCAGTCGAACCGCTCCACCTTCTATTGTCCGGTCTGCCAGCGCTGACGCGGACCGGCCCCTCGTCCATGTTGAATCCGCCCGTCCCCTCCGGTAGCGGTCGAGGCTTGAGCGGCCCGCCGGGCGGGCCGGCGAGCGAGAAGGGGACACCGATGGCCTACGAGAACATCATCGTCGACCGTGAGGGGCGGGTCGGCATCGTGACCCTGAACCGGCCGAAGGCGCTGAACGCCCTGAACTCCGCCCTGATCCGCGAGCTGAACGCGGCGCTCGACGCCTTCGAGGCCGATCCGGAGATCGGCGCCGTCCTGCTGACCGGCTCCGAGAAGGCCTTCGCGGCCGGTGCCGACATCAAGGAGATGGCGACGCTCCAGTACCCCGCCACCTACGTGGACGATTTCATCACCGCCTGGGACCGGGTCTCCCGCTTCCGCAAGCCGATCCTGGCCGCGGTCGCCGGCTACGCGCTCGGCGGCGGCTGCGAGCTCGCCATGATGTGCGACTTCATCATCGCGGCCGACAACGCCCAGTTCGGCCAGCCGGAGATCAAGCTCGGCGTCATGCCGGGCGCCGGCGGCACCCAGCGCCTCGCCCACGCGGTCGGCAAGGCCAAGGCCATGGACCTGTGCCTGACCGGCCGCATGATGGGCGCCGAGGAGGCCGAGCGCGCCGGCCTCGTCGCCCGCGTGGTGCCGCTCGCCGACCTGGCCGCGACGGCCCTGAAGGCGGCGACCGACATCGCCGGCTACTCCCTGCCGGCCGCCATGATGGCCAAGGAGGCGGTCAACCGGGCCATGGAGACGACGCTCGCCGAGGGTCTGCGCTTCGAGCGCCGGGTGTTCCACGCCATGTTCGCCACCGCCGACCAGAAGGAGGGCATGGCCGCCTTCGCCGAGAAGCGCCCGCCGAAGTTCGGGCACCGCTGACCGGCACCGGACGCCCGCGGGCTCCGCGCGTCGTCGAAGGTGTGCCGCCTTCGGCTTTCCGCCGTTGACGCCCCGCCGGGACGTGGCTATAAGCACCGCCTGACCGGTGGCGGCCCGTCCGCCGCCGCTTTCGTTTGAACGGTCTCCGGCGCGTCCGGCCCGGCGGGAGTCGATCCCGTGCGGCGGCAGAGGCGGACGACCGGAGGTTCGGATCCAGGAAAGGCTCGTCCATGGCCAATACGCCGTCCGCCAAGAAGGCGGCCCGCAAGATCGCGCGTCGGACCGCGGTCAACAAGAACCGCCGCAGCCGCGTGCGGACCTACGTGCGCAAGGTCGAGGAGGCGATCGCCTCGGGCGACGCAGCGGCGGCCGCCGCTGCCCTGAAGGCCGCCCAGCCGGAGCTGCAGCGTGCCGCCTCCAAGGGCGTCATGCACCGGAACACCGCGTCCCGGAAGATCTCCCGCCTCGCTCAGAGGTTGAAGGGTCTCGGAGCCTGACGGTTCCGTTACGACGGCGCGAAGGGTCCGCCATCCGGGCCTGAAGCGCCCCGAACCAGCTCCAAGCCCGGGTCTCGCACCCGGGCTTTTTGTTTGCCGCGAAACCGGTGCGAAGGCCTCTTGGCAAGAATCCCGTAGCCTCGCGAAGGCCTCCGGCATGACAGGAATTCTTGAACCCGTTCAAGCGCTTGACGACATGTCCGGAACCCCCCTTCGGAATCGCCGGCATGACCGGGAGTCAAGGGGGAGCGCTTCATTTTTTTTCGTCGGCGAAGGGCCGACGCGCGAAACGAACGACCCTCTCGGGGAACCCCGTTGAGTCCGAAGGACTTGACGAACGGGGGCGAAGAACGCCTGCCATCCAGGGTGGGTCGTTCCGGCAACACTCCGTCCGACCGGCCCCCGATCGGAGTTGCAGGCCCCAAACCGCCTGTGTAAAGTTCAGGCCATGGAAGGCGACGCCTTCCGAAGTCAGCCGCGAATGAGTAGCTAGCAGGGGCTCCTGGAGAGCAATGGTCATGTTGTGCCAATCAAATGGTGCTCGTGATGATCTGTCGAGGGTGCATGATGCAGTATCTGCTCTAGGCGTGACTAGGGGTACGCAGCAGTTCGTCTTGTTCGCGTAACAGAATTCATAAAAAAGACTATCGGCAGCGAGCGGACAGAAGTCCGTCGTCGGGGGCATTGATGTCGACATCGAGAGGCAGCGCCTGTGCGGGCCATGAAGGTCCCGCAAAGGCCAGGATAGTTTTGTCCGCCGGCGGCCCATGGGGTCCGGCGGACGGGCGGACGACACCCGTTCGGAGCCGCCGCGGCCCTGCCGCCGGTCGGCCGCCCGCCGAGCGCCGCGGTGCGCTGACCCGCCCGGGAGGGCGATCACGAAGGGAACCCGGATCTGGCATGGCATTGTGGGATGCCGACCGGTTTTCGTGGGGCGGATGCTCGTCCCGTAACCGGGCGCCGCTGGCAGTCCGGCGCACCGGATGATCGGGCGAAACTGAAAAATTCGGCGATGGATGACCGCCCGGCCTCAGTGACGGCCGAGGGTTCCCCCTTGCCATGTGTTCGCGTCGGAACGCGCCGCGTAGTCGAGATGGAATGCCGGGACGACGACTTTGGCGGGTCGTCCGGACGGCGAGAGGCAGGAGGCACGGAAACGATGTCGGTCGGGCTGACGGGCCATGCGGAATGGGATCGCATCAAGAAGCGCCTCAGGGCGGAACTGGGCGAGGACGTATTCACGAGCTGGTTCGCCAGGGTCGACCTGGAGGCGCTCGGAGACGGCGTCGTGCACCTGTCGGTGCCGACCCGCTTTCTGAAGAACTGGCTGCAATCGCGCTATCGTGACCGGCTCATGGGCCTGTGCCAGGACGAATTCGGCGGCGTGCAGCAGATCGAATTCACCGTGCGCAGCGCCATCCGCCCGCGCGGCCCCGGCGCCCCCGAGGCCTGGACCTCGCCGGCGCCCCAGGGCGTCGCGGTCGACCACCGCCAGATCAAGGTGCCGCTCGCCCAGGCCGCCCGCCTCGTCCTCGACGGGCCGGCCCCGACGAGCGAGATCCGCCTCGACGACGCCCTCGTCGGCTCGCCGCTCGACCCGCGCTACACCTTCGCCAGCTTCGTCGAGGGCCGCTCCAACAGCTTCGCCCTCGCCGCAGCCCGCCGCGTCGCCGAGTCCCGCCCCGGAGAATCGGTCGGCTTCAACCCGCTCTTCGTCCATGCCGCCGTCGGCCTCGGCAAGACCCACCTTCTCCAGGCGATCGCCCGAGCGGCCAAGGACGCCGGCCGGCGCGTGCTCTACCTGACCGCAGAGCACTTCATGTACCGCTTCGTGTCGGCCCTCAAGGCGCAGTCGGCCATCGCATTCAAGGAGAACCTTCGCGGCATCGATCTCCTCCTGATCGACGACATGCAGTTCCTCCAGGGCCGCCAGATCCAGCAGGAATTCTGCCACACGCTGAACTCCCTGATCGACGGCTCCCGCCAGGTCGTGGTCGCCGCGGACCGCCCGCCGGTCGAGCTCGAGACGCTGGACGAACGCGTCCGCTCCCGCCTCGGTGGCGGGCTGCTCGTCGAGATCGCCGCCCCGGATTTCGACCTCCGCCGCGCGATCGTCTCCAACCGGGTCGTCGCCGCCCGCCGACTCTTCCCGACCCTCGCGGTCTCCGAGGCGGTGATCGACTTCGTCGCCGAGAACGTCACCTCGAGCGGCCGGGACCTGGACGGCGCGGTCAACCGGCTGGCCGCCCATGCCCAGTTCTCCGGCGAGCCGGTCGGCATAGAGACCGCCGAGACGGCCTTGCGCGACCTGCTGCGGGTCCGCGAGGCCCGGCGCGTGAAGATCGAGGACATCCAGCGCGCCGTCTGCAAGCAGTACAACGTCTCCAAGGCCGACCTCCTGTCGAGCCGCCGCACCCGCACGGTGGTCCGCCCCCGGCAGATCGCCATGTACCTGTCCAAGACCCTGACGCCCCGTTCGCTCCCCGAGATCGGCCGCCGCTTCGGCAACCGCGACCACACCACGGTCCTGCATGCCGTCCGCAAGATCGAGGACATGATCAAGACCGACCGGGGCTTCGCCGACGAGGTCGAGGTCCTGAAACGCCAGATCGACAGCTGACCGGCGCGCACCGGGCAGGGTTTCGAGGCCGCCGCCGGTCCGCCGGGGCGGCCTCTCGCGTTGCGGGGGCGGCCGGGCGCTCCTCCGAAGGTCAGGGGCGAGCGGCTGCCCCGGCCTGTTGCGCCGCCCCCTCCGCCTGCTATACCGCTGCCGGGCGGCCGCGGGCCGCGGCGCGCGGAGAAGCCGATGTCGGAGATGCGTCTGATCGTGGTCGGAGCCGCCGGCCGCATGGGCCAGGCGCTCGTTCGCGCCGTCGCCGCCGCCGAGGGCGTGACGCTGTCCGGCGCCGTCGAGCGGGCGGGCTCGCCCCATCTCGGTCGCGACGCCGGCGCGGTCGCCGGCCTGGAGCCGCTCGGCGTCCCGATCTCGGACGACCCCCTGCCGCTCTTCGCCGCCGCCGACGGCGTGCTCGACTTCACCAGCCCGGCCGCCACCGTCCAGTTCGCCGAGCTCGCCGCCCAGGCGCGCATCGTCCACGTGGTCGGCACCACCGGCTGCTCGGCCGACGACGAGGCGAAGATCCACGCCGCCGCCCGCCACGCGGTGGTGGTGAAGTCCGGCAACATGAGCCTCGGCGTCAACCTCCTCGCCCAACTGGTCCGTCAGGCCGCGCGCGCGCTCGACGCCGAGTTCGACATCGAGGTCGTCGAGATGCACCACCGCATGAAGGTGGACGCGCCCTCCGGCACCGCGCTCCTGCTCGGCGAGGCGGCCGCAGCGGGGCGCGGCGTCGACCTCGGCGCCCATTCGGCGCGCGGCCGCGACGGCCACACCGGCGCGCGCCGCACCGGCGATATCGGCTTCGCGTCGCTGCGCGGCGGCACGGTGGTGGGCGACCATACGGTCGTCTTCGCCGGACCCGGCGAGCGCATCGAGCTGTCGCACCGGGCCGAGGACCGGTCGCTCTTCGCCCGCGGTGCCCTGCGCGCCGCCCTGTGGGGCCGCGGGCGCAAGCCCGGCCTCTACACGATGGCCGACGTGCTCGGCTTTTCCGACTGAAGGACACGCGCGAGATGGAACGTCTTCTGGTCCTGTGCCGTCACGGCGAGAGCGAGTGGAACAGGCTCAACCTGTTCACCGGCTGGAAGGACCCGGACCTGACCGAGAAGGGCATCGCCGAGGCACGCGCCGCCGGCCGGAAGCTGAAGGCGCTCGGGCTCGACTTCGACGTTTGCTACACCTCGGCTCTGAAGCGGGCGCAGACCACCCTCGACCTCATGCTCGAGGAGCTCGGCCGGAAGGACCTGCCGATCATCCGCGACCAGGCTCTCAACGAGCGCGACTACGGCGAGCTTTCGGGGCTCAACAAGGACGACGCCCGCAAGCGCTGGGGCGCGGAGCAGGTCCATGTCTGGCGCCGCTCCTACGACGTGCCCCCGCCCGGCGGCGAAAGCCTCAAGGACACGGCCGACCGGGTGCTGCCCTATTTCGAGGCCCGCATCATGCCCGACGTCATGGCCGGCCGGCGCGTGCTCGTCTCCGCCCACGGCAACTCGCTGCGCGCCCTGATCATGAAGCTCGAGGGCCTGACCGGCGAGGAGATCGTCCGCCGCGAACTCGCCACCGGCGTCCCCATCGTCTACCGCTTCGCGGCCGACGGATCGGTCACGTCCAAGCAGGACCTCGCGGGCTGACGGGAAGCCTGGAGCCCGCCGGCGGCCCCTCTCCCCGGTCACAGGCACACCGCTCTCCGCCCGCATCCCCGGCCGGAGTGCAGCGGAAGGGACGGGGCCTAGCGCTCTCCACCGGCCGCAGCCCTGCGGTCGAGGCCTGCCCTGGGCCCCCAAATCTGCGGTGCTCGCGCGCCTTGTCCGGAGAAGCAGGGCCGGGGATTCGGGGGGCGGCAGGGGCCGGGACCGCGGTCGGAAGGTGGGCGGCGACCGCCCGGATCTCACTTGAAGGGGATTGTGAAGGTCGCCAGGCCGCCGTAGCCGACGCCGCCGCCCTGCTTCTCGCCGACATTGGCCTGCAGGCCGAAGACGCCGACATTGGTCTTGTAGGAGGCCTGCGCGGTGGCGCTGGCGAGGTTGTCCTTGTACATGGCACCGACGCCGACACTGAGCTGGCCGGCCTCGTAGTTGGCCTTGAGGCCGAGATTGACCAGGTGGGTCGCCGGCTTCGCGCTGCCGTCGAGCGTGATCTTGATCGGCCCGGACTTGACCGCCGCCTCGCCCTCGATCTGCTGGATCACCGGCCCTTCGGCGAGTACGCCGAGCTTCAGCTCGAGCTTGAGCTTCTGCCAGTTCGCGACGGTCGACACCTCGCCGCCGAGGAGCTGGGCGGTCGGATCGAAGCGCAGCTTGCCGACCGACAGCGAGAAGGCCCCGACCGTCAGAATCTTGAAGCTCTTGTCCTTGAGCGGGTCCGTCACCGCGTCGACGATGCCGCCGCCCGTCCGCGTCACGTACAGGACCGTCCCGGTCCCGACCACCAGCGCCGCACCGACGATGTAGAGGACGGTGCTGTTCTTGTCGACCCAGACCCCGAGGTTGGACGAGGCGGCCGCCTTCTTGAAGCTCTCGAGGCTCTTCTCCAGCCGCTTGTACTCGGCGGTCTCCTTGACCTGGTCGAGCACCTTCTTGCTGGCCGCGTCGTACACGCCCTTGCCGAGCGACTCGACCAGCTTCTGCGCGTCCTCGCCCGAAACCACGGTTTCGGCGGCGGTACCGCGCGACTTGGCGAAATCGAGCAGCGTCTTCTTGATGGCCGCCTGCGTCGCGGGATCGGTCAGCGCGGTGGCGACCTGCTGCGGAATGGCGGTCACCTCGGCGTCGAGCAGCCGGAAACTAAGCACGATGATCTCGTGGCCTGCGTCGATGACGTCGGTTTGCGGGTCGGCCATGATGCCGGAACCTCCGAATGTCGAACTGTGAAACGCGCCCGCCTGACGCGGGGCTCCGCCGGGCCAGGGGTCCCGGGGCGCACCGGATGCAGGCCGGAGAATACGATTAGAGCGTGCCAGCACCCGTGCTCACGGTCCAGTCAAGTCGGTTCACGAATGGCGAGACCCGCGCGTGAGCGCCCGGGCCGTCAGGCCGCCGCCACCCGGCCCGCCTCCCAGCCCAGGATGGCGCGCTTGCGCGTCAGGCCCCAGTGGTAACCGCAGAGGTCGCCGCCGCGCCCGAGCACCCGGTGGCACGGCACCACGAAGCTGATCGGATTGCGCCCGACCGCCGCCCCGACCGCCCGGCTCGCCTTCGGCGACCCGATGCCCGCGGCGATGTCCGAATAGGTGGTGGCCCGCCCCATCGGGATCTTGAGAAGCTTGCGCCAGACCCGGATCTCGAAGTCCGAACCGATCAGCACGACGTTGAGCGGCCGGTCCGCCTGCCACTCGGCCGGGTCGAACACGCGCCGGACGAAAGGCGCGGTCGCCTCCTGGTTCGCCACGAAGTCGGCCTCCGGCCAGCGCCGCGTCATGTCGGCGAGCGCCGCCGCCTCGCCGCCCTCCTCGGCAAAGCCGAGCCCGGCGAGCCCGTGCTCGGTCACCACCGCCAGCGCCGTGCCGAACGGGGAGGGGTGGAACCCGGTGCGCATCACGAGCCCGCGGCCGCGCGCCCGGTAGGCCCCGGGGGTCATGGCCTCGTGGGTGACGAAGAGGTCGTGCAGCCGTCCCGGGCCCGACAACCCGACCTCGTAGGTGGTGTCGAGCACGCTCGCGGAGGCCCGGAGCAGGTCCCGCGCCGCATCGAGCGTGATGGCCTGCAGGAAGGCCTTCGGGGTCAGCCCGGCCCAGCGCACGAGCAGCCGCTGCAGTTGCACGGGGGTCAGCCCCAGCCGGCGCGCCACCTCCTCCACGGTGGGCTGCGCGCGCCAGCGCTCGGACATGATCTCGATCGCGTCGCGGACGATCCGGTAGTCCCGCTCCGCCGCGCCGTCCTCGAGGTCGGTCGCGTGGTCCCGGTCCGCGGTCTCCGCCAGGGCGGTCTGAAGCGTCATGATGGGCCTCGTCGCAAGCTGGACCGTCCGGGGGCGGCCTTCGGACGGGACACTAGCGGCGCCGCGCCCCCCGGGACACCCGATTTCGGACGCTCAGGCCGGGTTGCCGACCGGGCCGCCGGAGCGCGCGGTGGCGAGCGCGGCCTTGAGGGCGCCCGCGAAGCTCGTCCGGTCGTCCGGGTTCAGGAAGGCGCCCACGTCGACCGCGCGCCCGCGCGAGAAGAGCGCGATGCGGGTGACGCCCTCGTCCTCGACATGGACCACCTCCAGCCGCACCCACACCGGGTTGAACCGGTATTCCGTGCGCCGTCCGCCGGGCGAGACCTTGCGCACCAGGATCTCCTGCGCCGAGACCTCCACCACCTCGAAGGCGCGGGCCGAGCGGTAGCTGAGCCGGAACGCCAGCCACATGACGGCGACGTCGAGCCCCAGGAAGCCGCTGATCGGCCAGGCCCCGATCTTCCAGAACAGGAGGCCGGTGGCGAAGCAGACGGCCGAGAGGCACGTCATCAGCACCACGAACCCGCGCGGGCCGAGGGACCGGTGGGGCGTCAGCACGGCGGAAAAGAACGGCCGCCCGGCGGCCTCGGCGTTGCTGTCCGTCATGGAGACCCAGTATAGAAAGCGGATGCGCGCACGTAAGCAGAATCCCGATCCCAAATCCGTGAAGGTTGCGAGCGTTCCGGAAAAGCCGGCGCGGCCCCCCGCCGCAACCGCGAAGCCGGGCGGCGCGAAGGCCCCGAGCGGACCCAAGGCCCCGAGCGGCCCCAAGGCCGCGGGCCGCGCCAAGGCCGCGGGCCCGGGAGGCCGGGCCGCCCAGGGCAAGGCGCCAGCGGCGGGATCGGCCTATACGGAGGCCGAGGTCCGGGCCATCTTCGAGCGCTTCCGGGCCGTGGAGCCGGAGCCCCGGGGCGAGCTCGCCCACGTCAACCCCTTCACGCTCCTGGTCGCCGTGGTGCTCTCCGCCCAGGCGACCGACGCGGGCGTCAACAAGGCCACCGCCGGGCTCTTCCGTCTCGCCGACACGCCCGCCAGGATGGTCGCCCTCGGCGAGGAGCGCGTCCGCGACCTCATCAAGACGATCGGCCTCTTCAACACCAAGGCGAAGAACACGATCCTGCTCTCGCAGGCGCTCCTCGACCGCTTCGGCGGCGAGGTGCCGCGCGACCGGGACGCCCTGACCACCCTGCCGGGCGTCGGCCGCAAGACCGCCAACGTCGTGCTGAACGGGGCCTTCGGGGAGCCGACCATCGCGGTCGACACCCACATCCTGCGCCTCGGCAACCGCCTGCACCTGGCGCCCGGGCGCAACCCCGACGAGGTCGAGGCGGAGCTGATGCGCATCGTGCCCGGCGAGTTCCTCCGGCACGCCCACCACTGGCTGATCCTGCATGGCCGCTACGTCTGCAAGGCCCGCCGACCCGAGTGCGAGCGCTGCGTGATCGCCGACCTGTGCCGCTACGAGGGCAAGACCAACGCGGTCCCGGTGCCCGTCGAGGTCGCCCGCGGCGAATATCCGAGCGGTCCCGTGGTCGGCTGAGCCGGCCGCCCGGTCAGGACGCCTCGAGCGACTGCCACTGCCCCGCCTCGATCTTGGAGGCGGCGATGACGGCCTGGGTCCGGCTCTCGACGCCGAGCTTCTGCAGGATGGCGGAGACGTGCGCCTTGACGGTCGCCTCCGAGACGCTGAGCTCGTAGGCGATCTGCTTGTTGAGCAGCCCTTCGCTGAGCATCATGAGCACGCGCACCTGCTGGGGCGTCAGCGTCGACAGCCGCTGCACGAGCTTCGCGGTCTCGTCGGGCGGGAGCGCGGCCAGGTCGACGTCCGGCGGCGTCCAGACGCCCCCGTCCATGACGGTCGTCAGGGCCGCGCGGATGGAGTCGGTGCCGAGCGACTTCGGCACGTAGCCGGCCGCACCGAACTCCATGCAGCGCCGGACGGTCGCCGGGTCCTCGTTGGCCGAGACGACGACGATCGGTACCTGCGAATACTGGGCCCGCAGGTACATGAGCCCCGAGAAGCCGCGCACGCCGGGCATATTGAGGTCGAGCAGCACGAGGTCGACCTCGCCGCCCTCCTCCAGGAGCTTCGAAACGGCGTCGAGCGACCCCGCCTCCGCGATCGAGACGCCGTCGAACATCGATTCGAGCGTCTGCCGCAGGGCACCCCGGAACAGCGGGTGGTCGTCCGCGATGATGAACTTGTAGCCCGTTGTCGGCGCCAAGGCGGCCCCCCCGGATTCTGCGTTGACCTCCCAGGTCCCCCCGCCGTCTTGGTGCGGCGGACGGGCCACGACCGGGCCGGCAGTGTCCCGTTTCCGATCGTATTCGGAATTATCGCGGGCGCGTTGACCAGGCGCAAGGGCGTAGAGCCCCGGAAGATGCCGTTCGGTCAAAGATTTGGACGGCCTGCGCGAACCCCGATCGAGCCGCCCGATCCCGATCCTGCACCCAGCCGCCCGGATCCCATCCCGCCGCGGAGTCGATCGCATAACCGAACGTTGACGCCAACCAATTCTGTGTAAAGCATGAGAACACGGTCGCGACTCCCCGATGCTGCGGACGGACCGCGGGACGCAGGCCGGCCCGCGGGGGAGCACCGGGGGGATGAGAGGCCGGCGGGCTCCTTTTCGGGGCCGGAACAGTCTTGACGAGGAGCCCCATCTTGGCCGAACGCCTTCCACTCTACCCGCCCCTCGAGCCTTATCGGACGGGCCGCATCCGCGTCTCCGAGATCCACGAGATCTACTACGAGGAATGCGGGAACCCCCAGGGCAAGCCGACCCTGCTGGTTCACGGCGGCCCCGGCGGCGGCTCGAACCCGACGATGCGCCGGCTGCACGACCCCGCCCACTACCGGATCGTCCTGTTCGACCAGCGCGGGTGCGGCCGATCCACCCCGCACGCCGAACTGCGCGAGAACACCACCTGGGACCTCGTGGCCGACATGGAGCGGCTGCGGGTCCACCTCGGAATACCCGTCTGGCAGGTCGTCGGCGGCTCCTGGGGCTCGACCCTGGCTCTCGCCTATGCGCAGACCCATCCGGGCCGTGTCACCGAACTGATCCTGCGCGGGATCTTCACGCTCCGCCGCAAGGAACTCCACTGGTTCTACCAGGAAGGGGCCGACCACATCTTCCCCGACCTCTTCGCGCCCTACCGGGCCCTGATCCCTCCGGACGAGCGCCACGACATGATCGCGGCCTACCATCGCCGCCTCGTCTCGGACGACCCCGCCCTGCGCCTCGCCGCGGCTCGCGCCTGGAGCACCTGGGAGGGCGGGGCGCTCTCCCTCCTGCCCGACCCGGGCCGGGTCGCGGCCTTCGCGGAGGACTCCTATGCGCTCGCCTTCGCCCGCATCGAATGCCACTACTTCGTCAACGGCGGCTTCTTCCGGTCCGACGGGCAGCTCCTCGAAGACGTGGACCGGATCAGGCACATCCCCGGCGTGATCGTCCACGGCCGCTACGACATGTGCACCCCGGTCTTCATCGCCTTCGACCTCGCCGACCGCTGGCCGGAGGCCGAACTCCGCATCGTTCCGGACGCCGGGCACGCCGTCACGGAGCCCGGGATCGTCCACGAACTCGTCACCGCCACGGACCGCTTCAGGGGGACCGCCTGAGCCGCGCGTGGAGCGTCGGCAGCCGCCAGGCCAGCCACGCCATGGTGACGATGTTGCCCAGCACCATCATCGCGGCGACGAGCAGTACGGCGACCCACCGGCGCTCCTCCGCCATGGCGATGACCAGGGCCGACACGGCGAATCCCGCATAGAGGTCCGCAAGGGTGACGAGGCCCCAGGGATCGGCGGTGATCCGCGCGAAGCTCTCCGAGAACGAGGCCGCCCCGGCCGCCCACAGGATCAGGGCCGCGAAGGCCGCGGCGGCGGCGAGGTACAGCACACGCACGATGGACAAGGCTTTCTCCGTCGGGGTGCGTCGGCGGCGGCCGCACGCCCGCGGTCTACGCATCCCGTCTCGGGACGGACCAGTGACGGCCCTCAGGTGCCGGCATAATGGATCGTGAGCGTACGCCGGTGCGGCGACGCCCGGTGCTCGACGACGTAGACCGCCTGCCAGGTGCCGAGGTCCATCCGGCCGGCCACCACCGGCACCGCGAGGCTCACGCCCGTGAGGCTCGCCTTCACGTGCGCCGGCATGTCGTCCGGGCCCTCCAGCGCGTGGCGCCAGCGGGCGTCCGCGGGCGCGAGCCGGTCGAGCGCGTCCGCGAGATCGGCGAGAACGTCCGGGTCGGTGTTCTCCTGGATCGTCAGCGACGCGGACGTGTGCCTCAAGAACAGCGTCACGAGCCCGGTTCCCGCCCGCGCGGCGGCCAGCCACCCGTCCACCGCCGCCGTGATCGGGACGAATCCGCGGCCCGCGGTCCCGACCACCAGGCGCGCCGCCAGCAACCGGCCCGGCCCCGTCGCCTCGTCGAGCGGCTCGATCCGCCAGCTGTTGCCGTCCCGGCTCTGTTCCATGCCTTTGTGCCTTCACACCGTGGTTATCCGGTCGCGATCCCGACCGAACGAGATTGAATCGTGACGCGCCGTCCGACATCATGAAACCATAGGAGAGGTTCGGAGAGCTCGCTTCATGCTGGATTGGATTGCGACCGCGGGCACCCAGTTGGCGGTCCTCGTCCTGATCGTCGTCGCCGTCGGCATCGGCATCGCCGCCACGGTCCGGCGCGAGCGCGAGGCCGCGGCCCTGCAGCGCGCCGCCGCGGCGGAGCGCGGATCCGCGCCGCAGCCGGTCATTACCCGCCAGCAGCCGCGCATCGCTCTCGCGGTCCTCGAGTTCGAGGACGATCCGGGCGTTGTCTCGATCGACCGTCCGCGGGTGACGATCGGCCGCCACTCCGACGACGACATCCGCGTCAAGGACGTGACCGTCTCGCGCCACCACGCCGTCCTGCAGCTCAACGCCGCCGGCCTCTTCGAGATCCACAACCAGACCGCCGACCGCGCCGAGCCCAACCCGATGTTGGTCAACGGCGTCTACCGCGAACACGCCGAGCTCGCCGACGGCGACCTCGTCACCATCGGCGGCGTCACCTTCCGCTTCCGCCGCGAATTGGCCCGGAGCGCCGCCTGACCGCGGCTCCTGAGAGATCAACGGGGATCGTCCGATGTCCAGACAGAACAACCCGGAGTCCGATGAGGAGGAACGCACCCAGTTCCTCGCGTCCCGCCCGGGTGAGGAGGACTCCGAGCGCGAGGAGGGGAGCCTCGACGACGTCGCGACCGCGATCGTCGGCCGCCGGTCCAACAACCCGGTGGCCCGCCTCGTCGTCATCGACGGCTTCGGGCTCGGAAACGCCAAGCCGATCTACCCGGGTACCAATTCGATCGGCCGTGACCGCCGCAACCGGGTGGCGCTCGATTTCGGCGACAACACCATCTCGCGCATCGACCACGCCATCATCGTCTGCGACGACCAGCAGCTAAGCTTCTGGATCTTCGACGGCGGCAAGACCAACCCGGTCCACGTCAACAGCGTCATGGTGACCGGCCAGCGCGAGCTGACGATCGGCGACGTCATCGAGATCGGCTCGACCCTTCTCCGCCTCGAGCCTGTCTGACCTTGTCGGAGGCCGCAGCCTTCGGCCCGGCCCCGCGCCCGGAGCGCGGTCGGACCGGCCGCGGCCGCGCCCAGCGAAGGATCCCATGAGCCTGACCATCGACCCGCAGGTCTTCGCCGAAGACGCCGTCTCCGAGGAGACGCGCCGTCTCAACGCCTGGATCCTCTCCACCATCGAGGCCCTGCCCGATACCTGGTCCGTGTCCCCGGCGGTGATCCGCGACCGCCGCGCCCGCGGCCTCGGACCGTTCCCCATGGAGCCGAAGTGCGAGCGCGCCGAGGTGATCGAGATCCCCGGCCCGCGCGGGCCGGTCGCCCTGCGCATCATCCGCCCCCTCGCGGCGGCGCGCGGCGTATACCTCCACCTCCACGGCGGCGGCTGGACCCTCAACGCCGCCGATCAGCAGGACGGGCGCCTGCAGCGCATCGCCGACCAGGCCGGCCTCGCCGTCGTCTCCGTGGATTACCGGCTCGCGCCCGAGCACCCCTACCCGCAGGGTCCGGACGACTGCGAGGCGGCCGCCCTCTGGCTCGTCCGAGAGGCGCGCGCCCTGTTCGGCACCGACGCGCTCGCGATCGGCGGCGAATCGGCCGGCGCCCATCTTTCCGTGGTCACGCTGCTGCGGCTCCGCGACCGCCACGGCCTGCTGCCTTTCCGCGCCGCCAATCTCGCCGCGGGCTGCTACGACCTGGCCCTGACCCCGAGCGCCCGCCGCTTCGGCACCGCCCGGCTGGTCCTCAACACGCGCGACATCGAGATGTTCGTACGGCATTTCCTTCTGCACGGGGGAGACCGCGCCGACACCGACGTCTCGCCCATCCACGCCGACCTCCGCGGCCTCCCGCGCGCGCTCTTCAGCGTGGGCACGCGGGACGCGCTCCTCGACGACAGCCTCTTCATGGCCGCGCGCTGGAGCGCGGCCGGCAACGCCGCCGACCTCGCCGTCTACCCCGGCGGCGTGCACGTCTTCCAGTCCTTCCCCTCCGCGCTCGCCGAAGCCTGCCTCGCCCGCATGGATGAGTTCCTGGCCGACGCCATGGCCTGACCCGGCGTGGCGCCCGCGCCACGGCTGGGGAAAACCGGCAGGGACGCGCGCGGGCGCCCACATGTCGCCGCAAAACCCGGCCACTCACGCCCGGCTGCCGCGCATGCGGATTTCCCCGTTGAACCCCCGGGGGGCGATGCGTTAAGAGGGGCCCGGTTCCGTCGTCGGGGCCGGCCGAGCGAGGGTCACGGACGCATGATGGTTTTCCTCAAGAATGCCCTGAAGCAGGCGGTCGTCACGGCGCTCACCGCTCTCATGTCGCTGGTGGGCATGGCGGTCGGCTCGGCGGTCGCCCAGGGCCAGAAGGGCCCCGAGGCCGTGTCCGCGGACACCTGGATCAAGATCTGCCAGACCGACGAAAAGACCAAGAAGGAGGTCTGCCAGACCGGCTACGACCTGCGCACCACCACGGGTCAGATCCTCGCCTCCTTCGTGCTCATGGAGATGACCGGCGAAACCCGCAAGATCGTCCGCATCGTCGTCCCCACCGGCCTCCTGCTGCAGCCGGGCCTGAAGGTCCAGGTCGACGACGGCAAGGCCGAGGACGGCAAGTTCGGCTTCTGCAGCGAGGCCGGCTGCTTCGTCCAGATGGTCGCCAGCGACCCCTTCGCGTCGGCGCTGAAGAAGGGTCGCGAGATCGTCGTGAGCGCGCAGAACCAGGCGGCTTCCGCGGTGACGTTCAACTTCCCGCTCGGCAGCTTCAAGGTGGCCAACGAGGGCAAGGCGATCGACGAGGAGACCTTCCGCAAACGGCAGGAGGCGATCCGCGCCCAGGTCGTCCAGAAGCAGCAGAGCTTCGAGGACCAGCTTCGCGAGGCCCAGCGCAAGGCCCAGCAGGGCCAGTGACCGGCGCGGTCAGCCCCTGGCCGACGTCATAGGACGGGTCCCACCAGGGGCCCGTTTGCGTATGGGACACAGCGCGTGCGCCGCCTCAGGTTCGGTCGGGGGGCGGATCCCACTCGTCCCGAAGCTCCTCGGCAAGTCCCTTGAAGCGCCTGAGCGCCTCGCCGGCCAGCCCCATGAATCGGTCGATCCGGGCCTGGTCCTCCGGCGAGAGCAACGGTTCGCGCGCCGACGGTGCCGCAGGCGCTCCGGGTGCGGCTCGGCGCTCGAGCTCCGCGACCCGATCCGCCAGCATCCTGTTGCGACGGGTCAGATCGTCGATCTCCGCCAAGAGGGCATCCCGGTCGTCGGGAACCAGCGTACAGACGAGACCGCCGGACTCGTCGCGGCACAGAGACATGCGGCCCGTGGCGCTGTCGAGCTTGACCAGGCCCGCCTGCGTCCGCATCACCTGCCAGCGTCCCGCGGGCGGTTCGGCGGCCTTCTCGGGCCCGGCCGCACCGGCCGGGCCGACCAGGCCACCGAGCAGCGCGGCAGCCGCGATCGCACTCCTCCACATCGGTAACCTCCCCACCCGCGGTTCCCACTGGAACCGCATCGGTGATTCGATATGGGAGCACGACAGGTCGGCGTAAAGGTCGCTGAACGAAAACCGGCCGGTCCTGAATCAGGCCGGCCGGTTAGAAACGTCGATTGATCTGGACATCGAGTTCCTTCCGGCGGCGTTGGCGGAAGGCTTGCCGTTCCCTCATTTCCTGACGTCGCGGGCCAGGCCCGCGCCGCGTGGGGTCAGCTCGCTTTCGCGGCCTCCCGCGACTTCAGCATCGAAGCCACCACGTCCACTGTCGTCTTGAGCTCGTCGAGCGCAAGCTCGCAATCGCGCTTCTGCGCTTCGAGGATGCCGATCTGCTCGTTGAACTTCTTGAGCGCGACCCGCAACTGCGTCATCTGCCCGTCCCGCAGATCGTAGAGATCGAGCATCTCCTTGATCTCGGTCAGCGAGAATCCTACGCGCTTGCCCATAAGCACGAGCTTGAGGCGTGCACGGTCACGTCGATTATAGATGCGGTTGAGACCTTCGCGGCGCGGGTTGAGAAGTCCCTTGTCCTCGTAGAATCGCAGGGTCCTGAGCGTTACGTCGAACTCTCTCGCAAGATCGCCGATCGTAAACCAAGCCTGCCTTGCTTCCTCCTTGCCGGAGGTTGCCAAGTCGACTTCTTCGGAAACCGTCTTCTCCGCAGTTCTCACATTGCCACCCATGGGAACATGCTCCTATCTCGATGTAGAGACACGAAGGAAGTTCCCCCGCCCCGATGTTGGTTTTTTTATATGCCACATCTCTGATATGCGCCTGATCACGCGAGGTCAAGACGTTCGGGCGGCTGACGTGAAGGAAACTGGCCATGGTGCGCCGGCGTACCATCGTGATCCGGCTGCCCCGCGTATCACGAGTTGGCGGAAACATCCGATATTCCACTTATTGACCGCGTTCACTTGGGGGCACCGGACGGCAACGGGATCTTAATTGTGGTTTCCCGATCGTTCACGCCCGCCCCGACCGTTAACGGATCGTTTACCCGAAGTGACCACAGTCCGTTAACCATTTCGACCGGTGCCGAGTCGCGGCTTCGCCGTGCCGGCCCGGCGTTTCAGGCAGGGGGCGCGGACCATGAGTTGGAGCGTTCGGGGCATCGACGACGAGGCGCGCGAGCGGGCGCTCGACGCTGCGCGCCGATCCGGAAAGCCTGTCGGCGAGTGGTTGAACACGCTGATCCGCGACGGCGCCGCACCGCCGGCGCGGGCCACCGGAGCCGCCGTGGCGCAGCCGCCGGACGGCACCGGGCTCGAGCGTCGCCTCGACGATCTGGGCGAACGCATCCGTCGCCTCACCGATACGGCCGCCCCGCCCCCGCGCGCGGACGGCGATCATCCGGCGGAGACCGAAGAGGGCGACCTGCGCATGCTGGCGGAAGCCGTCGGGCGGCTCGCCCGCGATTCGACCGACCGCCCCGCGCGCAATCCAAGGGGCCGCCGCGAGGGGGCCGCTGCGCCCCGGACCGGGCCGGGCGGCAACGACAACCGCGTGGACAGCCTGTTGGACACTCTCGACGGCCTGGACGAGCGCCTGCGCCGCATGCAGGGCCGCGCCGATCCGGCGCGGCCGGCCGCGCCCGCCGCAGCGCCCCGCGTCGCCGCCGAGACCTCGTCGCCCGTCGACACCGAGATGCTGGAAAAGGCCGTGGCCGAGATCAACCAACGCCGCCGCGAACTCTCCGCCGGCCCGGCTGCCGACGCCCGGGCCCCGGTCGCTCGTCTGCCGGAGCCCTACCGCGTCGCCGATCTGGAAGCCCAGATCCGGGCTCTCGGCGAGCGCATCGAGCAGTCCGTCTCGCGGGAGAGCACGGCCGGCGACGCCTTGCTGCGCGAGATCCGCGGCCTTCGCAAGGCCATGGAGGCCCGCGACGGCGCCGTTCTCACCGAATCCGATCTCGCCGACATCCGCGGCCTCGGCGACCGGCTCGACGACCTGGCGCGGCGCCAGCCGGACCGGTCCGTTCTCGATCCGATCGCGGCCGAGCTCGGCCGGCTTCGCGAGGCCGTCCAGCGCTCGAACCCCGAGGCGGCACTGCGGGCCCTCGCGGACGGCTACGACGGAATCGGCCGCCGGCTCGACGATCTCGGCCGGCGCATGCACGACGAGGGCTTCGCCGACCGCGTCGACGGGCGGCTGGCCGACATCCGCCAGTCGATTGCGGAGCTGCCCTCGGCGCTCCAGCTCGCCCGCCTGGGCGGCAGCCTCGAACTCCTCGCCGAACGAGTCGAGGAGGTCGCGGCGCGTCCCGAGCCGAGCCTGACCGTCGAACTCGAAGCCGACCTGCGCGAGATCCGCGCGGCGGTCGACCGTCACGATCCCGAACGCTTGACGGCGCTCTTCGACCAGAGGCTCCGGACCCTCACGGCCAAGCTCGACGGCCTCGAGCGCCTGGCCTCGGGCCCGATCGCGCCGGAACGCATGGACCAGATCCTGGACGAGATGCGCAGCATCGCGGCCGGCAGCCGACAGGTCGAGGAGCTGCGCGGGATCGAGCGGCGGATGGCCGAGGTCGCCAACCGCCTCGCCGTGATCGAGAGCCGCCCGGACCCCTCCGCGCTCCTGCGCGACCTGGCAGATCGCATCGAGGAGCTGACGGCCTCGGTCGATCGCGTGGGTGGACCCGACGCGATCGTGCGCGGCGACATCGAGCGCCTGCAGGCGGGCCTCGACGCCCTGATCGCCGCGTCGGCGCGCGACAGCGCCGGCGGCCGGGTCCGTCTCGACGACCTCGAAGCCGTGCTCCGGCTGGTCGAGCGCCGGCTCGAGCAGGACTCCGCCAAGCCCCACCTCGATGCCATGGAGGCTTTCGAGGCCCGCATCTCGCACCTGATCGACAAGCTCGACCGCCTCGAGCCGCGCTCGCCCGGCCGCGACGTCGAGGCGCTCGGCGCCGAGATCGCCGCCATGCGCAACGAACTGACACGCATGGCCGTGCCCCGGACCGACCCCGACGTGACGGCGCGGCTTGACGAGATCGCCCACAGCCTGCAGCGCCCGGTCGCCAGCGGGATCGAGGACGGCTTCGCCCTCCTGGCCCGGCGCCTGGAGGCTACGGAGAGCCGTTTCTCCGGTCTGGAGAGCATCGAGGACACGCTCGGCCGCCTGCACGACCGCCTGGCCGACCGCGACGACCGCATGGCGGACCTCGCCCGCGAGGCCGCCCGGGAGGCCCTCGCCGACTTCGCCCGGCTGACCCGCGACGAAGGAACCGCCGCGGCCCTGAAGGTCCTCCAGGAGGATCTCCGGGGCATGCAGCGCCAGGACGGGAACGGCGCCGGTGCTGCCGGCGAGACCTTCCGCTCCGTGCAGGAGGCGCTCTCGAGCGTCGTTGCGCGGCTCCAGTCCGCGGAGGCCGCGTCGGCCGCCGACGCCCCGACGCTCGACCTCGGCGGGCGCCGGCCGGACGGCGGCAAGGCGGACTTCGTCGATGCGCTCCGCGTCGGGACCGCCGCCTCCCGCGCCCGCGCGGCCGCCCATCCGGCCCCGCCCGCCGCGGAGGCCGCGAGGCCCGCTGCCCGGGCAGCGGCCGCCGCCGCGCATGCCGCGGCCCAGAAGGCTCAGCCCGCGCGCGCCCCGGTCCGCCCTGCGGAGACGCGAGCCGCCGAGCCGGCCGCCGACGACGCCCGCAAGGTGGACTTCATCGCCGCCGCCCGCCGCGCCGCCCAGGCTGCCCGGACGGCCGAGCCTCTGCAGACCCTGCAGCCCCTGCGGGGACAGGAGCCCGAGGACCGCTTCGCGACGGAGGAGCCCGCGGTCGCCGAGGGCCCGCTGGCGCGCCTCGGCAAGGTCATCAAGGGCCGGAGCCGTCCCCTCATGGTGGCCGCCGCGGCCGTGTTCCTCGCCGTGTTCGCCCTGCAATACATGCCGGCGGGCACCATGGACACCACCGACGCGGGGACGCCTGACGCCAACCTCGCGACCGCCGACGCGGCCCACAGCGCGGAGCCCCGGCCCGCCGACCCGAAAGCGGCGGATGCCGGCAAGTCGGCCCCCGCCTCGGTCCTCGCCCCGCCCGTGACCCCGCCGCGCACCTTCGCGGAGGCGCCCCGGGCGCCGTCCTCCGCCGGCTTCGGCCGCGACGGCGCCGACACGCCGCCCGCTGCCAAGCTCGTGCCCCTTGCGCCGCTCGTGCAACCGGCGCCCGTCGCCGAAACCGAAACGATCGATCCCGTCACCACGGCCTCGACCCGGCCCGCCGCCCTGTCGGGCGCCGGCGCCGCGTCGCCGCTGCCCCAGGTTCCCGACGCGATCGGCTCCGCCGCGCTCCGTCAGGCCGCCGCCTCGGGCGACGGACGTGCCCAGTTCGAGCTCGGTCTCCGCTTCGCCGAAGGCCGTGGCGTCTCGCCCGACCTGAAGGCCGCCTCGGCCTGGTACACGCTCGCCGCCGAGAAGGGCGTCGTGCCCGCCCAGTACCGCCTCGGCAGCGCCTGGGAGAAGGGCCACACGGGCACGCGCGACGTCGCCCAGGCCCGCCGCTGGTACAGCGAGGCCGCCGACAAGGGCAACGTCCGCGCGATGCACAATCTCGGCGTCCTCTACGCCAACGACCGCGACATGGCGAACGCCATCGCGTGGTTCCAGAAGGCGGCGGACCACGGGCTGCGCGACAGCCAGTTCAACCTCGGCATCGTCAACGTCCTGGGCTCCGGCGTGCCGCAGGATCTCGCCGCCGGCTACAAGTGGTTCGCGCTGGCCGCCGCCCAGGGCGACAAGGATGCGGAGAAGAAGCGCGACGACGTCGCCGCCCACCTCGACAAGGCGGCGCTCGCCGCCGCCAAGGCCTCCGTGCAGGCCTTCCGGCCGAAGCCGCTCGACCGGAACGCCAACGACGAGGCGATCGTCTGGGTCGAGCCGGGCTCCGCCGGCGCTTCCGCGACCGCCGCCCCGTCGACCGACGATGCGGTCCAGCGCGCCCAGACCCTGCTCCAGTCGCGCGGTGTCTACGCCGGGCCTGTCAACGGCGAGCTCACCTCGCAGACCCGCCACGCCCTCCGGCTGTTCCAGCGCCGCCAGGGCCTGAAGCCGACCGGCGAGCCCGACACCGCCACACTGCAGGCGCTCGAGGGCCGCACCGGCTGAGGCCCCCCGGCGTAGTGTTCGGCGCGGCCCCGGGCATCACGGGGCCGCGGCCGCCCCGAAGGTCTCTCGCGCCCTGCGCAGGCTGATCCAGCCGAGCGACAGCCCCCGGCAGCCGAGAAAGACGAGAAGGGCGACCCACAGACCGTCGTTTCCGAAGGCCGGCGTCAGCAGCGCCCAGGCGGCGAGATAGACGAGGAGCGACAGCAGCATCATGTTGCGCATGTCGCGCGACCAGGTCGCCCCGATGAAGACCCCGTCCATCTGGAAGGCGAGCACGCCCGCGAGCGGCGTCAGCGCGGCCCAGACGAGATAGGCGAGGGCCGTCGCCCTGACCGGCTCCGAGGTGGTCATCAGCGCCACGAGGCCGGGGCCGGCGGTGTAGAGGCCCGTCGCCACCGCCAGTGCCAGCACGAAGCCCCACATCGTGGTGAGCGCGATCGCCCGGTCGTAGACCGCCCGCCGCCGGGCGCCCACGGCCCGCCCGACGAAGGTTTCCGCGGCCGCCGCGAAGCCGTCCAGGAAATAGCCGCCGAACAGGAAGAACTTCTCCAGAATGGCGTTGGCAGCCAGCACCACATCCCCCTGGGCGGCGCTCTGCCGCGTGAAGAACGCGAAGGCGGCGAGCAGCACGAAGGAGCGGATCATGATGTCGCGGTTCATGGCGAGCATCGCCGTGAGGGCCTGCCGCTCGAACACGGCCCGCCGCTCCGGCCAGGGCCGCCGCGGCCTGCGGATCGCGCCGACGAGGATCAGCCCGGCCGCCAGCGCCACCGCGTCGGCCAGCACCGCGGCGACCGCCGCGCCCGCGACGCCCCATCCCGCCCCGATCACCAGCGCCACCGCTGCCGCCATGTTGACGCCGTTGAGGATCGTCTGCAGCAGGAGCCCGGCCCCCGCACGGCCGAGGCCGAGCAGCCAGCCGAAGATCGCGAAGTTGGTCAGCACCAGCGGCGCCCCGAGGAGCCGGATCAGCACGTAGGTCGACATCGCCTCCTGGACGGCCGCGCTGCCGCCGAACACCCGGGTGCCGGCCGAGACCGCCAGCGGCGCCGCCAGCATGGTGACGAGCCCCGTCGCGGCCGCGAGCACCAGCGCGCGCAACAGGGCCGCGTCGATCTCGGCCCGGTCGCCCCGCCCGACCGCCTGGGCGGTCAGCCCCGTCGTCCCCGAGCGCAAGAAGTTGAAGGTCGTGAAGACGACGTCGCAGATGACCGACCCGACCGCCACCCCGCCGATCAGGGCCGGATCGCCCAGCCGCCCGACCACGCCCATGTCGACGAGGCCGACGAGCGGCGTGGTCATGTAGCCGAGCGTCATCGGGATCGCGATGGCGAGCACGTCGCGGTGGCCGGGCGGGCGGATCGGGGAGGGGTCCTGCATGGTGCCCGGACCCTAGGGGATCGCCCGATCGCTCCGCAACGCCCGGCCGGCGAGGGGCCGCCGCGCTCCGGACGCGGGGGTGAGCCCCGTAGGCGAACCGCCCCGGCCACGCTATATCCCGACGGCCATGCCCCTGCCGATCGTCCACAACCCCCACTACGACGCCGACTTCCCGCTGGGCCACCGCTTCCCCATGGCCAAGTTCCGGCGCATCGCCGAGATCCTGGTCGAGGACGGCCTGGTCGCGCCCGGCGGCTTCGTCGTGCCCGCCGAGGCGCCCGCCGGCTGGATCGGCCTCGCCCACGAGGCGGCTTACGTGGATCAGGTCTTCGCCGCCGCCGTCCCGCCGGCGGTCGCCCGCGAGATCGGCTTCGACGTCTCCCCCCGCGTCGCCCGCCGCGCCCGGACCGCGTCCGCCGGCACGGTCCTGACCGCCCGCCTGGCGCTCGAGCACGGCCTCGCCTGCAACACCGCCGGCGGCAGCCACCATGCGCGCCGCGGCCAGGGCGCCGGCTTCTGCGTCTTCAACGACGTGGCGGTCGCCATCCGGGTGCTCCGCGCCGATCACCTGATCGAGCGCGCCCTGGTGGTCGACCTCGACGTCCACCAGGGCGACGGCACGGCCGACATCTTCGCGTCCGATCCGGCGGTCTTCACCTTTTCGATGCATGCGGAGCGCAACTTCCCGGCCCGCAAGATCCCCTCCGACCTCGACATCGGGCTCCCGGACGGGACCGGCGACGACGCCTACCTGGCGGTCCTGCGCGACACCCTGCCGGGCCTCTTGCGCGACCACCGTCCCGACATCGTGTTCCTGAACGCCGGCGTCGACCCGCACGCGGAGGATCGCCTCGGCCGCCTCGCCCTGACGGACGCCGGCCTGGAGGCGCGCGACCGCTTCGTGATCGGGACCGTCCGCGACGCGGGGCTCCCGCTCGCCGCCGTGCTGGGCGGCGGCTACATGGACGACATCGACCGCCTGGCGCGCCGGCACACCATCCTGCACAGGGTCGCCGCCACCTTCGTGTGAGCTCAGCCGCGCCGCACGGCCGCCCAGGCCGCGCCGAGCAGGCCCGCGAGCAACAGGCTCACCACCCCGATCCGGGTCCCGAGCGCGGCCCGCGCCGCGTCCACCGCCTGGCCGAGCCGATAGTAGCTCGCCGCCGGCAGCGCCAGCGTGAGTCGCCCGAGGTCGCCCGTCAGGTCGACGAGTTCGGACCCGTGCTGGCTGACGAGCCGCAGGGCGGCGAACAGCGCGATGATGGTGAACCAGCCCGGGCCGACGAACTTTCCCGGCGCGCCCGCCATGGCGGCCTCAGGACCGCCCGCGCCCGAGCGCCATGACGCGCAGGACGATCCACACCGGCACCACGATCACGGCCCCGTAGACCAGCCAGCGGCCCGCATGCAGGAAGATGCCGGAGCCGAGCGACAGGACGGCGTCGACGAGGCTGTCGAAGCCGCGCAGGACTCGCCTGACCAGCGTGAAGGGGTCCATCCCCATCGTGGCGAGCACGAAGCCGATCACCACCGACAGGAACGCGAGCCACACGATCGTCCTGACCGGGGGGCCGCCGAAGAATCGCTCGAGCGCGTTGCCCATCCGAAGAGCCTCCGGGTCCTCGATTACCACGAGGCTCCCGCCGCGGTCGAGGCGGTGGCCGGAATGCGAACGGCGCCGGAGGTCCTCCGGCGCCGTCTCGCGGATCGGACTTGGAACGGCTTATTCGACGTCCTGCATGGCCGACAGCACCCACGGCCCGGGCGCGCCGGTGCCGCGCTGGCGCCAGAAGGTCCAGACCTGCGTGATCTCGGTCGGCCGCTCCGGATCGCCGTCGACCACCCGGCCCGTGGCCGTCTCGCGGGTCGCGTCCACCATCTCGAACTGCATCGCGACGGTCGCGTACTCGCTCATGCCCTCGCGCCAGGCCTCCGCCAGATCGCCGCGCAGGAGCTTGACCCCCGAGATCTCGTTGACGAGACCCTGGCGCTTCATCTCGTCGAGCTGGCTCTCCAGCTCCTGGAAGACCTCGTGGGTGGTGTGCTCGCGAAGCGTCTCGAGATCACCACGCCCGAAGGCGGTCTGGATCTGGCCGAGCAACCGCTCGAAAGCCTCGAAGTCCGTGCCGTCCAGGCCGAGATCGTCGCTCGGCTCGAGCCGGGCCTGCCGGTTGCCGCCGAGCCCGCCGAGGCCGCCCAGCAATCCGCCGAGGCCGCCCGTCGCCGGCCGCTGGCCGGCGGGCGGGTCGTAGCCCGAGGGCGGGCCGTAGCCCGCCGGGGGCTGCCCGGCGCCGCCCGGGGCCGAGGGCCCGCGGTCGCCCGGCATGCCGCCGAGGCCGCCGCCGCCGAGGCCCGGCCCCGCGTCGCGGTTGAGCGGCCCGCCCGCGCCGGCCGCCGCCGGCTGCTGCCGGCTGCGGATGAGGCGCATGACCAGCCAGATGCCGCCCGCGATCAGGGCGACCTGAAGGATGAGGCCCAGGAACCCGGCGAAGCCGCCGAAGCCGCCGCCGAGCAGCGCGCCGATCAGGCCGCCGATCAAGAGGCCCTTCAGCATCGTGCCGCCGAACCCGTTCATGAAGCCGCCCGGCTGGGCGGTTCCGGTGGCGCCGGGCGTCGCCGGCTGGGCCGGCCGCTGCGCCTGCGTGCGCTCGATCGGCTGCGCGGTGCGCGGAGCCGTCTGGGTTTGGGGCGGCGCCTGGAAGGTGCGCGTACCGCGGTTGCCGAACCCGGCCTTCGGCGCGGCCTCGGCCGGAGCGAACGGCGCAACGGCGGCGACGCTGAGGACGGTGGCGACCGCCAGCGTGGCGGCCAGCCGGACGGTCCGGATCGCAAACGTCGATGCGGATGTGGTTTTCATGTCGGTCCTCGATATGGGCCTCGATGTCGGGCGCACGGAAGCGCGCACGTCCTACCATATGGTGTCAGGTTTTCGTCATGTCCAGAGCAAACTGACGCTTTGGTCAACCGACCCGCCGGACGGAGCGGAGCGGCGTGCCCGAAGCCTCGATGCGCGCCAGCGCCGCATCGGTCGCCTCGATGCCGACCATCATCTGGAACGCGTTCGCATGGAGAATGGTCCCGCCGTCGCGCACGAAGGCGACGTGGCCGGGCCAGAACAGGAGGTCTCCCCGCCGCCAGGCGGCAGGGTCGGTGCCGACCTCGATGCCCACCTCGGCCTCCTGCATGTCGGTGTCGCGCGGCACCCGGTGGCCGCAGGCCCTGAGCGCCGTCTGCACCAGGCCCGAACAGTCGAGGCCGAGGCTCGACTTTCCGCCCCACAGATAGGGCGCCCCGAGGAAGCGCTCCGCCACGGCGACCGGGTCGGGCTCGACGCTGCCGATCGTCGCCAGGTGCTGCATGACGATGCAGCCGCCGTTCGCTGTCACGCCGAAGCGCCGGCCGCGTTCCTCGATCTCGCGCCGGATCGCCACCTCGCTGCCGAGGCTGATCCAGGCGAGCGGCGGCTCCTTGATGGACGGCCCCGGGAACACGAAGCTGCGCAGGGCGGAGACCCGGTGGGTCGGGGCCGGCCGCTCGCCCTTGAGGAGCGCGCTCGACGGCAGGTAGCCGACGTAGCCGTCGCGCTCGAGCTGCACCCAGGCCCAGCCCTCCGCGTCCTCGTCGTAGACCGTGACTGCCTCCCCGAACAGCGCCTCGGTATCGAGGGCCGCATCCGGCCGCGGCTCGCGCCGGACCGGCGCCACCCCGTCGATGACATGCGCCCGCGCCCCCGCCACGTAGCGCTCCGCGGGGACGAGCCCGGCGAGATGCGCGGCGGCGAGGTCCGGGCGTGCCGGAGTCAAGCGGGGATGGTTCTGGGCCATGGCGGGTCCGGATTCGGTTGCGTCGGCCGCCAGGATAGCATGCGGGCGGGTTGCGCTACCGCTTCTTGAGCGCCGAAGGCTTGTGGGCCGCGATCCTGCCCGATCTGTCGCTGCGCACGACATATTCGGGATTGTCCTTCGAGGCGGCAACATGGTGCCCCTCGATGTCCATCGGGCTCGTCTGCCGCCGCACGACCTTGCCCACGCTTCGGCCGCCAGACGAGCTCCATTCGACCTTGTCGCCCGCCTTGAACTCCGGTGTGTCGCTCTTCGCCATGTGTGTCCTCCCGGCCCGGGAACGCGCCGGCGCCGCCTGCCGTTCCGCCGCTGCTGACACGTCCTGACAGCCCGGCGGGCTACACCGGGGCCGTTCCCGATCCCCCCGACGGAGACCCGCCATGACCGACGCCAGCCTCGTCATCCTCTACGTCGCCGACCCGCCCGCGAGCGCCGCCTTCTACCGCGACCTGCTCGGCAAGCCGCCGGTCGAATCCTCCCCGACCTTCGCGATGCTGCCCTTCCGGGACGGCCTCATGCTCGGCCTCTGGTCGCGCCGCACCGTGGAGCCGGCAGCCGAGGCCGCGGGCGGGGCAACCGAACTCGCCTTCACGGTCGCCGGCCCCGCCGAGGTCGATGCCGTCCACCGGGACTGGCGGTCGCGCGGCCTGCCGATCGCCCAGGCGCCCGCCGACATGGACTTCGGCCGCACCTTCGTGGCGCTCGACCCGGACGGCCACCGGCTCCGCGTCTTCGCCCCCGAGATGCCGTGAGGAGGGGACCGTGAGCGAACGAGCCTGGATCGCCGTCGCCTCCGCCGAGCACGTCCGCCGGGGCCGCGCGGAGGGCTTCATGCAGGTCTGCCACGGCAAGGGCGGGCCGCTCCGCCGCCTCGCCCCCAGCGACCGCGTCGCCTACTACTCGCCGACCGAGACTTTCGGCGGCGCGGACCGCCTGCAGGCCTTCACGGCGCTCGGCCGGGTCAGGCCCGGCCCGCCGTACCGAGCCGACATGGGTGGCGGCTTCCATCCGTTCCGCCGGGACGTGGACTGGGAGGACGCGGCCGAGGCGCCGATCCGCCCGCTGCTGCCGGAGCTCGGCTTCGCGCGCGGCGGAAACTGGGGCTACCGGCTCCGCTTCGGCCTCTTCGAGGTCGATCCGGCCGACATGGACGCGATCGCCCGGGCCATGCGGGTGCCGCTCGCCGCCTGACGCGACCGCTCGCCGCGTTCCGGACCGGCACCGGTCCGGAACCTTGCCCCGGGTCCGGCCATTGGACATGATCCCCCCGCTTCGGGCTCGGCCCCGGCGGCATCCCATGGCCCGGAGGCAGGTTTGAGCGTCGGACTGATCGCCCTTCTCGACGACGTCGCGGCCATCGCCAAGGCCGCGGCGGCCTCCATCGACGACGTCGTCCTGCAGGCCACCAAGGCCGGCACCAAGGCCGCCGGCGTGGTGATCGACGACGCCGCGGTGACGCCCCGCTTCGTCACCGGCCTGTCGCCCGCCCGCGAAGTGCCGATCATCGCCAAGATCGCGCTGGGGTCGCTCAAGAACAAGCTGGTCGTCCTGCTCCCGGCGGCGCTCCTCCTCAGCGTCTTCGCGCCCTGGGCCATCACCCCGCTCCTCATGATCGGCGGCGCCTACCTCTGCTACGAGGGCGTCGAGAAGCTTTGGGAGATTGTCCAGCCCCACGGCGCCCGGGCCCACGAAGCCGACCTCGAGCCCACCGCCCTCGACCCGGAGAGCGAGGAGGACCGCAAGGTCGCCGGCGCCATCAAGACCGACTTCATCCTCTCCGCCGAGATCATGACCATCACCCTCGCCGCCGTGCCGGGGGGCGGGCTCGCCATGCAGGCCGCGGTCCTCGCCGCGGTCGGGGTCGCCATCACGGCGCTGGTCTACGGCGGCGTCGCCCTCATCGTGAAGGCCGACGACTTCGGGCTGGCCCTCGCCCGGCGCCACCCGGGGGGCGGTCTACTCCACCGCTTCGGCTGCCTGCTGGTCCGGGCGATGCCGGTCTTCCTCGGATTCCTGAGCAAGCTCGGCACCACGGCCATGATCTGGGTCGGCGGCGGCATCCTGGTCCACGGGCTGGAGGAGTACGGCTTCCCCTGGTTCGCCGAGACCTTCCACCACCTCGCCGAGGCCGCCGCCCACGCCGTCCCCCCGCTCGGCGACGTGACGGCCTGGGTCGTCGAGGCCCTCGGGGCGATCCTGGTCGGCATCGCCGCCGGCGTGATGGCGATCCCGCTCGCCGGCTACGTCGTCTCCCCCGGCTGGCGGCGCGCCAAGGCGCTGCTCCGGCCCCGGCGCCCACGCGACGCCTGAGGGGTTTTGCGGACGGGCCGTCCTTATGGACAGGACCGGCCCGATGTGGTCCGATTTGCCGCAACGACAGAACAAGACGGCAGTCGGGAGCGGGACGGTGCAGCAGGGTTGGGTCGTCGTCGTCGTCGCGCTCGGGTATATCGGGCTGCTCTTCGCCGTCGCGCACTACGGCGACCGCACCGCTCATCGCCTGAGACCCGCCAACGGCCGACCGCTCATCTACGCCCTGTCGCTCGGCGTCTACTGCACGTCCTGGACCTTCTTCGGTTCCGTCGGACTGGCGGCGAACCGCGGCCTCGACTTCCTGACCATCTACGTCGGCCCGATGATCATGTTCCTGGCCTGCTATCCGCTCCTGCAGCGGGTGGTGAAGCTCGCCAAGGCCGAACGCATCACCTCGATCGCCGACTTCATCGCGGCCCGCTACGGCAAGAACCAGACCGTCGCGGCGGTCGTCACCGTGATCGCCTTCGTGGGCATCGTCCCCTACATCGCCCTGCAGCTCAAGGCCGTCTCCCTGTCCGTGGAGACCATCGTGACCCACTTCGAGATGGGCATCACGTTCCGCCGCAACGCCCCGGTCCTCTCCGACATCTCGCTCCTCGTCGCCCTCGCGATGGCGACCTTCGCGTGCCTGTTCGGCACCCGCCACATCGACGCCACCGAGCACCAGGAAGGCCTGATGCTCGCCATCGCGGCGGAATCGGTGGTGAAGCTCTTCGCCTTCTGCGCGGTCGGCCTCTACGTCCTCTTCGGCCTCTTCGACGGCCCCTCGGACTTCCTGGCCCGCACCGCCGACCTGCCGCGCGTCCAGGCCATGTTCGCCCGCGACCTCGCCGGCGGCAGCTGGATCGTGATGTCGCTCCTGTCCTTCATCGCGATCCTGCTCCTGCCGCGCATGTTCCACGTCGCCGTCGTGGAGAACAACGCCGAGGCGGAGCTGAAGCGCGCCCGCTGGATCTTCCCCGCCTATCTGATCGGCATCAACGTCTTCGTGCTGCCGATCGCGATCGGCGGCATCGCGCTGCTCGGACCCGGCGTCGACGCCGACAGCTACGTCCTGCGCCTGCCGCTGGAGGCCGGCTCGGGCGTCTTCACCGTGCTCGCCTTCATCGGCGGCCTCTCGGCCGCGACCGCCATGGTGATCGTCGCCTCGGTGGCGCTCGGCATCATGGTCTGCAACGAGCTGGTGGTCCCGATCCTGATCCGCCGCCGCGCACCGGTCGGCGCCGAGCCGGAGAACATGGGCTCGCGCCTGCTCATCGTCCGCCGCCTGGCCATCTTCGCCATCCTGCTCCTCGCCTACGCGTATTACCGCGCGGTCGCCGACGCCTCGGCGCTCGCCGAGATCGGCCTCCTCGCCTTCGCGGCCATCGCCCAGTTCGCCCCGGCCTTCTTCGGCGGCCTCCTGTGGCGGCGCGCCACCGCGCGCGGCGCCATCGCCGGCATGGCGACCGGCTTCGCGCTGTGGTTCTACACCCTGCTCCTGCCGGCCTTCGTGGACGCGGGCATCGGCCCGCACGGCATCCTGACCGACGGCCCCTTCGGCATCTGGCTGCTCCGCCCGCAGGCGCTCTTCGCCTTCGGCTTCGATCCCCTGACCCACGGCGTCTTTTGGAGCCTCTTCGGCAACATCGCCGCCTACGTGTCGGTCTCGCTGATGCGCCCGCCCGAGGCGATCGAGCGGCTCCAGGCCAACATCTTCGTGCCCGCCGACCGTACGCCGGCCCCCGCCTTCCGGCGCTGGCGCACCGCCGTCACCGTCGAGGACCTGCGCACGACCGTGTCGCGCTACCTCGGCGAGGACCGCACCGACCGCGCCTTCGAGGACCACGCCCGCGCCCGCAATCTGCAGCTCGCCCCCAACGCCCCGGCCGACGTCTACCTCCTGAAGCTCTCCGAGCAGCTGCTCGCCTCCGCGATCGGCGCCGCCTCCTCGCGGCTCGTGCTGTCGCTCCTGGTCAAGCGCCGCGACCCGTCCGCCAAGGCCGCCATGAAGCTCCTGGACGACGCCTCGGCGGCCATCCAGTACAACCGCGACCTTCTCCAGACGGCCCTCGACCAGGTCCGCCAGGGCATCTCGGTCTTCGACAAGGAGCTGCGCCTCATCTGCTGGAACCGCGAGTTCCGCCAGGTGCTCGAGATCGCCCCGGAGCTCGCCCAGGCGGGCACGCCGCTCTCCGTCATCGTCCGCGACCGGGCCGAGCGCGGCGAGTTCGGGCCGGGCAACCCGGAGAAGATCGTCAAGGACCGCATCGACCGCCTGGTCGGCCGGCTGGAGACCTTCCAGGAGAAGCTCGTCTCCTCCGGCCGCGTGCTCGAAATCCGGACGAGCCCCATGCCGGACGGCGGCATCGTCACCACCTGGACCGACATCACCGAGCGGGTCGCCCATGCCGAGGAGCTGGCGCGCGTCAACGAGAGCCTGGAGCGCCGCGTGCGCGAACGCACCGAGGAGCTGACCTGCCTCAACGACGCCCTGTCGCGCGCCAAGAGCGCCGCCGACGAGGCCAACCTCGGCAAGACCCGCTTCCTCGCCGCCGCCGGCCACGACATCCTGCAGCCGCTCAACGCCGCCCGCCTCTACTCCACCAGCCTCGTCGAGAAGGCGGAAGGCACCGGCTTCTCGCACCTCGCCTCCAACATCGAGCAGTCCCTCGACGCCGTCGAGGAGATCATCGGCGCGCTTCTCGACATCTCGCGCCTCGACGCGGGTGCCCTCAAGCCCGAGTTCGGCGTGTTCCGGCTGGACGAGATCCTGAAGCCGCTCAAGGTCGAGTTCGAGCCGATCGCCCGCGAGCGCGGCCTCGACTTCCGCGTCGTCCCCTCGTCCCTGAGCGTCCGTTCGGACCGGCGCCTCCTGCGCCGCCTTGTGCAGAACCTGGTCTCCAACGCCATCAAGTACACGCCCGAGGGGCGCGTGCTGGTCGGCTGCCGCCGCCGCAAGGGCAGGGTGGTGATCGAGGTCCTCGATTCCGGCCTCGGCATCCCGGATTCCAAGCGCAGGGTGATCTTCGAGGAGTTCCAGCGGCTGGAGGAGGGGGCCCGCGTCGCCCGCGGCCTCGGGCTCGGCCTCTCGATCGTCGAGCGCATCAGCCGTGTCCTCGGCCACCCCATCGGGCTGCACTCGGAGGACGGGCGCGGCTCGCGCTTCACGGTCGAGCTCCCCCTGGCCGCCCCGGTCCCGGCCGCGCCCCCCGAGGCCGGCCAGGTCCGCCCAGTGCCCGGCCGCTTCGACGGGCTCCTCGCCGTCTGCGTCGACAACGAGCAGGCCATCCTCGACGGCATGGCGACGCTGCTGACCGGCTGGGGCGCGGAGGTCGTCGCCGCCCGCGACCAGAAGGCGGCCGCCGCGCGCCTCAAGGAACTCGGCCGCGCCCCGGACGTGCTGCTGGTGGACTATCACCTCGACGAGGGAACCGGGATCGAGGCCGCCACCTACCTGCGCTGGCTCTTCGGCGCCGACCTGCCGGCCGTGCTCATCACCGCGGACCGGTCGCCGCAGGTCCGGGAAGCGGCCCGCCAAAAGGGGATGCAGGTCCTCAACAAGCCGCTCAAGCCCGCGCAACTCCGCGCCATCATCGGCCAGTCCCGCGTCCAACGCCTCGCCGCGGAGTGATGCGTCCGGGATGGCCGAGCCTGAATTAATTAGAATATCCTAATAGACCCTTGACTACGGACCCGGTTAGGCTTTGACCTCGATCAAGGCGACCCCGGCTGTCGGGGCGCATTGATCGGCGGGAACGGCAGGGTCCAGGACGGACCGGTCCCGGCCGGACGAGGAGCGACATCATGCGGGCCGAAACGGTGCCCGGCGGGGGATCCCCCGCCAATGACAGCCTTTACGAGGATCACAAGAAGGTCTACCCGGCCGCCGTCCAAGGCACCTTCCGCAAGATCAAGTGGGGCCTGCTGATCGCCTGCCTCGGCATCTACTACCTGCTCCCCTTCGTCCGCTGGGACCGCGGCCCCGGCCACCCGGACCAGGCCGTCCTGATCGACTTCCCCAACCGGCGCTTCTACTTCTTCTTCATCGAGATCTGGCCGCAGGAAGTCTACTACATCACCGGCCTCCTGATCCTGGCCGCGCTCGCGCTGTTTCTGATGAACGCGCTCGCCGGGCGCGTCTGGTGCGGCTACCTGTGCCCGCAGACGGTCTGGACCGATCTCTTCCTCGCCGTCGAGCGCTGGACCGAGGGCGACCGGCGCGACCGCATGAAGCTCGACCAGGCCCCCTGGACGGCCGACAAGGTTGGCCGCAAGGCCGCCAAGCACGCGCTCTGGCTCATGATCGCCTGGTGGACCGGCGGCGCCTGGGTGCTCTACTTCGCCGACGCCCCGACCCTCGTCCGCGACCTGCTGTTCTTCGACGCGCCACTGGTCGCCTACATCTGGATCGCCATCCTGACCGGCACGACCTACGTGCTCGCCGGCTTCGCGCGCGAGCAGGTCTGCATCTATATGTGCCCCTGGCCGCGCATCCAGGCCGCCCTGACCGACGAATGGGCCCTCAACGTCTCCTACCGGGTCGACCGCGGCGAGCCGCGCACCTCCATGAAGACGGCCGAGAAGCTGCGCGCCGCCGGCGAGGACGCCGGCGACTGCATCGACTGCCGCCAGTGCGTCGTCGTCTGCCCGACCGGCACGGATATCCGCGAAGGCATCCAGCTCTCCTGCATCCAGTGCGGCCTCTGCATCGACGCCTGCGACAACGTCATGGACAAGGTCGGCCGTCCGCGCGGGCTGATCGCCTACGACACCGACATCAACATCGAGCGTCGGGAGCAGGGCAAGCCGGAGATCTACCGCTTCGTCCGCCCCCGCACCGTCCTCTACGTCGCCGTGATCGCCATCGTGGCGGCCGTGATGGTCTTCGCGCTGACGACCCGCGCCACCGTCGGCGTCAACGTCCTGCACGACCGCAACCCCGTATTCGTGGTCAATTCCGACGGCTCCGTCCGCAACGGCTACACGGTGCGCATCCTCAACAAGGACCGCGAGGCGCGCGACTTCGTGCTCGCCGTGGAGGGCCTGCCGGCCGGCGCGCACCTGGACGTCAACGGCCCCGAGAAGATGGTCGACGGCAAGCCGGTCCTGAGCGTCGAGCCCGACCAGACCCGCGAGCTGCGCGTCACGGTGCTGACCCCGAAGGGCACGCCGCTGCCCACCTCGACCCCGGTCGTCTTCAGCGTCCGCGAAACCGTCACCGGCGAGACCGCGGCCGCCAAGGACTTCTTCAAGGCGCCGTGACGCGGCCGCCGGCCGATGACCGCAAGGTGATCGGCCGGCCCGGTCCCGGCGCCCTGTCGCGTGCTACGCTGGCGCGACCCGAGGAGGCCGCACCCATGCCCGACGCCGGAAAGCCGTCACGGAGACGTCTCGCGCGACCGGCTGCCGCGCTCGCCGGCGTCCTCGCCTGGTCCGGAGCCGCCATGACCGCGTCCGCGCTGACCCCGCTGCCCGATGCAACGCCCCTCTTTCGTGCCGCCGGAGCCGGCGACCTCCCCGCCGTCCGGGACCTCCTCGCCGGTGGCATGCCGGCCGACCCGCGCGACGGGTTCGGGCAGACGCCGCTCCTCCTCGCCGTCCAGGGCGGCCATGTGGAGGTCGCCGAGGCCCTCATGGCCGCCGGCGCCGACGTGAACGCCCAGGCCGGCAACCGGGACACCCCCTGGCTCCTCGCCGGCGCGCTGGGCCGGACCGCCATCCTCAAGGCCATGGTCCCGCGCGGGCCCGACCTGACCGTCCGCAACCGCTTCGGCGGCAACGCGCTCATCCCGGCCTGCGAGCGCGGCCATGTCGACGCGATCGCCTTCCTGCTGACGACCGGCATCGACGTCGACCACGTCAACGACCTCGGCTGGACCTGCCTCCTGGAGATCGTCATCCTAGGCGACGGCGGCCCGCGCCATGTCGAGGCCGCGCGCCTCGTCCTCGCCGCCGGCGCCGACCCGAACCTCGCCGACCGCGACGGCGTCACCCCGCTCGCGCATGCCCGGGCGCGCGGACAGACCCGGGTCGCCGCCCTGATCGAGGCCGCCGGCGGCCGCGTCGCGCGCTGACCGCGAAGCTGTCCGGCTTGCATGATTTCCCTCAAAGACCGGCCCTCCGCCACGCGCTAGAAGGGCACCATCCGCGGATCGTTCCCTCGAGGGGAGGGCAGGGTCCGCCTCGACCCGTGCGGAGGGGCATATGTCGATGACCACCGAAGACCCGAAGGGCTTCGTCCTGACCGGCCGGCACGTCCTGGCCATCACCGTCCTCTTCTTCCTGACGATCTTCGTCGCCAACGGCGCGATGCTCTACTACGCCGTGGGCAGCTTCCCCGGAACGGTGACGGATTCGTCCTACACGGCGAGCCAGCGCTACAACCGCGAGATCGCCGCCGCGGCGGCTCAGAATGCCCGCGGCTGGGTGGTCGACGCCTCGGCGCGCCGCGACGCCGACGGCCACGTGGCGGTCCGCGTGATGGCGAAGGATGCCGCCGGCCAGCCCGTCGCCGCCCCCGACTTCAGCGCCGTCCTGCAGCGTCCGACCAACCGGGCCGAGGATCATGCGGTCGCGCTCCGCCCCCTGGCCGGCGCCACCGGGGTCTTTTCCGGCGAGACGGACGGCGTCCAGGCGGGCCAGTGGGAACTCGTCATCGAGGCCAAGGGCGCCGAGGGCCGGCTCTTCCTGTCGCAGAGCCGCCTGATCCTGCGTTGAGCCGCGATGCCATGAACGCTCCCGTCCTCACGCCGGCCGACGCCGAGCCGCTCTCCCCGCATGTCCGCGACTGGAACGCCTTCGCGACCCCCCGGGCCGATGGTGCGCTCCACATGGATCTCGCCGTGGAGGGCATCACCTGCGCGGCCTGCATGTCGACCATCGAGCACGGCCTCGCCGCCCTGCCCGGCGTCCGGCATGCCCGCCTGAACCTCACCACCCATCGGCTCGCCGTCGACTGGACGGCCGGCGAGACCGACGCGGGCGCCGTCGTGCGGCGGCTGGAGAGCCTCGGCTACCGCGCCCACCCCTTCGACCCGGGCCGCAGGACCGCCGAGGAGGAGGCCGAGGCCAAGGCGCTCTTGCGCGCCCTGGCGGTCGCCGGCTTCTCGGCCATGAACATCATGCTCCTGTCGGTCTCCGTCTGGGCCGGCAACGTTTCCGACATCGAGCCAGTCACCCGCGACTTCTTCCACTGGCTCTCCGCCCTGATCGCGCTGCCGACCGTCGCCTATTCGGGCCGCCCCTTCTTCCGGTCCGCCTGGCGCGCGCTCCGCGTCGGCCGTACCAACATGGACGTGCCGATCTCGATCGGCATCACGCTGACGATCGGGCTCTCGCTCTGGCAGACGCTCCGCTCCGCCGAGCACGCCTACTACGACTCGGCCGTGATGCTGCTGTTCTTCCTGCTGCTCGGCCGCTTCCTCGACCACAACATGCGCCGCCGCACCCGCTCGGTCGCCGAGAATGTCGCCGCGCTGCGATCCGTCACGGCGGTCCGGCTCGGTCCGGACGGCGCCGCCAAGGAGGTGCCGGTCTCGCGCATCGACCCCGGCGACCTCGTCCTCGTCCGCCCCGGCGAGCGGGTCGCGGTCGACGGCCTGGTGGAGAGCGGTAGGTCCGGCATCGACCAGAGCCTCGTCACCGGCGAGACCACCGAGGTCGAGACGGGCCCCGGCGACCGCGTCTATGCCGGCACCCTGAACGTCACCGGCACCCTCCGGGTGCGCGTCACGGCCGCCAAGGAGGGGACGCTTCTCGACGAGGTCAACCGGCTGCTGGAGGCCGCCGCCCAGGCCAAGTCGCGCTACATGCGCCTCGCCGACCGCGTCGCCCGCGCCTATGCGCCGGTCGTCCATCTCACCGCGCTCCTCACCTTCGCGGGCTGGCTCCTCCTCGGACAGCCCGCCGACCACGCCCTGGTGGTCGCCGTCTCGGTCCTCATCATCACCTGCCCCTGCGCGCTGGCGCTCGCCATCCCGGCCGTCCAGGTCGTCTCCTCGGGCCTCCTCTTCCGCAAGGGCGTGCTGATCCATGCCGGCGACGCCATCGAGCGGCTCGCCTCGGCCGACACGGTCGTGTTCGACAAGACCGGCACGCTGACGCTGCCCGAGCCGCGCCTGCTCGACATGGCCGGGCTCGATCCGCTCCTGCTCGCCGATGCCGGCCGGCTCGCCGCCTCGAGCCGCCACCCGCTCGGCATCGCCCTCGCGGCGGCCGCCGGCGCCGGCAACCCGGTCGCCGAGTCGATCGAGGTGCCCGGGCAGGGCCTCGAGGCCGAGGTCGACGGCGCGGTCTGGCGCCTGGGCGCGCCCGACTTCTGCGGCGTCACCGCCGAGACCCTGGCGGCGACCCGCGCCCGCTGGCCCGAGGCCTCGCTGGTCGCATTCCGCAAGGGCTCCGTCGACACGGCCCTCTTCGCCTTCGCGCAAGGCCTGCGTCCCGACGCCGTCGCGGTGGTCGAGCGGCTGCGCGGCGCGGGCTACCGGCTGGAGATCCTCTCCGGCGACCGCGAGGAGGCCGTGCGGGCCGCCGCCGCCGCGCTCGGCATCGCCGACTGGTCCGCCGGCCTGAAGCCCGCCGGCAAGATCGCCCGGCTGGAGGCCCTGAAGGCGGAAGGCCGCGCCGTGCTGATGGTCGGCGACGGCCTCAACGACGCCCCGGCGCTGGCCGCCGCCCACGTCTCGCTCTCGCCCGTGACCGCCGTGCACCTCTCGCAGGCCGCCGCCGACGCCGTCTTCCTCGGCGACCGGCTCGCCCCCGTGGCCGACGCCCTGGCGATCGCCCGCAAGGCGCGCGCCGCCATGGTGCAGAACCTCTGGATCTCGATCCTCTACAATCTCGTCGCGGTCCCGGTCGCCATCGTCGGGCTGGTGACGCCCCTGGTCGCGGCCCTTGCCATGTCGGGCTCCTCGATCGTGGTCACCGTCAACGCCCTCCGGCTGCGCCTGGGCAGCGGAACCGCCGCGGCCCCGGGCGGATCCGCCCGGTGAGCAACCGCCTCCTCGCCCTCGGGATCCTGGTCGCCGTCGGGCTCGCCGCCGCCGAGGTCCTGTCCTGGGCGGGCGCGGCGCTCCTGGTTGCGCTGCTCGTGGTCCTGCACTACCTCGACTGGAGGCGCCGCCACCGTCCCGCCGCCCGCAAGTCGACGAACGACGACGACGGCTGGGACTCGGGATCGTCCTCGTCCGCCTCCGACGACGGCGGCGACCGCCGCCCGGCCCAGCGCAGCGACGGGGATGCCGCGATACCGGCCGCCTACGCCGCCCAGCCCGGTGCGGCTTCGGCCGGCTTCGCGGGCGGCTTCGGCGCCTGGGCGGGGGCCCTCCTCGGCGGCGAGGCATCCGCGGGCGGATCGGACGACGGCGGGGGCTCGGACGCCGCCGATTCGGGCGGCGGCGACTCGGGCAGCGGCGATTCCGGCGGCGGAAGCGAGTGAGGCACGGCCATGGACGTCCTGGTATTCCTGATCCCCGTCGCGCTCGCCCTCGGCTTCCTGGGGCTGGCGGCCTTCATGTGGAGCCTGCGGTCCGGCCAGTACGAGGACCTGGACGGGGCGGGCTGGCGGATCCTCTCCGACGACGACCTGCCCGACGACAAGCGGCCCAAGTAGCGCGACGGCGCCGCCGATGCGAACGCGATGGCGCCCGGGCCCGCGTTTCGGCTAAGACGGGCGGTGCCGGGGCGCGCCCGGCCGAGAAGCCGAGGGTCGCATGCTCAAGTCCCGCGTCATCCCCTGCCTGGACGTCAAGGACGGCCGTGTCGTCAAGGGCGTGAACTTCGTCGACCTGGTCGACGCCGGCGATCCGGTCCAGGCCGCCGAGGCCTATGATGCCGCCGGCGCGGACGAGCTGTGCTTCCTCGACATCACGGCCAGCCACGAGAACCGCGGCATCATCCTCGACGTGGTCCGGCGCACCGCCGAGGTCTGCTTCATGCCGGTGACCGTCGGCGGCGGCATCCGCACGCTCGACGACATCCGCAACCTGATGGAAGCCGGTGCCGACAAGGTCTCGATCAATTCCGCCGCAGTGCGCGACCGCCAGTTCGTCGCCGACGCGGTCCGACAGGTCGGCGGCCAGTCGATCGTCATCGCCATCGACGCCAAGCGGGTCTCCGATCCCGGCGCCCCGGCGCGCTGGGAGGTCTTCACCCATGGCGGCCGCAACCGGACCGGCATCGACGCGATCGGCTACGCCCGAGAGGTCGTCGCGCTGGGCGCCGGCGAACTGCTCCTGACCTCCATGGACCGCGACGGGACCAAGAGCGGCTTCGACCTGGAGCTCACGCGCGCGGTCTCCGATGCCGTGCCGGTGCCCGTCATCGCCTCGGGGGGCGTCGGAACGCTCGATCATCTGGTCGAGGGCATCCGCGACGGCGGGGCCAGCGCCGTGTTGGCCGCCTCGATCTTTCACTTCGGCACCTATACGATCCGACAGGCCAAGGATCACATGCTGGCATGTGGCATACCAGTCCGTCTGGACTCTTGATCCGCGAGGCCGTAAGAACGCGGGAACGCCAATCCCTTCCGGGGCAAACGCGACTTATGTCCGGCTTTACGCTCGACGATCTCGAGGCGATGATCGCCCGCCGCGCCACCTCCGACGCGGAGAACTCCTATACGCGTCAGCTCCTCGCGAAGGGCATGCCGCGCTGCGCCAAGAAGCTCGGCGAGGAGGCCGTCGAGGCGGCGCTGGCGGCCGTCTCGGGCGACCGCACGGACCTCGTGAAGGAATCCGCGGACGTGCTCTACCACCTCCTGGTGGTCCTCCGGGCGGCCGGAGTCCCGCTCGGCGAGGTCTATGCCGAACTCCAGTCCCGCACGGCGCGTTCGGGGCTGGACGAGAAGGCCTCCCGTCCCGCCGGATAGGGGCGGATCGGGACGGATCGAGCGCCGTGGCTCGCCGCGGCGGAGTCTGGAAAACGAGAGGCGCCGCGCGGGGGTCGTCCGCGGGGCGTCCTGAGGAGAGGAGCTCGGCCGTGGACCGAGGCTCGATGGTCGCATCCCTGGCCGCGGACATCCCGGCCCCCGCCCTCTCGGCCGAGGCGATCGAACGCCTCCGGGCGACGGACGCGAGCCCCTACCGCGTCTTCGACCGCACCGAATGGTCCAACCTGCGCGCCGACATGCCGCTGACCCTGACGGTCGAGGACCTGGAGCGCCTGCGCAGCCTCAACGACCCGATCTCGCTCGACGAGGTCATCGACATCTACCTGCCCCTCTCGCGCCTCCTCTCCATGTATGTCGAGGCGACCCAGGGCCTGTTCCAGGTGACGAGCCGATTCCTCGGCGTCCGCGACGGCAAGGTGCCCTTCGTCATCGGCATCGCCGGCTCGGTGGCGGTCGGCAAGTCGACCACCGCGCGCGTCCTCAAGGCGCTCCTGTCGCGCTGGTCGTCGAGCCCGAAGGTGGACCTGATCACCACGGACGGCTTCCTCTACCCCAACGCCGTGCTGGAGCGGGAAGGCCTGATGCGCCGCAAGGGCTTCCCAGAGAGCTACGACATCCCGACGCTGCTGAGGTTCCTGTCCGACATCAAGGCCGGCAAGGCGAATGTCTCGGCCCCCGTCTACTCCCACCTGGTCTACGACGTGGTGCCCGGCGAGACCGTGACGATCGACCGCCCCGACATCCTGATCCTGGAGGGGCTCAACGTCCTGCAGACCACCAGGCTGCCGCGCGACGGGACGGCGGTGCCCTTCGTGTCCGACTTCTTCGATTTCTCGATCTACCTGGATTCCGAGGAGCCGCTGCTGCACCAGTGGTACGTGGAACGCTTCATGCGGCTGCGCGAGACGGCCTTCAAAAGCCCGCAGAGCTACTTCCACCGCTACTCGAAGATCTCCGCCGACGAGGCGCTGGGCATCGCCAACGACCTCTGGACCAACATCAACCTGGTGAACTTGCGGGAGACCATCTTCCCGACCCGCCCCCGCGCCGACCTGATCCTGCACAAGGGCGGCCGCCACCAGATCGAGACCGTCCGCCTGCGCAAGCTCTGAGCCCGGACCCACGAGGGTCCGAGCTTAGGATTTTTCATGGCCGGGCTCGTCCCGGCAAAGCATGCCACGGAGACCGCGCGCCCGTCCTGGATGGCCGGGACAAGCCCGGCAGGACAAAAACCAAGACCGTTATACCGGTTGGACCTTCGTGAGCCGGGCAAGAGCCTGCGGGGGGGGGTCCCGCAGGTCGCGCCCGCGTGGGTCAGCGGTCGGGCCGGGTCAGCCGCTTCGCATTGGCCCGCACCGTTCGTCGTGCCGGCCCGGCCGCCGCCTCCGCGACCGCCAGCCAGCGGCTCGGCACGGCCTCGGGCCTGACCGCGCCGCTGGCCAGGGCGAAGCCGAAGCGCTGCCATTCCAGCCCCGCCTCGATGGCGCCGAGCCAGATCGCCGCGACCTTCTCGGTCATCGCGAGTTCCACCTCGGCGGCGGCCGCGGCGCCCGCGAAGGGCGCCATGGCCACGGCCGAGAAGGCGGGCAGCCGCTGCGTGATGGTCACGGCGGCGTGTACGCCGGCCGCCGCGTTGGCGGCCCCCGCACGAGCGAGATCCAGGGTAAACCGGAGATCGGCTTTCATTCAACGTGCTCCCGCTCGTCGCCGGCCGAAGGCCGGTGTTCCGAGGGGCAATGCTTCGGCCCCGCTCTCGGTTCCGTCGCCATCTCCTCGCGCACCTGCGCATAGGCGACGAGGGCGAAGAGCGCGGAGCCGCCCACGATGTTGCCGAGGAGCGTCGGCAGAAAGAAGCCGAACAGCGCGTGCCCGGCGGAGATCTCGCCGAGGAAGACCAGGTAGAACACGTCGACCGCGCCTGCGACGACATGCGTGACGCCGAGGAGCGCGATCAGATACGTGATGGCCGCGATCACGAAGAAGGCGGCGCTCTCCGACGAGGGGATGAGCCACACCACCGTCGCGATCAGCCAGCCGCTGACGATCGCCCGGAAGAAGAAGTCCGCCGAGCCCGCTTCCATGAGGTGCCGCGCCACCGCCAGGATGCCGGCGTCGAACTCGGCCGGCACGAAGCGTCCCCAGGCGAGCCCGGCCGCGAACACCGCCGTGCCCACCATGTTGGCGGCGAGCACGATGCCCCAGACCCTGGCGAGGCCGGTCGCGTGCGCCCGGCTCGGGTCGGCGAGCGCCGGCAGGACCGCCGTCAGCGTGCTCTCGGTGAAGAGTTGTTGGCGACCCAGGATCACGATCAGGAAACCGACCGTATAGCCCCAGCTCTCGACCAGGTGCCGCCAGGGCGCGTCCGGCAGCATCCCGTGCAGGACGCCCTCGGCGACGAGCGAGAACCCGATCGAGATGCCCGCGGCGATCCCGGACCACCACAGGCTGGAGGCCGGCCGCGCCAGCTCCTCCTCGCCCTCCTGACGCACGACCTCGTAGACCGCGACCGGCCGGAGCATCAGCCGATCTTCGATCGCCTGCGCCTCGCCCTCGCTGAGATGCGGTTCGTGGTGGAGACGCTCGCGCTCGCCCGCCATGGAATCTCCGTTCTGAGGGTCTTGGACGGGCGGCGCGGAAGGGTCAGCCGGCGAGGGTCGTGTCGGTCAGCCGGTCGAGCGACCGCTCGGTCGCCTCGACGCCGCCGAAGCGCTTGTCGCCCGGCCGGGCCTGGCCCGCCTCGCGCTCGCAGCGCCGCCGGATCTCCTCCAGCGCCTCCTCGGTCAGGTGCTCGATGCCGATGAAGTAGTTTCGGGCCTCCGTGACCCGGATCAACTCGTCGAGCTTGGTCTGGATGGCCGAGCCGTCGCGGTTCTGGCTGTTCTGGATCAGAAAGACCATCAGGAAGGTGATGATCGTCGTCCCGGTGTTGATGACCAGCTGCCACGTGTCCGAGAAGTGGAACATCGGGCCGGTGACGGCCCAGCCGATCACCAGGAGACAGCAGAGCGCGAAGGTGATCGGCCGTCCGGCCGCCCGCGCCACGGCATTGGCGAACTGGGTGAAGGCGAGTGAGATCGACATGGTGGTCTCCGCGTTCGGCCACTCGGCCTTGGCCTTAACGCGCGAGACCCCCGGAGAGTTGCCGCAGCGGGGTCGCAGCCCCGCCGGCGTCAGCGCAGCAGCCCGGACTGCCGGGCGAGGTCGGCGAGGTCCGCCTCCGGGCGGGCGCCCAGGTGGGAGATGATCTCCGCCGCCGCGAGCCCCCCGAACCGGGCGCAGGTCTCCATGTCGTAGCCACGGGCGAGGCCGAACAGGAACCCAGCCGCGTAGAGGTCGCCCGCCCCCGTCGTGTCCGCGACGGTCTCGACCGGATGGGCGTCGACCTGCACGGTCTCCTCCCGGGTGACCACCAGCGACCCAGCCTCCGACAGGGTCACGGCCGCGAGCTTCGCGTCCTGCCTGAGCCCCGCGAGCGCCGTCCCGAAGTCCGCCGTCTGGTAGAGCGAACGCACCTCGGCGGCGTTGGCGAACACGATGTCCACGGTCCCCGACCGGATCAGGTCCAGGAACTCCGGGCGGTAGCGGTCGACGCAGAAGGAATCCGACAGCGTCAGCGCGACCAGCCGGCCGCGCGCATGCGCGATCCCCGCCGCGACCCGGAACGCCTCCTTGGCGGCCTGCGGATCCCAGAGATAGCCTTCCAGGTAGGTGATGCCGGCCGCGCCGACGACCTCCGGGTCGATGTCGTCCGGGGTGAGGTGGGTGCAGGCGCCCAGATAGGTGTTCATGGTCCGCTCGCCGTCCGGCGTGACCAGGATCATCGACCGCGCGGTTGGCGCGCCGGCCTCGAGGACGGGCGTGTCGAAGTGGACCCCGATCGCCCGGATGTCGTGGCCGTAGGCGCGCCCGAGCTCGTCGGCTGCCACCTTGCCGATGAAGGCCGCCTTGCCGCCGAAGGACGCCACCCCCGCCATCGTGTTGCCGGCGCAGCCGCCGGACACCATGCGGGCCGGTCCCATGTGGCTGTAGAGCCGCTCGGCCTCCTCGGTATCGATCAGCCGCATGGAGCCCTTCGCGAGCCCCTCCCGGACCAGGAAGTCGTCGTCGGTGCGGGCGAGGATGTCCATGATGGCATTGCCGATGCCGAGGACGTCGAAGCTGTGGCCGGTCATGGGAAGCCTTGGGCGGGTGACGATCCCGGGCCATTAGAGGATTTGCCCCCCGAAGGCAAATCGGCAGGGCCGCAGCGCGCGGACGCCCTGCCTCGTACCGGGTCACCCGACGGCACCGCGCAGACAAAGCATCCGGCAAGGATTATCCTCCGCCCGGCGGCAGCCGATCGGGGCCAACGAAGCATGTCAGGATCGCTGACTAGAACAGGTTCCGTAACGGAGGCTGTCGCACAAGACTTCACGGGAGGATGAAAATGCTCGAGACGATGCGGCCGGACCCGACCTTCTATGCCTCTCCTCGGATCGCCATGGAGGCCCCGCCCGAGAAGGTGGCCTACACGCTCATGCTGAGCCCCGATTTCTCTCAGCCCGACGGACTGGCTGTGATCGACGTCGATCCTGCGTCCGCGCAATACGGCCGGATCGTCCACACCGTCACGATGCCCAACCGCGGCGACGAGTTCCACCACTTCGGCTGGAACGCCTGCTCGTCCGCCCTCTCTCCCATGAGCGGACACGCCTTCCTGGAACGCCGCTACCTGATCATCCCCGGCATCCGCTCCTCCCGCATCTACATCGTCGACACGAAGCCGGACCCCAGGCAGGCGAAGATCGTCAAGATCATCGAGCCCGAGGAGGTCTTCGCCAAGACCGGCTACTCCCGCCCCCACACGGTCCACTGCGGACCGGAGGGCATCTACGTCTCCACCCTCGGCGGCGCCGGGCCGGACGGCACGCAAGGTCCTCCGGGCGTCTTCATCATGGACTGCGAGACCTTCGAGGTCCGCGGCCGCTGGGAGATCGATCGCGGCCCGCAGAAGCTCCACTACGATTTCTGGTGGAACCTGCCCCGCGACTACATGGTGACCAGCGAGTGGGGCCTGCCGCCCCAGTTCGAGAACGGCATCGTCCCCGAGGACCTGCTGGCCAACCGCTACGGCCACCAGGTTCACTTCTGGGACCTGCGCGCCCGCCGAAACGTTCAGACCATCGACCTCGGCGCCAATCACCAGATGGCCCTTGAGGTCCGTCCCGCCCACGACCCGGTCAAGGAATACGGGTTCCTCGGCGTGGTGGTCGACACCACCAACCTGGAAGGGTCGATCTGGACATGGTGGCGCGAGGGCGGCCGCTTCCACATCGCCAAGACCGCCACGATCCCGCCCGAGGCCGCCGACGCCGACCTGCTGCCGCCGCTCCTGAAGGGCTTCGGCGCCGTGCCGCCGCTCGTCACCGACATCGACCTCTCGATGGACGACCGCTTCCTCTACGTCTCCTGCTGGGGCACCGGGGAACTGCGCCAGTACGACGTCTCCGATCCCATGAAGCCCCGCCACTCGGGCTCGGTCCGGATCGGCGGCATCGCCCGGCGCGCACCGCATCCGGACGGCCGGCCCTTCACGGGCGGCCCGCAGATGGTCGAGATCAGCCGCGACGGCCGGCGGGTCTACTTCACCAACTCGCTCTATTCCACCTGGGACCGGCAGTTCTATGTGGACGGCGTCCTGCCCGGCGCCGCCGTGATGGCCCGGGCCGGCGAGAACGGCGGGCTCGAGCTCGATCCCGACTTCCACGTCGAGTTCCCGGCGGGCTATGCGGCCCACCAGGTCCGGCTCGAAGGCGGCGACTGCTCGACCGACAGCTTCTGCTACCCGTCCGCGTGAGCGCGACGGCGACACTCTGGCTCCTGGTCGTCGCGAGCGGCCTCTATCACGGGCTGAACCCCGGGATGGGCTGGCCGCTCGCCCTGTCGGCGGGCCTCTGGGAACGGCGCGGCAGCGCGGTCTTCGCCGCGCTCGTGCCGCTGGCGGCCGGCCACCTCGCCGCCATGACGCTCGTGCTCCTGCCCTTCGCGGCGCTCGCCGTGGTGATGGACTGGAGCCGCGAGATCCGCGTCGGGGCCGGCCTGCTGGTCGTCGCCTTCGGGCTCTGGCGTCTCGTCGACCGCCGTCACCCGCGTTTCCTCGCCCGCATTCCGCCCGCCCGCATCGCGCTCTGGTCGTTCCTGGTGGCGCTGGCGCACGGCGCCGGGCTGATGCTGGTCCCCGTCGTGCTCGGCCTGTGCACCGCCGATCCGCAGGCCGGACCCGCCGCGGCCGCCGCCGGCAACGTCGCCGCCGCCCTCGGCGTCGCGGTCCTGCACAGTCTGGTGATGATCGCGGCTGGCGGCGCGCTCGCCTACGCGGTCTATCGCTGGCTCGGCCTGAAGGCGTTGAGCCGTACCTGGTTCGACCTCGACGCCGTCTGGGGCGCGAGCCTGGTCGTTTCCGGCGCCTTCGGGGTCTGGTCCGGCTGGCACTGAGGCTCAGCCGTAGGGCAGGAACCGCGCCGCCTCCGCCTCCACCCGGGCCGCGACGAAGTCAGCCGCATGGCGGACGCGTGCCACCCGCCGCGTATCCTCGTGCATCACGAGCCAGAAGGCGCGGCGCAGCCGGATCCGGTCGCCGAGCACCGGCCGGAGTTCAGGAAACTCCGCCGCGCAGAAGTCGGGCAGGACCGACAGGCCGGCCCCGGCGCGCGCGGCGTTGAGCTGGGTGATCAGGCTCGAGCTGGTGATGCGGGGTCGGAGCCCGCTGCCGACCTCGTCCAGATAGTCGATCTCCGGCATGAAGATCAGGTCCTGGATGTAGCCGATGCCGCGATGGCGGCGCAGCTCCTCGAGCCGCTCCGGCCGGCCCCGCTCGGCGAAATAGGCCTCCGTGGCGTAGAGCCCGAGTGTGTAGTCGGTGAGCCGGCGCGAGACGAGCCGCCCGCCCTCCGGCGACGACAATCCGATCGCGATGTCGGCTTCGCGCCGCGAAAGGCTGAAGGGCCGCGCGATCGGGATGATCTGCAGCTCCACGGCCGGATGCCGGCGGCAGAAGTCGCCGATCCGCGGCGCGAGGAAGAGCGTGCCGAACCCGTCCGGCGCGCCGATCCGCACCGTCCCGGTCAGGGTCGGGTCGCCCTCGCCGACCTCGCTCTCCGCCGCCCGGACCGCCGCCTCCATGGCCTCCGCCGAGGCGACCAGCCGCTCGCCCGCCCCGGTGAGCTGGTAGCCCCGCGGCGAGCGGTCGAACAGCCGTGCCTTGAGAGCCGCCTCCAGCGCCGCGATCCGGCGCCCGACGGTGGCGTGGTTGAGGCCGAGCTGCTGGCCCGCCCGGCTGATCTGCCCGCTGCGCGCCACCGCCAGGAAGATCTCGTAGTCGCTCCATCCCGTCCGCGGCATCGTCGCCTCTGTTGTGCAGTAACGCACAATGGATCGCGAATCATTCCGCTACAAGCGACAGAATTTCGATGCTACTAGCCCATTCGGGTCAATTCCGTGCTGCAGATGCGAAGGCGGCTAGGCTCGGCTTCGGCACTGCGGCGCCCACGGTGAACCCTCCAGAAGACGCCCAGGGAGACCGCCATGTCGCTGATCGAGACCGCGCTGATCGAGACCCCCCGCACCGAAGCCCCCCGCCTGCCGCTCGCCGCCGCCGCGAGCCCGCGCGACCCGCTCGCCGCCCTCACGGTCCAGCAGCGCAAGGTGATCGAACTGGTCGCCCAGGGCCTCCTCAACAAGCAGATCGCCCACCGGCTCGGCCTCAGCGCCTCGACCGTCAAGGCCCATATCAGCGCGGCCTACCGGGCGCTCGGCGTCACGAGCCGCGTCGGCGCCGTCCTGGCCCTCAGCGCCGCCGGCCAGATCCGCCAGGCCTGAGCCGGCGGAGACGGCCCCTCCCGGGGCCGTCCGGACGCGGTCGAAGGCAGGGCCGGCGACCGCCGGCCTGCTCTCTTGCGAACAAAGCAAGAATCACGAAGGATCGGCCCACCTCGAATCGTCCAGGGGCCGATGGCGCACGCGCATCTCGACAAGCTCAACCCGGACCAGCGCCTCGCCGTCGAGCACGGCGGCGCCGGGCCGGCCGAGCCCCTGCTGGTCATCGCCGGGGCGGGATCCGGCAAGACCAGCACGCTCGCCCACCGGGTCGCGCACCTGATCCTGCAGGGCGCCGACCCGCGCCGTCTCCTGCTCCTGACCTTCTCGCGCCGGGCTGCCGCCGAGATGGAGCGGCGGGTCGAGAAGATCGTCGCCGCCGTGATGGGACCGGCCGCCGCCAAGGCCGCCGAAGTGCCCTGGTCGGGCACCTTCCACGCCGTCGGCGCACGCATTCTGCGGGACTACGCCGAGGCGATCGGCCTCGATCCGGCCTTCACGATCCACGATCGGGAGGATTCCGCGGACCTGCTCAACCTCGTCCGCCACGACCTCGGGCTGCACGCCCGCGAGAGCCGCTTCCCCACCAAGCACACCTGCCTGGCCATCTACTCGCGCACCGTCAATGCCGAGGCCGAGCTCGCCCTCGTGCTTCGGCGCCAGTTCCCCTGGGCGGCGGAGTGGGAGGCGGACCTGAAGACCCTCTTCGCGGCCTACGTGGAGGCGAAGCAGCGCCAGAACGTCCTCGACTACGACGACCTCCTGCTCTATTGGGCCGGCCTCGCCGCCGAACCCTCCCTGGCCGGGCACCTCGCCGCCCGCTTCGACCACGTCCTCGTCGACGAGTACCAGGACACCAACAAGCTCCAGTCCTCGATCCTCCTCGCCCTGAAGCCGGATGGCCGCGGCCTGACGGTGGTCGGCGACGACGCCCAGTCGATCTACGCGTTCCGCGCCGCCACGGTGCGCAACATCCTGGACTTTCCCGGCCACTTCGACCCGCCCGCCCGCATTGTCACGCTGGCCCGCAACTACCGCTCGACCCAGGCGATCCTGTCCGCCTCCAACGCCGTCATCGACCTCGCCGCCGAGCGCTTCACCAAGAACCTCTGGTCCGACCGCGGCGAGGGCGCCAGGCCCGAACTCGTCACCGTGCGGGACGAGGCCGACCAGGCCCGCTTCGTCGTCGAGCGGGTGCTCGAGAACCGCGAGGCCGGCGACCGCCTGAAGGACCAGGCGGTGCTCTTCCGCGCCGCCCACCACTCCGGCCCGCTCGAGGTGGAACTGACCCGCCGCAACATCCCCTTCGTCAAGTTCGGCGGCCTGAAGTTCCTCGACGCCGCCCACGTCAAGGACGTGCTCGCGCTCCTGCGCTTCGTCGAGAACCCGCGCGATCGCGTCTCCGGCTTCCGGGTCGTCCAGATCCTGACCGGGGTCGGCCCCTCGACCGCCGGACGGGTGCTCGACGCCATGGCCGCGGCCGACGATCCCGCCGCCGCCTTCGCGGCCTTCGAGCCGCCGGCCCGCGCCGAGGGCTGGCCGGACCTCGCCGCCCTCCTCGCCGCGCTCGCCCGGCGGCGGACCGACTGGCCCGCCGAGCTCGACCTCGTCCGCCGCTGGTACGAGCCGCACCTGGAACGCCGCTACGAGGACTCGATCACGCGCAACCAGGATCTCGCGCAGCTCGAGCAGATCGCCGCCGGCTACCCGACGCGGGAACGCTTCATGACCGAGCTGACCCTCGACCCGCCCAACGCCACCAGCGACCAGGCCGGGCCGCCGCTCCTCGACGAGGACTACCTGATCCTGTCCACGATCCATTCCGCCAAGGGCCAGGAGTGGAAATCGGTCTTCGTCCTCAACGCCGTGGACGGCTGCATCCCCTCGGACATGGCCACCGGGACCTCCGACGAGATCGAGGAGGAGCGTCGCCTCCTCTACGTGGCAATGACGCGCGCCCGCGACCGGCTGTCCCTCGTCACCCCGCAGCGCTTCTACGTACACGGCCAGTCCGGCGACCGGCACGTCTACGCCAACCGCACCCGCTTCATCCCGGCCATGCTGCTGAGGCTCTTCGACGCCGTGTCGTGGCCGCCCGCGCACCGCCAGGCCCCCGGCGCCGCCCGGCCGATGCCCGGCGTGAGGATCGATGTTGGCGCCCGGCTGAAGGGGATGTGGCGCTGAGGCGAGTCCCCCCAATCGCCCCGTAGTTATGCAGAATCGTGAACGATTTTTGAACAGAATGCCCTTTGGCTATGCAATTGCGCATGGCTGAGGCTGCGCTGGCGGGGGTTTTGCCAAACGGTCAAACGGCCTATCTACGGACCATGCTGCAGCGCGCCAAAAGACGTGCTGCGATGCGGCAACCATCTGTTAACCTTAGGTGTCATCATGAGCATCGCCCATCTCGCCAACGAAGTCCGCCACTCCTGGGAGCGGTACCGGACCTACCGTGAAGCCGTCCGCCAGCTGAACGCTCTCGACGACCGTCAGCTCTCGGACATCGGCGTCGACCGCGGTCGCATCCAGGAGCTCGTCCGTCTCGGACGCTGATCCGGATCCCCGCCAGGATCGACCCCGTGGACGCCCCGTCCTCGCACCCGCGAGGCGGGGCGTCCCCGTTTTTCGGGTACCGCGCTTCGAAACGGGCCATGGCACATCGCGCGCGCCGCGCTAGACTGGGCTTCCCCAACCGGAGGAGCATTCGCTTGGCCAATCTCGACGTCGCCGGTCATGTCCGCGAGATCGATCTCGTCGTCTTCGACAAGGACGGCACCCTGATCGACTTCGACCACCTCTGGTCCGGCAAGGTGATGGCCGCCATCACCGCCACCATCGCCGAGGTCGACGGCTCGCCCGACCTCGCCGCGGACCTCTTCTCGACCCTCGGTGCCGACCCGGCGAGCCGCCGCGTCCTGCCCGAGAGCCCGCTCGCGGTCGCCTCGATCCCGAGCCTCGTCATCGTCTGCGCGACGGTCCTCTACCGCCACGGGCACCCATGGCACGAGGCCGAGAGCACGGCCCAGCGGGCGTTCCGGCCCGTCTTCCAGGATCCCCCGACGGCCGCCGAGCTGAAGCCGGTCGGCGACGTCGCCGGCCTGATGCGGCGCCTCGCCGCCGCCGGCGTGAAGACCTCGATCCTAACCACCGACGACCGCCTGGGCACGCTCGCCACCCTGCCGCTGATCGGCATCGAGCCGCTCGTCCACGCTCTGGTGTGCGGCGACGACCCGATCCCCTCCAAGCCCGAGCCCGACGGGCTCCTGCATCTCGCCGCCCTCGCCGGCGTGGCGCCGGCCCGCGTGCTGATGGTCGGGGATTCGGCGGGCGACATGGCCGCCGCCCGCAAGGCCGGCGCCGGGCTCGCGGTGGGCGTCCTGTCCGGCACCAGCCGCGCCGAGCACTTCGGCTCGCTCGCCCATGTGGTGGTGGACGACATCCACGCCATTCGGGTCCTCGAGCCGGCGCCTCAGGCCTTGCGGTAGCGCACCCGGGCACTGTGCTCGATCGCCGCCGTGTTCAGCCGCGACACCTCGAAGGCGTCCCGGAGCATCTCCATGAAGCGGAGTTCCTCCTGCTCGGCCACCACGTCCGCCGACGCCACCTCGACGGCCAGCGCGTAGGCGGTCTCCTGCAGGCGGGCCGGCAGCGCCGACTTCACTTCGTCCAGGATCGCCTCGAGCCCGTTCGCCTCCTGCAGCCGCCCGGCCACCCGGTCCGCGATGGCGCCTATCCGCGACCGGTCGAATCCGTCGAAGACCGGCAGGCGCGCGATCAGGGTCTCGATGGACGAGAGTTCCACGTTGGCCATGTCGTGGTCTGCGACGCACATGGTCACCATCACGGTGACGAGCGCGTCCTGGGAGCTTGCGGTATCGCTCAAAGACGGTCTCCTCGGTTCCCCGCCGGTCCGGCGGCGCCCGCAAGGTAGGTCCTCGCCGCCGATTGTCCAAGGGGAAGCAGGGTCGGGGGCGCGATTGACGGCCCGGGCCCCCCTGACTAGTGTCCGCGCGCCTGCCGCCCCGCCGGCCGGCCCTTCGCCCGCCACCCGACAGGGACTCCGCCCATGACCGCGCGCGCGCCGCTCGACCTCGCCTTCGACCCCGCCCTCGTCGAGGCCGCGGCCAAGGCGAAAGCCTGGCCGTTCGAGGAGGCCCGCAAGATCGTCGCGCGGCTTGAGAAGGCGCCCAAGGACGAGGTCCTGTTCGAGACCGGCTACGGACCCTCGGGCCTGCCCCATATCGGCACCTTCGGCGAGGTGGCCCGAACCACCATGGTCCGTCACGCCTTCCACGTCCTCACGAAGGGGCAGGTCAGGACGCGCCTGCTCTGCTTCTCCGACGACATGGACGGCATGCGCAAGGTCCCCGACAACGTTCCGAACCAGGACCTCCTGCGCCAAAACCTCGGCAAGCCGCTGACCCGCGTGCCAGACCCCTTCGGCACCCACGGCAGCTTCGGCCACCACAACAACGCGCGCCTGCGCGGCTTCCTGGACGCCTTCGGCTTCGAGTACGAGTTCGCCAGCGCGACCGACTACTACGCGGAGGGCCGCCTCGACGCGAAGCTCCTCGTCATGCTCGAGCGCTACGACGACGTCATGGCGATCATGCTGCCCACGCTCCGCGAGGAGCGCCGCAAGACCTATGCGCCCTTCCTGCCCGTCCATCCGAAGACCGGCGTCGTCATGCAGGTGCCGATCGAGGAGCGCAACCTCGCCCGCGGCACCATCGTGTGGACCGACCCGGACACCGGCGAGCGCTTCGAGACGCCGGTGACCGGTGGCGGCTGCAAGGCGCAGTGGAAGCCCGACTGGGCCCTGCGCTGGGCCGCCCTCGGGGTCGACTACGAGATGTCCGGCAAGGACCACATCGACAACGTCAAGATCTCCGGCCGGATCTGCCGCGTCCTTGGCGAGGCGCCGCCCGAGGGCTTCAACTACGAGCTCTTCCTGGACGACAAGGGCGAAAAGATATCCAAGTCCAAGGGCAACGGCCTCACTATCGACGAGTGGCTGACCTATGCCTCGCCCGAGAGCCTGTCGCTCTTCATGTTCCGCGAGCCGAAGGCCGCCAAGCGGCTCTACTTCGACGTGATCCCCAAGAACGTCGACGAGTACTACCAGTTCCTGGACGCCTACCGGCGCCAGCCGCTCGAACAGCAGCTCGGCAACCCGGTCTGGCACATCCATTCCGGCCGCCCGCCGGCCCCCGAGACGATCGGCGCCGCCGGCGGCAACGCGCCCGCGACCGCGGTCTCCTTCACGATGCTCCTCAACCTGGTCTCGGCCTCCAACGCCGAGGACCGCGCCGTGCTCTGGGGCTTCCTGTCCCGCTACGCCCCCGGCGCGAGCCCAGCCGCCAACCCCGAGCTCGACCGGATGGTCGGCTACGCCATCCGCTACTTCCACGACTTCGTGAAGCCCATGAAGGTCTTCCGCGCGCCCACCGAGGCCGAGCGCGCCGCCCTGGGGGACCTCGACGCCGCGCTCGCCGCGGTCGGGCAGGGCGCCGACGGGGACGCCATCCAGGCCGCCATCTACGATGTCGGCCGCAGCCACTTCCCCGACACGCGCAAGATCGGCCCCGACGGGCGGCCCGGCGTCGGCCAGGACTTCTTCGCCGCGCTCTACCAGGTCCTCATCGGCCAGGAGCGCGGGCCCCGCTTCGGTTCCTTCGTGGCCCTCTACGGCGTGGAGGAGACCCGCGCCCTGATCGCTCGCGCCCTCTCCGGCGAGCTCGCTGCCGGCAAGGCGGCCTGAGCCGTCCGGGCCGCCGGGGCCCCCTCGCCGGGGGCGCCCGTCGCGTGCGCCGGGGGGGTGGCTACCCATGGGTTAGGCCCTTATCGTGGCCTCGGCCTTAGCGCCGCGGCCGGCACGTTCGGCCGGCCGCCAGATCGGGAGCGGGGACAATCCATTAAGAAATACAGAGCGGAAGTGTTCGGCACGTTCGTGCTGGTTTTCATCGGTGTCGGATCCGTGGTCACGGGTGGGTTCGGAGGCGCACTGCCCATCGGCCAGATCGGCATCGGCCTCTCCTTCGGCCTCACCGTCACGGCCGCGGCCTATTCCATCGGCCCCGTGACTGGCGCCCACCTGAACCCGGCCGTCACGATCGGCGCCTTCCTGGCGGGCCGCCTCAGCGCCGCCCACGTGCTGCCCTACATGGTCGCCCAGGTGATCGGCGCGGTCCTCGCCACCCTGGTGCTGCTCGCCGTCACCGCCGGCAAGGTGAAGGGCTACGACATCGCCGCCTCCGGCTTCGGCCAGAACGGCTGGGACCCGGTCGCCGGCTTCTCGATGACCTCCGCTTTCGTGATCGAGGTGGTTGCCACCTTCGTGTTCGTGACCGTGATCCTCGGGGTCACCCATCCGAAGCATTCGACCCAGCTCGCCGGCCTCGTCATCGGCCTGACGCTCGCGATCCTGCACTTCGCCTTCATTCCCGTGTCGGGCAACTCGCTGAACCCGCCGCGCTCCATCGGTCCGGCCCTCTTCGCCGGAACCACCGCGCTCGGCCAGCTCTGGGTCTACATCGTCGCCCCGATGATCGGCGGCGCGCTGGCCGGCATGCTGTTGCGCACCGGCACGCTCGAGGCCGACTGATCGGGTCCCTGAGGCGCGGGGGCCCCGCCGCTCACTCCACCGGGGCCGGCTCGGCGAGCGTCGTGGCGGGGGTCTCCTGCCACATGCCCCGCTTCTCCTTGCGCGCCGCCGCTTCCGCCTCCGCGAGGTCGCGGCGGTCGGCCGCCGGCTTCGCCCAGCCCTGCCGGACGAGCCAGGTCGCCACGTCCGTCTTGCCGAGCCGGCAGGGAATGGCGAAGTTGCCCTCTTGCGCGTCGGCGGGGAGAAAGCACTGCACTCCGCGGCCGCCCGCGAAGGCGCGGAGCGCCGCCAGCGCCTGCGCCCCGCAGGGCCATTCGCGCCCGTCCCGGCCGCGGCACTGCGCGTCCACCCCCAGGGGCTCGATGTCCGGCAGCCGGATCCGGATCTCCCCCGCCCTGATGATGCCCGGCGTCTCCGCCATCACCGGCCGGAGCACCCGCACCTTCGGCGGTTGCGCCGGCGGCTTCGGCACCTCGCGCGCCGGGAGGCGTTCGAGCGGGCCGGTCACGGCCGGCGGCGGCGTCACGCCGGGCGGCGTCACCACCCGCACCTCGCCGGCCGGAGCCGGACGAGGCGGTGCAGATCCGGGGGCTGGGCCGCCGGGCAAGGCCGCGGCGCCCGGCTCCGACGGACCGGCCCCCGAGGTTCCGTCCGGCCTGCGTGGCGGCGCGGCGCCGGTGAGGCCCGAGGCTGTCGCCGCGACGGCCGGCCGGCTCTCGTCGGCTGCCGGCGCCGCTTCGGCCCGCGCCGCCGGGCCGCCGGCCGTTTCACTGTCCGGCGGCCTCGGTCCCGACAGGAGCGCCAGCGACGCCGCGGCGATCGCCGCACCGGCCACCGCGCCGGCGAGCACCATGCGGGCGGCCCGCGCCGCCTTCACTGGCTCGCCCAGACGATGCGCGCCATCCAGGCCACCTCGTCGCTCCTGAGCTTGTCGCGCCCGCCCGGCGGGGCGATGCGGTCGACCTCCACCGCGGTCGCGGTGCGTCTGACCATGATCCTGGCCGACAGGATGCCGTCTGTCGACCTGACGATCACCCGGTCCCCGCGGCGGATGTCCGCCGTGGCCGACACGATGATCACGTCTCCGTTCCGGTAGAGCGGCATCAGGTCGTCGCCGGTCACCTCCAGGGCGTAGAGGGCGTCCGCCGGATGTCCGGGAAAGACAACCGAATCCCATCGGGTCCGGACCGGCATGCCGATCGGGTCGAAGGAGCCCGGATCGCCGGCCTCCCTCAGGTCGAGGAACGGCACGCTCACCGCCGCCGGCAGGCTCCCCGCCGCGGCGGCCGGGTCCCGCTCGCCGAGCAGCGCCATGAACTCGTCGAGCCCCGTGCCGGTCGCCTCCAGGATCTTGGCGATGGACTCGGTCGACGGCCAGCGCGGGCGGCCGTCGCCGCTCCGCCGCTTGGACCTGTTGAAGGTGGTCGCGTCCAGCCCGGCTCGCCGCGCGAGCCCGGATGCGGTCAGCCCGTGCCGGGCCGCACAGGCGTCGATGGCGGCCCACAGGCGCTCGTGGCTGAACGTCGCTCCGCGATCTCCGGTCATCGCGAGCCTCTCCCGGCCATCGAGCGCGCTGTCCTGCCCCACCGATTAACCCCAGCTTCTCCGGCTGTCCAGTACGAAGCATGAACGCGTCCGGGCCGGCCCGCTCTCCCTTGCCCCCGACTGCCGCCCCCGCTACCGTTCGGGGACATGCTCGGAATCGTCGATGCCTGCTGACATCATATACAAGATTTGCCCACGAACGCTCTGGACCGCAGCGGAACGCACCGGCCGCTTCGCGGGAGCCCCGGTCGACGAGGCGGACGGCTACATCCACTTCTCGACGGCGGGGCAGGTGAGGGAGACCGCGGCGCGGCACTTCGCCGGCCAGCACGATCTCGTGCTCGTCGCGGTCGGCGTCGCCGCCCTGGGCGAGGCCCTGAAGTGGGAACCCTCGCGCGGCGGCGCCCTGTTCCCGCATCTCTACGGGGACCTGCCCCTGTCCGCGGTCCTGTGGGTTCGCCCCCTGCCGCTCGGGACCGACGGCCGGCACGACTTCGGAGACCTCGCCCCGTGAGCCTCTACGCGCTCGCCCGCGGCGGCCTGTTCGCGCTCGATGCCGAGACGGCCCACGGGATCACCCTGCGCGTCCTGGCGACCGGCCTCCTGCCGGCCTGTCCGCCCCCCGACCGACGCCTCGCGGTCCGCGCGATCGGCCTCGATTTCCCCGGCCCGGTCGGCGTCGCCGCCGGCCTCGACAAGAACGGCGAGGTGCCCGACGCACTGCTCGCGCTCGGCTGCGGCTTCGCGGAGGTCGGGACCGTCACGCCGCGCCCGCAGGGCGGCAATCCGCGCCCGCGCCTCTTCCGCCTGCCCGCCGACCGGGCGGTGATCAACCGGATGGGCTTCAACAACCAGGGCCACGCCGCCCTGCGCGGCCGCCTTCTCGCCCGCAAGGCGCGCGGCGGCATCGTCGGCGTCAACATCGGGGCCAACAAGGACACGGTCGACCGCCCGGCCGACTACGTCGCCGGCATCGAGGCCTTCGCGGACCTGGCGTCCTACTTCACCGTCAACGTCTCGTCCCCCAACACGCCCGGCCTGCGCGACCTGCAGGCCCGCGGCGCGCTCGCCGAGCTCCTGGTCCGCTGCCTGGAGGCGCGCGACCGCATGGCCGAGGCGCACGGGCGGCGCGTGCCCGTGCTCCTGAAGGTCGCGCCGGACATGGACCAGGGCGGCATCGAGGACGTCGCCGCCGAGGCCCTGGACAAGCGCATCGACGGCCTGATCCTGACCAACACCACGCTCGCCCGCGACGGCCTGAGGGATCCGGCGGCCCGCGAGGCGGGCGGCCTGTCCGGCCGGCCGCTCTTCGAGCGTTCGACCCGGGTGCTCGCCCGCATGCGCCGACTGGTCGGCCCGGACATGCTGCTCGTCGGCGTCGGCGGGATCGACTCGGGCGAGACCGCCCTCGCCAAGATCGAGGCTGGCGCCAACCTGATCCAGCTCTATTCCGGCCTCGTCTACGAGGGGCCGGGGCTGATCGGCCGGATCAACCGCGCCCTCGCCGCCACGCTCGACCGGGAGCGCCTGACCTCCCTCGCCCCGCTCGTCGGCCGCCGCGTCGCGGCCTGGACCTGACGCCGGGCGGTCCGCCTAGCGCCCCCTCACCGCGTCGAACAGCCGCCGGAACGGGCCTCTCCTCGCCTGCCGCTCCGCCTGGCGGCGCAGGCGGACGATCTTGGGGCGCAGGTCGTCGGCCTCGAACCGCCGGAGGACGGCGTCCACGAACGCCTCGCCCGCATCGCCGAGGGTTTCGGGCGACCGCTCGTTTCGGTGCCAGCGTCGACCGGCCTCCTGCCCGAACCGCGCGTCGAAGCCGCTCCCCCAATGACGCGCCGCGAAAGCCTCGTTGCTCGCCGCGAAGCGTTCCCCGAAGCGGCGCGCCCCGTCGTCGTCGAAGCCGTCGAACCGACCCGCGTCCCAGCCCCTGATCTGCACCTCGTCCAGGGCGATCTGCGCCAGCGCCCTGCGGGCGCCCGGAAGCAGGGAGGCGGCCCGGCGTGCGAGCAGGCGGCAGGCCGCGACACCCTCCGGGCCGAAGCTCACGTTGACCCGCTCCCCCGCCCCGAGCCCGACCGCGCGGATGCGGGCCTCGTCCACGCCGGCGGCCGCCAGCAGGTCCTCGGCGGGATTGAGGCCGTCCCGCGCGGGTCGATACGGCACGGCGACGAAGCGGATCTCCGGGCTGTCCGTCCAGGCCTGCAGGCGACGCCCGAGGTCCATTTCGTCATGCGCGACGAGTTCGGCCGCATAGGCCTCGAAGTCGAGGTCGCACTGCAGGGCCTTGACCTGCTCGACATAGAAGGAGGTCGCCAGGGCCGCCTGCGGCCGCACGAAAGCGACCGCCGTGACCGCGAAGCCGTGCCGGAGGAGCCGGTCCACCAACGGGCGCACCCGTTCCGCCGTGACCAGCGGCCCGCTCAGCGTCTCGCTCGACAGGACCAGCGTGTCCGCGCCGTCCTCCGCGAGAACCGCGTCGAGCTCCGCGAGACCGAACCGGTCCGGCTCGGGCTCGACCGGAAGTCCGAGGTCTTGGCTGAGCGCGTGGTGGGCGCGGGGCAGGGGGCGGCGGCCGGCCGGACCGGGATACGAGATCCCCTGGGCGGCCAGGGCGTCGCGCGCCTCGCTCAGCGCGCGCTGAATGGCCGAGGTGCCCGTCTTGTGGAGGCCGACATGGAGGATCGCGTGACGCATGCGCGGGTCCCTAGCACGGGAGGTCGCGGCCGATCCACGCGCTGTCGCGATTGACAGTTCGGCCGAGGGGCTTTCTCCTCACGACTCGCTCCGCGAGGTCGCCCCGCATGTTCCTGCCCTCTCCGCGCCAGACCCAGATCCTGACCCTCGCCCGCCAGGTCGGCCGCGTATCGGTGGACGACCTCGCCGAACGCTACGCCGTGACGCCCCAGACGATCCGCAAGGATCTGAACGAACTCTGCGACCAGGGCCTGCTGACGCGCACCCACGGGGGCGCGATCCTCTCCTCCGGCGTCGAGAATGTCGCCTACGAGGCCCGCCGCCAGCTCGCCAATGCCGAGAAGCGCGCCATCGGCCTGCGCGCCGCCGGGCTCATTCCGAACGATTCGTCGCTCTTCATCAACATCGGCACGACCACCGAGGAGGTCGCGCGCGCCCTCATCGCCCGCGAGGGACTGCTGGTCATCACCAACAACATCCACGTCGTGTCGATCCTGCTGCCCAGCCCGCGGGTCGAGGTGATCGTTGCAGGCGGGCTCGTCCGCCGCACCGACGGCGGCATCGTCGGGGAGGCGACCATCGACCTCGTCAGCCAGTTTCTGGTCGATTACGCCATCATCGGCGCCTCCGCGATCGGCGCCGACGGCGCGCTGCTCGACTTCGACTACCGCGAGGTCCGAGTCTCCCAGAAGATCATCGAGAACGCCCGGCGGGTCATCCTCGTCGCCGATTCGATGAAGTTCACCCGCTCCGCCCCCGTCCGCATCGGCCACATCAGCCAGTGCGACGTCTTCGTCACCGACCGCGACCCCCCGCCGGACTTCCTGGAGATCTGCCGGCGCGACGGCGTGGAGGTGCAAGTCGCCGAGGACAACCCGGCCGAACCCATTCGCGATTCGGGAATGTGAAGGTTCACGGCTTCGATTTTTTCGCTTGATTTTCGTTTTGCCACCGATCACCATCCAGGTCGAAAACGGGGCGGCTCGAACCCGCACCCGGTGAGCGTGCTCCGGTCTCAACGGAGCCGTGGGGAGGAGACAGCATGGGAGCCGATACCGGCCCCTACGACCTCGTGGTCGTGGGCGGAGGCGTGAACGGCTGTGGCATCGCACGCGATGCCACCGGACGCGGGCTGAAGGTCCTGCTCGCCGAGCAGGCCGATCTCGCCAGCGCGACCTCGTCCGCCTCCACCAAGCTCGTGCACGGCGGCCTGCGCTATCTCGAATACTACGAGTTCCGCCTCGTCCGCGAGGCGCTGATCGAGCGCGAGGTGCTGATGCGCGCCGCGCCCCATTTCATCTGGCCGCTGCGCTTCGTGCTGCCGCATCACCGCGGCCTGCGCCCGCGCTGGATGATCCGCCTCGGCCTGTTCCTTTACGACCACCTCGGCGGCCGCGAGATCCTGCCCGCCACGCGGGCGGTGGACTTCCGCAAGGATCCGACCGGCGCGCCCCTGAAGCCGGCCTTCACCCACGGCTTCGAATACTCGGACGGCTGGGTCGAGGACGCCCGCCTCGTCGTCATGAACGCCAAGGACGCGGCCGAGCGCGGCGCCGAGGTCCTGGTCCGCACCCGCGTCCGGCAGGCCCGGCGTGAGGGTGGGCTCTGGCGGGTGACGCTGGAGGATGTCGCCGCCGGGACGACCCGCGAGGTCACCGCCCGCGGGCTCGTCAACGCGGCCGGCCCCTGGGTCTCGCAGTTCCTCGCCGGCGCTGTCGGCCAGAACGATCCCGACCGGGTGCGCCTCGTCAAGGGCAGCCACATCGTCGTGCGCAAGCTCTACGACCACGACCGCTGCTACATCTTCCAGAACGCCGACGGCCGCATCTGCTTCGCGATTCCCTACGAGGATGACTTCACCCTGATCGGCACGACCGACCAGGATTTTCGTGGCGATCCCGCCGCGGTCCGCATCTCCGACGAGGAGGTCGCGTATCTCTGTCAGGCGGTGAGCGAGTATTTCGCCCGGCCGGTCGTGCCCGCCGACGTGGTCTGGACCTATTCGGGCGTCCGCCCCCTCTACGACGACGGCGCCTCCAAGGCCCAGGAGGCGACCCGCGACTACGTGCTCCGCCTCGAGGGCGGGGCGGGCGAGGCGCCGTTGCTCAACGTCTTCGGCGGCAAGATCACCACCTTCCGCAGGCTCGCCGAGGCCGCGCTCGAGAAGCTGGAGCCCTTCTTCCCGGCCATCGGCCGGCCCTGGACGGCCGGCGCGGCGCTTCCCGGCGGCGACCTGCCGGTGAGCGGCGTCGAGGCCGCGGTCGCCGACCTGCGCCGCCGCTACCCCTTCCTCGCCGAGCGCACCGCCCGGCGCCTCTTCCGCTACTATGGCACCCGCACCCCGCGGGTGCTGGGCGAGGCGCGCTCCATGGCCGACCTCGGCCGCCGCTTCGGCGCCGATCTGACTGAGGCGGAGGTCGTCTACCTGATGGCCGAGGAGTGGGCCCGCACGGCCGACGACGTGCTCTGGCGCCGGTCCAAGCTCGGCCTGCGCGTCACCCCCGAGGAGCAGCGGGCGCTGGACGATTTCATGACCCGCCGCCAGGGCGATGTCGGCGCTCCGGCACTGCGCCAGGGAGGCCGCCCGTGACCCTGCGGCTCGAGAACGTCTCCCGGGTGGTCGGCGCCGAGACCCACATCCATCCGACCACGCTGACCCTCGAGAAGGGCACCGTGAACCTGCTCCTCGGGCCGACCCTCTCCGGCAAGACCAGCCTGATGCGCCTGATGGCCGGCCTCGACCGCCCGACGACCGGGCGCATCCTGATGGACGGCGTCGACGTGACCGCCACGGCGGTCCGCGACCGCAACGTCGCCATGGTGTACCAGCAGTTCATCAACTACCCGTCCATGACCGTCTACGAGAACATCGCCTCCCCGCTCCGGGTGAAGGGCGCGTCCAAGGCCGAGGTCGAAGTCAAGGTGCGGGAGGCCGCCGGCCTCCTGAAGCTCGAGGCGCACCTCGACAAGACGCCGCTGCAACTGTCCGGCGGCCAGCAGCAGCGCACCGCCATCGCGCGCGCCATCGTCAAGGGCGCCGACCTCGTGCTGCTCGACGAGCCGCTCGCCAACCTCGACTACAAGCTCCGCGAGGAACTGCGCGTCGAACTGCCCCGGGTCTTCGAGAAGACCGGCGCCATATTCGTCTACGCCACCACCGAGCCCTCCGAGGCGCTGCTCCTCGGCGGCAACACCGCGACCCTCCGGCACGGCCGCATCACCCAGTTCGGCCCGACCATCGAGGTCTACCGCCGCCCGGCCGACCGGGTGACCGCCGAGACCTTCTCGGACCCGCCCATGAATTTCGCCCTCGTGGAGATCCGCGGCGGCCGGGTCGCCCTCGCCGAGGCCCCGCTCTTCGCCGCCGCCGGCCCGCTCGCGGGTCTCTCGGACGGGACCTACACGCTGGGCTTCCGCCCCCATCACGTCGCGCTCGCCCGGGAGGCCCGGGACACCGTCTCCCTCTCGGGCCGCGTGGCCGTCTCCGAGATCACCGGCTCGGAGAGCTTCGTCCACGTCGACGTCGGCGCCGACCGCTGGATCGCGCTGGTGCCCGGCGTCCTGAACCTCCGCCCCGGCGATCGGATCGACCTCCATCTCGACCCGGCCTCCTTCTTCGTCTTCGACGCCGACGGGCGGCTCGCCGCCGCGCCGGCCGGCCTTCTGGCCGCGTGAGGGGAGGGGACCATGGCCCGCATCGAACTCCGCAGCCTCGCCCACGCCTATCGGCCCAACCCGGTGAAGCCGTCCGACTTCGCCCTGAAGGAAATGACCCACACCTGGGAGCAGGGCGGCGCCTATGCGCTGCTCGGCCCCTCCGGCTGCGGCAAGACCACCCTCCTCAACATCATCTCGGGCCTCGTCCACCCCTCCCACGGCAAGGTCCTGTTCGACGGCCAGGACGTCACCGTCCTGCCGACCGAGAAGCGCAACATCGCGCAGGTGTTCCAGTTTCCGGTCATCTACGACACCATGACGGTGGCCCAGAACCTGGCGTTTCCGCTCCGCAACCGCGGCGTCGAGGAGCGCGTCATCCGCGCCCGGGTCGACGAGGTCGCCCGCATGCTGGGGCTGGAGCGCGAGCTCAACTGGCAGGCCCGCGGCCTCACCGCCGACATGAAGCAGAAGATCTCGCTCGGCCGCGGCCTGGTGCGCGCGGACGTCGGCGCGATCCTGTTCGACGAGCCGCTGACCGTCATCGACCCGCACATGAAGTGGCTCCTCCGCGCCCAGCTGAAGCGCGTCCACGAGGAATCCGACGTCACCATGATCTACGTGACGCACGACCAGACCGAGGCGCTGACCTTCGCCGACAAGGTCGTGGTCATGTACGACGGCGAGGTGGTCCAGCTCGGCACGCCCCAGGAGCTTTTCGAGAAGCCCGCCCACACCTTCGTCGGCTATTTCATCGGCTCGCCCGGCATGAACGTCCTGCCCGCCGAGGTCTCGGGCGACCGGGCCCGCATCGGCACCCGCGAGATCCACCTCGCCCGGCGCTACCCGAACCTGCCCGCCGGCGCCCGTATCGAGATCGGCGTGCGCCCCGAATACCTGAAGCCGTCCACCTGGGACCACGCCATCCCGGTCCGGGTGACCCGGGTCGAGGATGTCGGCCGCGCCAAGATCCTGCGCTGCGAGCTGGACGGCCTGCCGCTCGCGGTCGTCGCCCCCGAGGACACCCGCATCGACGGCGACACCGTCCGGCTGGTGCCCGACATGGCTCACGTCCACGTCTACGCGGACGGCCACCGGGTCGAGGGGATCTGACGATGGACAAGCCCATCAACCACCGTGCCTGGTTCCTGGTTCTGCCGGTCTTCGCCCTGGTCGCCTTCAATGCGGTCCTGCCGCTGATGACCGTCGTCAACTATTCGGTCCAGGACACCTTCGGCAACAACCAGTTCTTCTGGAACGGCGTCGGCTGGTACGTCGAGCTGCTCGACCCCTCGACCGAGCTCGGCGGGCGATTCTACGACAGCCTGGGCCGCAACGCGCTCTTCTCCGCGATCATCCTGGCGATCGAGATCCCGCTCGGCATCCTGGTCGCCCTGACCATGCCCAAGAAGGGCTGGGGCGTCGCCGTCACGCTGGTCCTGATGGCCCTGCCGCTACTCGTGCCGTGGAACGTGGTCGGCACCATCTGGCAGATCTTCGCGCGCACCGACATCGGCCTTCTCGGCTGGACGGTGAACCGGCTCGGCATCGACTACAACTACACCAACGACCCGCTCTCGGCCTGGTTCACCATCATCGTCATGGACGTCTGGCACTGGACGAGCCTCGTCGCGCTCCTCTGCTACGCGGGCCTCAAGTCGATCCCCGACGCCTACTACCAGGCCGCCCGCATCGACGGCGCCTCGCGGCTCGCCATCTTCCGCTGGATCGAGCTGCCGAAGATGAAGCGGGTGCTTCTGATCGCCGTCCTGCTCCGCTTCATGGACAGCTTCATGATCTACACCGAGCCCTTCGTGGTCACCGGCGGCGGTCCCGGCAACTCGACGACGGTGCTCTCCATCGACCTCGTCAAGATCGCGCTCGGCCAGTTCGACCTCGGCAAGGCCGCGGCCATGTCGATCGTCTACAACCTCATCATCCTGGCGGTCTCCTGGGTGTTCTACACCGTGATGACCTCCTCGGATGCCCAGGACAGGAAGGCGGCCTGACCATGCGCGTCAAGACCCTGATCCTGCTGCTCTACATCCTGTTCCTCATGCTGCCCATCTATTGGCTCGTCAACATGAGCTTCAAGACCAACACGGAGATCATCGGCGGCCTCGGACTCCTGCCCGAGAACCCGACGCTGGAGAACTACAGGACGATCTTCACCGATCCGTCCTGGTACAACGGCTACATCGACAGCCTGATCTACGTCTTGATGAACACCGTCATCTCGATCGCGGTCGCGCTGCCGGCCGCCTACGCCTTCTCGCGCTACCGCTTCATGGGCGACAAGCACCTGTTCTTCTGGCTGCTGACCAACCGCATGGCGCCGCCCGCCGTCTTCGCGCTGCCCTTCTTCAACCTCTATTCGGCGATCGGTCTCTTCGACACCCACTGGGCCGTCGCGCTGGCGCACACGATCTTCAACGTGCCCCTCGCGGTCTGGATCCTCGAGGGTTTCATGTCCGGCGTCCCGCGCGAGATCGACGAGACCGCCTACATCGACGGCTACTCGTTCCCGAAGTTCTTCGTGAAGATCTTCGTGCCGCTGATCGCCAACGGCATCGGCGTGGCCGCCTTCTTCTGCTTCATGTTCTCCTGGGTCGAGCTGCTGCTCGCCCGCACGCTCACCAACAACATGCCGATCTCCTCAATCATGACGCGCACCGCCTCGGCGGCCGGCATGGACTGGGGCCTGCTCGCCGCCGCCGGCACGCTGACCCTGATCCCCGGCGCGCTCGTGATCTGGTTCGTCCGCAACCACATCGCCAAGGGCTTCGCCCTGGGGAGGGTGTGATGGAGAGCATCGCCTGGATGGCCTGGACGCCCGCGACCGCCGCCTTCTTCGGCGTGATCGCGGCCCTCCTGGCGCTGATGACGCTCCTCGCCGTGAAGCGCCCGGAGACGCCCCGGGTGGGCGTCCTCGCCATTCCGACGACGCGCGGCGACCGGCTCTTCATCTCGCTCCTCGGTGCAGCATTTATACACCTCGCCTTCATCGCGCTCGCCGGCACCGCCCCGCTCGGGACGCTGCCGGTCGGCGAGGGGCTCGAGGTCTCGCGCCTCTGGATCGCGACAGGACTGTCCCTGCTCTGGGCCGCGGCGGTGTTCCGCTGGGTCTGAGAGGCAGAGGATCGACGGCGGTGGACCGGTTGCGGGGTCCGCCGCCGACAAGAAACGACCGCAAGACGAGAAGTGGGAGGAATGAATATGTCCCGCATGAAAGCGAAACTCGGCCTCGCCGGGCTGATGCTCGGCCTCGCGTCCACGACCGCCCTGGCGGGCATGGACGAGGCACGCCGCTGGGTCGACAGCGAGTTCCAGCCTTCGACGCTCTCCAAGGAAGAGCAGATGAAGGAGATGGAGTGGTTCGTCAATGCCGCCAAGCCCTTCGTCGGCATGGAGATCAACGTCGTCTCCGAGACGATCACCACCCACGAGTACGAGTCCAAGGTGCTCGCCAAGGCCTTCCAGGAAATCACCGGCATCAAGGTCAAGCATGACCTGATCCAGGAAGGCGACGTCGTCGAGAAGATCCAGACCCAGATGCAGTCGGGCCGGAACATCTACGACGCGTGGATCAACGATAGCGACCTGATCGGCACCCACTACCGCTATCAGCAGGTGGTGCCGCTCTCCGACTGGATGACCGGCGAGGGCAAGGACGTCACCCTGCCGACGCTCGACGTCGACGACTTCATCGGCAAGTCCTTCACGACCGGTCCGGACGGCAAGCTCTACCAGCTGCCGACCCAGCAGTTCGCCAACCTCTACTGGTTCCGCTACGACTGGTTCCAGAACCCAGACTACAAGGCCCGCTTCAAGGCCAAGTACGGCTATGACCTCGGTGTGCCGGTCAACTGGTCGGCCTACGAGGACATCGCCGAGTTCTTCACGAACGACGTGAAGGAAGTGAACGGCCAGAAGATCTACGGCCACATGGATTACGGCAAGAAGGACCCGTCGCTCGGCTGGCGCTTCACCGACGCCTGGCTCTCCATGGCCGGCAACGGCGACAAGGGCCTGCCGAACGGCAAGCCGGTCGACGAGTGGGGCATCCGCGTCGAGGGCTGCCGTCCGGCCGGCTCCTCGATCGAGCGCGGCGGCGACACCAACGGCCCGGCGGCCGTCTACTCGATCACCAAGTACATCGAGTGGCTGAAGAAATACGCCCCGCCGCAGGCGGCCGGCATGACCTTCTCCGAGTCCGGCCCGATCCCGAGCCAGGGCCAGATCGCCCAGCAGATCTTCTGGTACACCGCCTTCACGGCCGACATGGTCAAGGAAGGGCTGCCGGTCGTGAACCCGGACGGCACCCCGAAGTGGCGCATGGCCCCGTCGCCGAAGGGCTCCTACTGGAAGGACGGCATGAAGCTCGGCTACCAGGACGCCGGCTCCTGGACGCTCCTGAAGTCGACCCCGGTGGATCGCCGCAAGGCGGCCTGGCTCTACGCCCAGTTCACCGTGTCGAAGACCGTCTCGGCCAAGAAGAGCCACGTCGGCCTCACCTTCATCCGTGAGAGCGACATCTGGCACAAGTCCTTCACCGAGCGCGCCCCGAAGCTCGGCGGCCTGATCGAGTTCTACCGCTCGCCCGCGCGCGTGCAGTGGACCCCGACCGGCACCAACGTTCCGGACTATCCGAAGCTGGCCCAGCTCTGGTGGCAGAACATCGGCGACGCCTCGTCCGGTGCCAAGACCCCGCAGCAGGCCATGGACGCCCTCGCGGCGGCCCAGGATTCGGTGCTGGAGCGCCTGGAGCGCGCCAACGTGCAGGGCGAATGCGGTCCGAAGCTCAACAAGAAGGAGTCGGCCGAGTTCTGGTTCGCCAAGTCGGAGAAGGACGGCAACGTCGCCCCGCAGCGCAAGCTGGCGAACGAGAAGCCCAAGGGCGAGACCGTCGACTACGACGCGCTGATCAAGTCCTGGCCGGCTACCCCGCCGAAGCGGAGCTGATCGGCTGACGACGGGCGGGGGGCGGCCGGACGGCTCTCCCTCGCCCAACCCTCTCCGGATGCCGACCGCCCTCTCCCCTTGCCGGGGAGGGGGCGATCCGGCAAGGCTCCGGAGGCAACGACGCTCCGGAACCGGCCATGACCACCTACATCCTCGCCATCGACCAGGGCACCACCTCGACGCGCTCCATCCTGTTCCGGAAGGACCTGACGGTGGCGGCCGTGGCCCAGGAGGAGTTCCCGCAGCACTACCCCGCCTCCGGCTGGGTGGAGCACGACCCCGAGGACCTCTGGCGGACGACCGTCTCGACCATGCGGGCCGCCCTCGCCAAGGCCGGCGCGCGAGCCGCCGAGGTCGTCGCCATTGGCATCACCAACCAGCGCGAGACCACCCTCGTCTGGGACCGCGCGACTGGCGCCGCCATCCACAAGGCGATCGTCTGGCAGGACCGTCGCACCGCCGACGCCTGCGCGCGGCTCAAGGCCGAGGGCCACGAGCCGCTCGTCTCCGCCCGCACGGGTCTGCTGCTCGATCCCTATTTCTCCGGCACCAAGGTGGCCTGGCTGCTCGACAACGTGCCCGGCGCCCGCGAGCGCGCCGCCCGCGGCGAACTGGCCTTCGGCACCGTCGACAGTTTCCTGCTCTGGCGCCTGACCGGCGGCCGGGTGCACGCCACCGACGCCACCAACGCCTCCCGCACCCTGCTCTACGACATCCACCGGGGCCGCTGGGACGAGGAGCTCTGCAGGCTCCTCGACGTGCCCATGGCGATGCTGCCAGAGGTCTGCGACTCGGCCGCGCCGTTCGGCACCACCATTTCCGACATCCTCGACGCCCCCGTGCCGGTCTGCGGCATCGCCGGGGATCAGCAGGCCGCCACCGTCGGCCAGGCTTGTTTCGCGCCCGGCATGATGAAGTCGACCTACGGCACCGGCTGCTTCGCGCTCCTCAACACGGGCGAAAATCCCGTCACCTCCTGCAACCGCCTCCTCACCACCATCGCGTACCAGCTCGACGGCCGGCGCACCTACGCGCTCGAAGGCGCGATCTTCATCGCCGGCGCCGCCGTACAGTGGCTCAGGGACGGCCTCAAGGTCATCCGCTCGGCCGAGGAGACCGGCTCGCTGGCGGCGACCGCCGACCCGGCCCAGGACGTGATCCTCGTCCCCGCCTTCGTGGGCCTCGGCGCGCCCTACTGGGACGCCGACTGCCGCGGCGCGCTCTACGGCCTGACGCGCGGCACCTCGCCCCGCGAACTCGCCCGCGCCGCGCTGGAATCGGTCGGCTACCAGACCCGCGACCTGATCGAGGCCATGCGCGGGGACTGGGCCGGCGAGGCCGGGACGGTGCTGCGTGTCGACGGCGGCATGGTCGCCTCCGACTGGACCATGCAGTTCCTGGCCGACATCCTGGACGCGCCGGTCGATCGCCCGAAGGTCCTCGAGACCACGGCCCTCGGCGCCGCTTACCTCGCGGGCCTGCAGGCCGGGGTGCTGCCGCCGCCCGCCGACTTCGCGCGCACCTGGGCCCTGCAGCGCCGCTTCGCCCCCGTCATGGACGCGGACACGCGGAACCGGAAATATGCGGCCTGGCAGGACGCGGTCGCCCGGACCTTGAGCCGGCGCGGGTAGGCTGACCGCACGCCAACGCCGCGTTCAGGATCGATGCAGCCTCGGCCGCTCATGATGCGCGCCGGGGTTACGATCCGAACGAGGTTCTCTTCCATGCACAAGGCATTTCTGGCCGCCGCCGGGCTCGCCCTCGGCCTCGCCGCCGCGCCCGCGGAGGCGGGCTACTACGGCTACGGCCACGGGTACGGGTATGGCTACGGCCACGGGTACGGCTATGGTCACGGCTACGGCGGCTTCTACGCGCCGCGCCACTACGGCTACCGCACCCGGAGCTACGACGGACCGGTCTACCAGGCCTACCGCGGCTACGGTCAAGGCTATGCGGTCAGGCCCTGGGCCTATTCGGAGACGCCGCGGGGCACCCGGCCCGACCTGGCCGAGCGGTCGAAGCCCAAGCCCGCCGACGAGCCCGAGGACGCGGCCGTTGCCCGCGGCGACGACGCGCCCGTGCCGCCCCCTCCCCGGCCGGAGGCGAGGCCGCCCAAGGCGCCGCCCGCCGCCGCCGCCGCGGCCCCGCCGCGCCCGGGCGACTGCGTGGCGCCGAAGACGGGCGACGAGGCCGACGGCGTGACGGCGCCGGTCGTCGACGAGGAGGCCGGCCCCGCCCGCAAGGCCCCGACCTGCGGCTCCTGACCGCGTCCCTCGCCCGCCGGCCCCCGGTCCCTCGGGGTTGGGCCGGCCGGCGCCCCGAAGATCCGGCGTCCCCGACGCCTCCGCCCCTTGGCCGGCTCCCGCTCTCGCCCGATACTCCGGCGACGCACGAGAGGGAGCCGCCCGCATGTCCGCCACCGTCCTGGGTCTCGACATCGGCACCTCCGCCGTAAAGGCCGTGCTCGTCGACGGGCGCGGCGTGGCGGTCGCGGAGGCCTCCGCGCCGGTCGCGACGAGCCGCCCCCGTCCGCTCTGGTCCGAGCAGGACCCGGAGGACTGGTGGCGCGCCGTCGAGGCCGCGGTCGCCGACCTCGCCCGCGCCGCCCCGGACGCGTGGCGGGGCGTCGCCGCCATCGGTCTCTCCGGCCAGATGCACGGCGCCGTCCTGCTCGGTGCCGACGACCGGCCGCTCCGCCCGGTCATCCTGTGGAACGACGGCCGCGCCCACGCCGAATGCGCCGCCCTGACCCGCGACCACCCGGGTCTCGCCGCGATCGTCGGGGTGAAGCCCATGCCGGGCTTCACCGCCCCGAAGCTCGCCTGGCTCGCCCGTCACGAACCCGGGGTCTTCGCCGCGATCCGCTGCGTGCTCCTGCCCAAGGACTACGTCCGCCTGAAGCTCTCGGGCCTGCGCGCCACCGACATGTCGGACGCCGCCGGCAGCTGGCTCCTCGACGAGGCCCGCCGCGCCTGGTCGCCGCAGGCCGCCGCCGCCGTCGGCCTCGATCCGGCGACCCTGCCGGCGCTGGTCGAGGGGTCCGAGCCCGCCGGCACGCTCCGGGCCGCGGTCGCCGAGCGTTGGGGCCTCGCGCCCGGCATCCCCCTCGCGGGCGGCGCCGGCGACGCCGCGGCGGGGGCCGTCGGCATCGGCGCCGTCGCGCCCGGCGACGCCTTCGTGTCGCTCGGCACCTCCGGCCAGCTCTTCGCCGTCACCGACGGCTACCGGCCCGCGCCGGACTCGATGGTCCATGCCTTCGCGCATGCGCTGCCCGGCCTCTGGTACCAGATGGGCGCCATGCTGACCGGCGCCTCGGCGCTCGCCTGGGCCGCCGGCCTCCTCGGCCGCACCCCGGCCGGCCTCGCCTCGGAAGCCGAAGCCGTGCCGGAGGGCGCCTCCGACCTCCTGTTCCTCCCCTACCTGACCGGCGAGCGCACCCCCCACGACGACCCGGACGCTCGCGGCGTCCTCTTCGGCCTCGAGCCCGGCAGCGACGCCGGCCGGGTCGGCCGCGCCGTCATGGAGGGCGTCGCCTACACCTTCGCGGACGCGGCGGCTGCCCTCCGGTCGGCCGGAACCGAACCCGCCGCCTTCGGGTTCGTCGGCGGCGGGGCCCGCAGCGATTTCTGGGCGCGCCTGCTGGCCGCCGTCCTCGCCCGGCCGATGATCCGCTACCGCGGCGCCGACAAGGGCCCCGCCTTCGGGGCCGCCGCCCTGGCCCGCATGGCCCTGACCGGCGCGTCCCCCGGCGACATCGCCCGCAAGCCCCCGGTCGAGACCGTGTTCGAGCCCGACCCGCGCCTGATCGACCGCCACGCGCCCCGGGTCGAGCGCTTCCGGACGCTCTACCGGGCGCTCGCCCCCGAGTTCAAGGCGGCCCGCGCGTAGCCGTCCCTCTTGCAATCCGCCGCCAAGTCTGCGATTGAGTTATGCGCAAGATGCTTCAAAAAGAAATTTCTTGCATATTGAGCTGCTGGAGGTCTCCATGGTGAGCCGCATCATCTCGGTCGACCCGTTCGACTTCGTCGCCTTCGGCGGGACCGGCGACCTGGTCCGCCGCAAGCTCCTGCCGGCTCTCTACCAGCGCGACCGCGACGGCCAGATCGAGGATCCGACCCGGATCGTCGCCGTCGCCCGCTCGCCCATGACCCGGCAGGCCTACCGCGATTTCGCCCGCGAGGCCCTGATCGACCACATCGACCAGGACGAACGCGAACAGGCGACCCTCGACCGCTTCCTCGACCGCCTGCATTACGTAAAGGTCGACGCGACCGGCGATGCGGGCTGGGGCGACCTCGCCGCCGTGCTCGACGAGGCGCCGGACCGGATCCGCGTCTACTACCTGGCGACTAGCCCGGACCTCTTCGGCGAGATCTGCCGCCGCCTCGGCCAGGCCGGCCTCGTCACCGAGGCCTCGCGCGTGGTCGTCGAAAAGCCGGTCGGCAAGAACCTGGCGTCCGCCCGCACCGTGAACGACGCCGTCGGCTCCGTCTTCGACGAGCGCCGGATCTTCCGCATCGACCATTATCTCGGCAAGGAGACGGTGCAGAACCTGATGGCGCTGCGCTTCGCCAACAGCCTGTTCGAGCCGCTCTGGAACGCCGCCCACATCGACCACGTCCAGATCACCGTCGCCGAGACCCTCGGGGTCGAGGGCCGCGCCGGCTACTACGACACGGCCGGCGCCCTGCGCGACATGGTGCAGAACCACATGCTCCAGCTCCTCTGCCTCGTCGCCATGGAGCCGCCCGCCGCCTTCGAGGCGGACTCGGTGCGCGACGAGAAGCTGAAGGTGCTGAAGGCCCTGAAGCCGATTCGCGATGGCCAGGTCTCGGACCTGACGGTCCGCGGCCAGTACGAGGCGGGCGCCTCCGCGAACGGGCCGGTGAAGAGCTACGCCGAGGAACTCGGCCGGTCGGGCAGCCGCACCGAGACCTTCGTGGCCCTGAAGGCCGAGGTCGCCAACTGGCGCTGGGCCGGCACCCCCTTCTACCTGCGCACCGGCAAGCGCCTCGCCACCCGCTGCTCCGAGATCATCATTTCCTTCAAGTCGATCCCGCATTCGATCTTCGGCGGCGCCCGGGTCCAGCGCAACGAGCTGGTCATCCGCCTTCAGCCCGACGAGGGCGTGAAGCTCCACCTGATGATCAAGGATCCCGGCCCCGGCGGGATGCGGCTCCGGCGCGTGCCCCTCGACATGAGCTTCGCGGAGGCCTTCGGGGTGCGCAACCCCGACGCCTACGAGCGGTTGGTCATGGACGTGGTGCGCGGCAACCAGACCCTGTTCATGCGCCGCGACGAGGTCGAGGCGGCCTGGACCTGGATCGACCCGATCCTGGAGGCCTGGGGCCAGGCGGCCGACACGCCGCGGTCCTACCGGTCGGGCACCTGGGGCCCGTCCGCCGCCATCGCGCTCATCGAGCGCGACGGCCGCACCTGGCACGAGGACGGCGTCTGAAGCGACCCGCAGCGAGAGGAGGCGAGACGATGACCATCCAGGCCCGCATCGGCGAGATCACCGAGCGCATCGTCCGGCGCTCCCATGACGGCCGCAGCCGCTATCTCGACCGGCTCCGCGCCGCCGCCGAGAAGGGCAGGGTGCGCAACCGCATGGGCTGCGCCAACCTCGCCCACGGCTTCGCGGCCTGCGGCCCCGCCGACAAGTCCGCCCTGATGGCCGGGGAGGTGCCCAACATCGGCATCGTCACCGCCTACAACGATATGCTCTCCGCCCACCAGCCCTACGAGGGCTATCCCGAGCGCATCCGGCAGGCCGCGCGCGAGCGCGGTGCGGTCGCCCAGGTCGCCGGCGGCGTGCCGGCCATGTGCGACGGCGTCACGCAGGGCGAGGCCGGCATGGAGCTCTCCCTCTTCTCCCGCGACGTGATCGCGATGGGGACCGCGGTCGCGCTCTCCCACCAGATGTTCGACGCCGCCCTCTACCTCGGCATCTGCGACAAGATCGTGCCCGGCCTCGTCATCGGCGCGCTTTCCTTCGGCCACCTGCCCGGCGTCTTCGTGCCCGCCGGCCCGATGCCCTCCGGCATCTCCAACGACGAGAAGGCGCGCGTCCGCCAGCTCTACGCGGAAGGAAAGGTCGGCCGCGCCGAACTCCTCGATAGCGAGGCTCGCTCCTACCACGCCCCCGGCACCTGCACCTTTTACGGCACCGCCAACTCCAACCAGATGCTGATGGAACTGATGGGCCTGCACATCCCCGGCGCCACCTTCGTGAACCCGAACACGCCGCTCCGGGACGCCCTGACGGTGCTCGCGGTGGAGCGCGCGCTGGCCATCACGGCGTCCGGCAACGTCTTCGCGCCGATCGGCGAGATCCTGGACGAGCGCGCCTTCGTCAACGGCGTGGTCGGCCTGCACGCCACCGGCGGCTCGACCAACCACACCCTCCACCTCGTCGCCATGGCGCGGGCCGCCGGCATCGCCCTGAACTGGCAGGACTTCGCGGACCTTTCCGCCGTCGTCCCGTTGGTCGCCCGCGTCTACCCGAACGGCTCGGCGGACGTGAACCACTTCCGCGCGGCCGGCGGCCTGCAGTTCCTGATCCGCGAGTTCCTCGCCGCCGGGCTCCTGCATCGCGACGTCCGCACCGTCTGGGGCACGGGCCTCGAGGGCTACACGGTCGCCCCGACCCTCGGCGAGGACGGCCGCCTCGCCTTCGCGGAGAGCCCGGCCGAGTCCGGCGCCGACGCCGTGCTCCGCCCCGCATCCCGGCCGTTCCAGCCGACCGGCGGCCTCGCGGTCCTCGACGGCAATCTCGGCCGCGCCGTCATCAAGACCTCGGCGGTGAAGCCGGACCGCCACGTGATCGAGGCGCCCGCCCGCGTCTTCCACGATCAGGAGGAGCTGCAACGCGCCTTCAAGGCCGGCGAACTCGACGGCGACATGGTGGCGGTCGTCCGCTTCCAGGGCCCGAAGGCGAACGGCATGCCGGAACTCCACAAGCTGACCCCGCCGCTCGGTGTCCTTCAGGACCGCGGGTACCGGGTCGCCCTGGTCACCGACGGGCGCATGTCGGGCGCCTCCGGCAAGATCCCGGCCGCCATCCATGTCACCCCCGAGGCCGCCGAGGGCGGCCCGATCGCGCGCGTGCGCGACGGCGACCGGATCCGCGTCGATGCCCTGGCGGGGACGCTGGAGGTCCTGGTCGACCCCGCCGAATGGGCGACCCGGCTTCCCGCCGAGGCCGACCTGTCGACCAACGGCTGGGGCGTCGGGCGCGACCTCTTCGCCGGCTTCCGCCGGTCCGTCGGCCCCGCCGACCAGGGCGCCTCCGCGCTCTGAACGGGCGGCGCCGCATCGCCGCATTGACTTCGGTGGCGTGAGGCACCCGTAGTGCCTGTGGACGCGACGCGTTTCGTCGCGTATTTTGTCAGACAAATTTCCGACGGGCACGGCGGCGCGACAATGCAGAAACAACCCTCCTCCGGGCCACTCGCGCTCGGAACGTTCCCGCGCTCCAAGAACCTCGTCGGCATGCTGTCCGAGCACTTGGAGCGGGAGATCCGGGAGGGCCGCCTGGTCCCGGGCGACCGTCTGCCGACCGAGGCGGCGCTCGCCGCCTCCGCGGGCGTCAGCCGGACGGTGGTCCGTGAGGCGGTGGCGTCGCTGAAGGCCTCCGGACTCGTCGAGACCCGCCAAGGCGCCGGCGCCTTCGTGCGCCAGCCGCCGCCGGGTTTCGGCCCCGTGCCCGGGATCGAGCGCGCCACCGTCGACGACATCGTCTGGATCCTGGAACTGCGGCTCGCCGTCGAGGTCGAGGCCGCCGCGCTGGCCGCATCCCGGCGCAAGCCCGCGGACATCGAGGCCCTGGACGGCGCGCTCGCCGAAATGGCGCGCGCCCATGCGGTCGGCCAGGACGGCGTGGCCGCCGACCTCGCCTTCCACCGAGCGCTGGCGGCCGCGACCGGAAACCCCTACTTCGGCCGATTTCTCGACCAACTCGGCGAGCTGGCGCTGCCCCGCCGCCGCCTGACGCCGCACAAGACCTTCGGACCGGACTACCTGGATCTCGTCGAACGCGAGCACCGCGCCATCCGCGACGCGGTCGTGGCAGGCGACGCCGCCCTCGCCGCCGCCGCCATGCGCGGCCATCTCGCGGGCAGCCGCGCCCGCTACGCCGGCCTCGCCTGACCGGCTTCCCCGCCCCGTCCCCGGCCCGCTCCCCGACCCGCTCCGCGTGCGGCACGTGAAACGTGCCTTCGCGTTGAGCCGAAGCTTGACGCTGAAAGTTGTATGATGATAGGACGAATTTAGGGAAGCAAGCGGCGGAGGGTCAGGCCACGGGACCGGTCCCCCGCTGAACCGGCGCGCTGCGCCTCAGGGAGGAAAGCCATGTTCGACGTGTTTCGGAAGACCGCCGCCGCGCTCGCGCTCTCGGCCGGCATCCTGGCGGCCGGATCCGCCGGCGCCCAGGTGGTGCTCAGGTCCGCCGACATCCACCCCGACGGCTATCCGACCGTCGACGCCGTGAAGTACATGGGCCAGCTCGTCGAGGAGCGCACCAAGGGCCGCGTCAAGATCCAGGTCTTCAACAACCGCCAGCTCGGCGAGGAGAAGGATACGATCGAGCAGACCCGGTTCGGCGTCATCGACATGAACCGGATCAACACCGCGCCCTTCAACAACCTGGTGCCCGCCACCCAGGTCCTCGGCCTGCCCTTCCTGTTCCGTTCCACCGAGCACATGCACAAGGTGGTCGACGGCGAGATCGGCGACGCCATCCTGAAGGAGTTCGAGCCGCACGGCCTGGTCGCGCTCGCCTTCTACGACAGCGGCGCGCGGAACTTCTACACGACCAAGAAGCAGATCAAGTCGCTGGAAGACCTGAAGGGTATGAAGATCCGCGTGCAGCAGTCGGACCTGTGGATCGCCATGATGCAGGCCTTCGGGGCCAACGCGACCCCGATGCCCTTCGGCGAGGTCTATTCCGCCCTGCAGACCGGCGTCGTCGACGGGGCCGAGAACAACTGGCCGTCCTACGAGTCCTCGCGCCACTTCGAGGTCTCGAAGTTCTACACCCTGACCGAGCACTCCCTGACCCCGGAGGTGCTTGTCATGTCCAAGCGGAGCTTCGACAAGCTTTCGCCCGACGACCAGAAGATCGTCCGCGCCGCCGCCAAGGAGTCCGTCGCCAAGATGCGCGAACTCTGGGTCGCCCGCGAGAAGGTCTCCGAGGCCAAGGTCCGCGAGTCCGGCGCGGTCGTCGCCACTGTCGACAAGACGCCCTTCATCAACGCCATGAAGCCGGTCTACGACAAGTTCGTCACCGACGCGAAGATGAAGGACCTCGTCACCCGGATCCAGGCCGTCCGGTGAGGCACCTCGACTGCGGCCCTGCCGCAGCTCGACTGCGGCCCGGCCCTGCCGCCGGGCCCGCATTTTCTCCCGGTCCGGCGCCGTCGCGAGTCCGCCGGATCCGCCTCCGCTCGTCCCGGGTGCCACCAAGGAAACCCTCATGCCGCCGGTCTCGTCCGACCCCGCCCGCCTCCGCGAGGAGGCCGCTCCGCCGCCGGGGGCGCTCCGTCCCGTGCTCGGCGCCCTCGCGCGCCTGAACGGCGTCCTCGCGGTCGCCTGCCTGTGGCTCGCCGCCTTCGGCATCGTCGCCATGACGGTGGTGGTCGGCTGGCAGGTTTTCGGCCGTTACGTCCTCAACGACACGCCCACATGGGCCGAGCCCCTCACCCTCCAGCTGATGGGCTGGTTCATCATCCTCGGCTCCGCGGTCGGCGTGCGCGAGGCCTTCCACCTCGGCCTCGATCTCGTCCAGCACGTGGTGCCGCCGGTCGTCGCCAAGGTGATGGACGGCATCAGCTACGTTCTGATCGCCGCCTTCGGTCTCGCCATGACCTGGTACTCGTGGGAACTCGCCGAGGGCACCTGGGCCGCCACGCTGCCGGTCCTCGGCATCCCGGGCGGCTGGGACTTCATGCCCCAGGTCGTCGGCGGCGTCCTCCTCTTCCTCTTCGCCCTGGAGCGCCTGCTCGGGCTCGTCGCCGGTGTCGAGCACGAGGGCGTGGCCTTGCAGGAGCTCGCCTGATGGAACTCTGGATCCTGTTCGGCTCCTTCACGCTGCTGATGTTCCTCGGCACGCCGATCGCCTTCTGCCTCGGGCTGTCGTCGCTCGCCACCGTGATCTACATGGACCTGCCGCCGCTGGTGGTCTTCCAGCAGATCAACTCAGGCATGAACGCCTTCTCGATGATGGCGATCCCCTTCTTCATCTTCGCCGGCGACCTGATGATCCGCGGCGGCATCGCCGAGAAGCTGATCCAGTTCGCCGCCAGCCTGGTCGGGCACTTCCGTGGCGGGCTCGGTCAGGTGAACGTGGTCTCCTCGACCCTCTTCGGCGGCATCTCCGGCTCGGCCGTCGCCGACGCCTCGGCGATCGGCGGCCTGATGATCCCCCAGATGGCGGCGCGCGGCTACGACCGCGACTACGCGGTCAACGTGACGGTCAACTCGGCCATCATCGCGCTGCTGATCCCGCCCTCCCACAACATGATCATCTACTCGATCGCGGCGGGCGGCACGCTGTCGGTGGCCGACCTCTTCACGGCCGGCATCCTGCCGGGCCTGCTCCTCGCCGCCGCCCTGATGCTGGCCGCCTACTGGGTGGCCCGCACCCGCGGCTACCCGGCCGACCCCTTCCCGGGCTGGCGCGCGGTCGGCCGCTACCTTCTCGTCGCCTCCCCCGGCATCCTGCTCATCGGCATCATCTTCGGCGGCGTCCGCTCCGGCGTCTTCACCGCCACCGAGAGCTCCTGCATCGCCGTCATCTACGCCTTCCTGGTCGCGCTGCTCGTCTATCGCCAGCTCGACTGGGCGGCCTTCAAGGAGGCGACCTTCGGGGCCGTGCGCACGACCGCCATGGTGCTTCTGGTGATCGGCACCGCCGGCGCCTTCGGCTGGCTGATGGCGCTCCTGCAGGTCCCGGCCGCCACCGTGAAGCTCCTGCAGAGCGTCACCACCGATCCGATCGCGATCCTGCTGCTGGTCAACGCCATCCTGCTCTTCCTCGGCACCTTCATGGACATGGCGCCGATGATCATCATCCTGACCCCCGTGCTCCTGCCGGTGGTCATGAAGTTCGGCGTCGACCCGGTCCACTTCGGCGTGATCCTGATCCTCAACGCCGGCATCGGGCTGAACACGCCGCCGGTCGGCTCGGTCCTCTTCGTCGGCTGCGCTGTCGGCCGGATCACGATCCGGGAAGCCATGCGGACGATCTGGCCCTTCTTCGGCGCCTCGGTCGCGGTGCTGATGGCGGTCACCTACATCCCCGGGCTAAGCCTCTGGCTGCCCGCCTTCTTCCGCTGACCGGTCACTCGGTACAAGCCGCGCCGAGCACGGCCGCGATGGCCTCGCGCCCCTCCGGGAACAACGGGGCGTCCAAGGACAGGAACGACCGCCCCGGCCCGCCGGCCTGCTCCGGGTAGGCCGCCGCGAAGGACCGGGTGCCGCTTCGCCGGTCGAGGACCTCGACCGCGCCGCCCCGGACCGCGATACGCTCCCGGCCGAGCACCTCGGCCGGCTCGCCGGGATAGGGCGGATGCCCGTCCCAGACCCGCACGTCCACGCCGCCGACCCGGGCGGACCATTCCCGCACGATGAGGCCGGGAATGCCGAGCACGTCCGTGTGGCTCCGGGTCGCGACGGCGGGCGCGGCGGCGCCCTCCGGCAGGAAGACGGTCAGCCAGCCGATCAGCAGCGTCTTGCAGGCCATGCGTCCCTCCGCGTCGCACCCGATGCGCTGTCCCAAGGGAAGGCCGCGACCGTGGCGAAGCCGTGGCGGGGCGGTCCGCCCGGCATCGCGCCGTGCGGAGCCGGTCGGGGTCGAACGTCGCGAAACGCGGATCAGTCGGCGAGCAGGAAGCGGGAGGGGAAGGGGTAGACCCGGCCCTCGCCGAGAAGATGGGCGACGAGGCTCGTCCGCTCGAAGAGGCCCCGGTAGGCGCGGTCGAGCAGGTTGAGCCCGCCCGCATAGGCCCCGAAGGCCGGCAGGACGAGGCGCCGCCCGTCCGTCGCGAAGCAGCGCCGGCGCACCGACTTCGGCCTGAGCGCCACCCGGGCCGCTGGGTGCAGGTGCCCTGCCACCTCGCCCTCCGGCCCGTCCGGCGACGGTTCGTGCCGGAACACCAGCGGCCCGATCGCGAGCTCGGCCACCGTCCGCCCGCCGATGCAGCCGACGAGCCGGGCATCGTGATTGCCCGCGATCCAGATCCACTCGCGCCCGGCCTGCAGCGCCTCGATCCGGGCTCGGTCGGCGGGCTGCAGCCGCTCCAGCGCGAAGGGATCGTGGAAGGCGTCCCCGAGCGAGACGATCCGTCCGGGCGCGAACCGGACGACGACGCCCGCCAGCGCCGCCAGCGTCGCCGCGGTGTCGTAGGGCGGCAGGAGCGCGCCGCGCCGGGCCCCGGATGAGCCCTTCTCGAGATGCAGGTCGGCGACCACCAGCGTCGCTTCGGCCGGCCACCACAGGACCCCCTCGGGCAGCAGCACGAGATCGGCCCCGGCCAGGGACACGGCCGAACCCTCCGGGGGCCCGGGCCGGACCGCCCGGGGCACGCCGCCCGGGTCGCCGTCGGGGCTGTCGGTCCACGCGATTCGCATGACCGCAGTCTGCCAGACGGTGAAAAGCCCCGCACGCGGAAAATCCCGCTTTGTTCTCATGTCCCGACCGTCAGTTGATGATCCGTCCCTCGCCGGGCAGGTCGAGCGAGAAGGCCGGGATCTCGACGGTCAGCCGCTCGCCGCGACCGGTCTCCACCTGGTAGTGGCCGACCATGAAGCCGGACGGCGTCGTGAGCGGGCAGCCGGACGTGTATTCGTAGGAGTCGCCCGGCAGGATCACCGGCTCCTCGCCGACCACCCCGGGTCCGCGAACCTCCTGCTGCTTTCCGTTTCCGTCCACGATGCGCCAGTAGCGCGCGCGCAGCTGGATCGTCTCCTGGGACAGGTTGGTGATCTCAACCGTATAGGCCCAGAAGAACCGGGATTCGCCCGGATCGGACCGGTCCTCCAGGTACCGGGGCGCGACGACGACGCGGATGCCGTGGCTCACCGCCTCGTAGCGCCAGGCCTGTGACTTGGGGTCTTGCGCGCCCTTCGGCTGCATGGGCAGGATCCGGCACCACATTCTCGAATAAGCAGGATAGCGCTATTACGGGACGGTTGGGCAAGGGCCAAGCCCGCCCATCGCCGCATGGACTACCGGCCCCGGCGGCATAGATTGGCGCCGGTTGGTGCCGGGCGGGCGAGGGGGGGCTGGTCGAATATGCTGGACGGCATCATGCGGCGGCTCGTCGACGGGCCGCTCGACCGGGCCGGCGCCCGGCTCGCCGCCGCGGGCGTCGGCGCGGACGCCTTGACGGCCGCGGGCCTCGTGGTGGGCCTCGGCGCCGCGGCCGCGATCGCCGCCGGGGCGACGCTCCTCGGCCTTGTCCTGGTCCTCGCCAGCCGCCTCGCCGACGGCCTGGACGGCGCCGTCGCGCGGGCGACGCGCAAGACCGATCTCGGCGGCTTCCTCGACATCGTCTGCGACTTCGTCTTCTACGGCGCCGTGCCGCTCGCCTTCGCGGCCCTCGACCCCGCGCGCAACGCCCTGCCGGCCGCCTTCCTGCTGGTCACCTTCTACGTCAACGGGGCGAGCTTCCTCGGCTACGCGATCCTGGCCGCGAAGCACGGGATGGAGACGCGCGCCCGCGGCTCCAAGTCCCTCTACTTCACGACCGGTCTCGCGGAGGGCACCGAGACCATCGCGGTCTTCCTCGCCGCCTGCCTCTGGCCCGCCGCCTTCCCGGCGCTCGCGGTCGGCTTCGGGCTTCTCTGCCTGCTCACCACGGCCGCCCGGGTGCGCCTCGCCATGACGACCTTCCGGTCCTGACCCGTCACTCCGCCGCGGCGGCCGCCGGCCTGACCCGGTCGAGCGCGGCCGCCAGGTCCTCCACGAGGTCGTCCGGGTCCTCCAGGCCGACCGAGAGCCGGATCATGCCGTCCGAGATGCCGAGTTCGGCCCGCGCCTCCGGGGTCAGCCGCTGGTGCGTGGTGGTGGCGGGATGGGTGACGAGGCTCTTGGCGTCGCCGAGATTGTTGGAGATGCGGATGATCTCCAGCCCGTTCTCGACCGCGAAGGCCCCCGCCTTGCCGCCCGCGACCTCGAAGCAGATCAGGCTCGACCCGCCCTTCATCTGCCTGGCGACGGTCGCGGCCTGCGGATGGTCCGCCCGCCCCGGGTAGATGACGCGGGTGACGGCGGGATGGGCGGCGAGCACGTCGGCGAGCCGCGCCGCGGTCGCGCTCTGCCGCTCGACCCGGACCGGCAGGGTCTCCAGGCCCTTCAGCAGCACCCAGGCGTTGAACGGGCTGATCGAAGGCCCCGTCTGGCGGATGAAGACCTGCAGGTGCTTGTCCAGGAACGCCTTCGAACAGCAGACGACCCCGCCCAGGCAACGGCCCTGGCCGTCGATATGCTTGGTCGCCGAGTAGACGACCACGTCCGCCCCGAGTTCGAGCGGCGACTGGAAGATCGGCGTCGCGAACACGTTGTCGACCACCAGCCGCGCGCCCACCTCGTGGGCGATGTCGGCGATGGCGGCGATGTCGTAGACCTCGAGGGTCGGATTGGTCGGGCTCTCCAGGAAGAAGGCCCGGGTGTTCGGCCGCACCGCATCGCGCCACTGGTCGAGGTCGGCGCCGTCGACGAGGGTCGCCGCGATCCCGAAGCGCGGCGCCAGATCCTCGACGATGTAGCGGCAGGAGCCGAACAGCGCCTTCGCGGCCACCACGTGGTCGCCGGCCGAGAGCTGCGACAGGAGCGCGGCCGTGACGGCCGCCATGCCGGTCGCGGTGGCGCGCGCCACCTCGGAGCCCTCCAGGATCGCCATGCGCTCCTCGAACATGGTCACGGTCGGGTTCGAGAAGCGCGAGTACTGGTAGCCCGGCGAGAGGTTGAGGAACCGGGCCTCCGCCTCCTCGGCGGAGCCGTACACGAAGCCCTGCGTCAGGAAGAGGGCCTCGGACGTCTCGTTGAACTGCGAGCGGAGGGTGCCGCCGTGCACGAGTTCGGTGGCGGGGCGCCGGCGGCGCGGGGTGGGGCTGGTCATGCGGCTCGGCCTTCAGGAACGCGTGCGATGGGCACAAAAAATCCCGGCCGACAAAATGCGGGACCGGGCTCCATCGTTCCCCGGCCCTTTAGCGACTTGTTTAACGTGGCTGCAAGCCGGCCGGCTCAAATGACCACGGAGTGTGAAGGAGGGCATAGACCTTCGCCCGGCCCGCGTCAATCCACGCCGCGACCGCGCAGCGGCGGCGAACCCGCCGGCGAGCCTTTTGCGCTCGCCCCGATTGGACTAGAGAAGGAGCGTCGAAGGGGAACCGAAACACATGGCTGGACCAGTGACCGGAGCGGGCATCCTGGCCGCGCACCAGATCCGCGCGCTCGCGCAAGCCGGCGCGATCGCGGCCGGGCGCGCCTTCGACCCCGACCAGGTCCAGCCCGCCAGCCTGGACCTGCGCCTCGGAAGCGTCGCCTACCGGGTCCGCGCCAGCTTCCTGCCCGGCCGCGACACCCGCGTCGAGGACAAGATCGCGGACCTGCGGCTTCATGCGATCGACCTCGCCGGCGGCGCCGTGCTGGAGACCGGCTGCGTCTACATCGTGCCCTTGATGGAGAGCCTGGCGCTGCCCGACGCCATCGCGGCCTCGGCCAACCCGAAGAGCTCGACCGGCCGCCTGGACGTCTTCACTCGCGTCATCGTCGACGCCGCCCGCGCCTTCGACACCATCCCGGCCGGCTACCGCGGGCCGCTCTTCCTCGAGGTGAGCCCGCGCACCTTCCCGATCCTGGTCCGCGCCGGCTCGCGCCTGTCGCAGATCCGCTTCCGCTCGGGCGATGCCCGCCTCACCGATCCCGAGCTCCTCGACCTCCACCGCCGCGAGCGCATCGTCGACGACGCCGAGCCGCTCCTGCAGGGCGGCCTGTCGCTCTCCATCGACCTGGAGGGCCGGATCGGCGACGGCCTCCTCGGCTACCGTGCCCGCCGCCACAGCGCCGTCGTCGACGTCGACCGCAAGGGCGCCCTCGACGTGCTCGACTTCTGGGATCCGATCCACCGGCGCGGCCGCTCGAACCTCATCCTCGACCCCAACGAGTTCTACATCCTGGTCAGCCGCGAGGCGGTCCACGTGCCGCCCGACTTCGCCGCCGAAATGGTCCCCTACGACCCGCTCGTCGGCGAGTTCCGCGTCCACTACGCCGGCTTCTTCGACCCCGGTTTCGGGCACGCCGCCTCGGGCGGGGCGGGGGCGCGCGCGGTCCTGGAGGTGCGCAGCCACGAGGTCCCCTTCATCCTGGACCACGGCCAGACCATCGGCCGCCTCGTCTACGAGCGCATGGCCGAGCGTCCGGAGCGCGTCTACGGAGAGGGGATCGGCTCCAACTATCAGGCCCAGGGCCTCAAGCTTTCCAAGCATTTCCGCCCCTGAGGGCGCCCGGGGTCGCGCCTGCCCGCCAGGGCGCCGCCGAAATCTTTCGCGCATGGCTTCGCCCGATGTCACGATCGGGGTCGGTGATCTCGTCTTGGAGGCATTCCACCTCGAGACCTGGAGCCTCCGATGACCGCCCGCCTCGACAATACCGCCAAGCTCGCCCCCGCCGCCTTCAAGGCCATGCTCGGCCTCGAGGCGGCCCTGGCGGCGAGCGGCCTCGACCCCGTTCTCCTCGAACTGGTCAAGCTGCGCGCCTCGCAGATCAACGGCTGCGCCTTCTGCATTCACATGCATGTCGCCGACCTCAGGAAGCGGGGAGAGACGGAGATGCGCCTCCACATGCTCCCGGCCTGGCGCGAGTCGAGCCTCTTCACGCCCCGCGAGCGGGCGGCCCTGGGGTGGACCGAAGCGCTCACCGACCTCGCCGCGACCCGCGCGCCGGATGTCGACTACGAGGCCCTGAAGGCTGCCTTCACCGAGGCCGAGCAGGTCAACCTCACCTTCGCGATCGGGGCCATCAACGTCTGGAACCGCCTCAACGTCGGCTTCCGGGTCCCCCATCCGCCGCAGGAGCTCCGCGATGCGGCCTGAGGCGGTCTTCGAGGCGGAGCGGCCGCGGCTCCTCCGCCTCGCCTATCGCATGCTCGGCAGCCGCGCGGCGGCCGAGGACGTCGTGCAGGACGCCTGGCTGCGGTGGGGCGGCGCCGAACGGTCCGGCGTGCGCGACGCCGCCGCCTTCCTGTCGCGGACGGTGACCCGCCTCTGTCTCGACGAGATGAAGTCCGCCCGTGCCCGCCGGGAGAGCTATGTCGGGGCCTGGCTGCCCGAGCCCTTGCTGGAGAGCGCCGAGGAGCCCGTCGACAGCGACCGGATCACGCTCTCTCTCATGCTGGCTCTGGAGCGCCTGTCGCCGCTGGAGCGTGCCGCCTTCCTGCTGCACGACGTCTTCGGCCAGCCGCTCGACGAGGTGGCGGACGTCCTCGGCCGCGAGCCGGCCGCCCTGCGCCAGCTCGCGAGCCGCGCCCGCCGGCATGTCGAGGCCGCCCGCCCGCGCTATCCGGTTTCGCCCGAGGAGGGCGAGCGCATCGCCGGCGCCTTCTTCCGGGCCGCCCACACGGGCGACCTGGACGGGCTCCGCGCCATGCTGGCGGAGCGGGTCGTCCTGCGCTCGGACGGCGGTGGCAAGGTGCTGGCCTTCCGCAACCCGATCCTGGGCGCGGACCGGGTCCTCCGCCTCTACGCCGGCCTCCAGCGCAAGTTCGGACCGGACCACATGAGTCTGATCGCCCCCGCCCGCATCGACGGTCTGCCGGGCTACGTCAGCCGCGAGCGGGACGGCATCCTCCAGACCACCGCCCTCGAGATCGAGGACGGCAAGGTCGCGGCCATCTACATCGTCCGCAATCCCGACAAGCTGGCCCATGTCGCCGGCTGGCTGGAGCGCGGGCCCGACGGCCGCTGACCCGCCCGGGCCGACGTGACGTTGCGTGCCTTGATGCCGCCGGGATCGGTTCCCACGTCTTCTGCGTTGGGTCAGGTGGGCCCAGCGACGCGACGGGGAAGACGATGTCACCGGAAGAAGCCGAAATCATCCGAGACGTGTTCGAGCGGGTCCGCCGCATGGGCCCCGCCCCGCGCGATCCGGCCGCCGAGGCCGCGATCGAGCGCGAGCTGCGCGCCAATCCCGACAGCCTTGTCGGACTGGTCCGCGCCATCGTGGCCCTCGACCGCGAGCGCGCGCACCTCATCGAGGAGAACGATGCCCTGCGCGCCGAACTCCGGGGCGGGGGCGATTCGGGCGGCGGCGGGCTCTTCGGCGGCGGCCATCGCGAGGACCATGCCCCGGGCGACCGCCGCGATCCGTGGGGACGCGGCGGCGATCCCTACGGCAATGAACCCGGCCAGCCCGGACCCGGCCCCGAGCGCCCGCCTGAGCCGGCCCGCGAGCCTTGGGGCAGCCCGCCCTGGGGACGCTGGGGCCGTCCCTCCCAATCCATGCCCCCGGCCGACCAGGCCGGCGGCCCCTGGGGCAACCGCGCGCCCCAGTCGCCTCAGCCGCCCCAGCAGGGCGGCGGCGCGCTCCAGACCGTCGCCGGAGCCGCGGCCGGCATGGTCGGCGGCCTCTTCGCCTACGAGGCGCTCAAGGGGCTCTTCGGCGGCTCGGGCCACGACGGCGGGATGTTCGGTTCCGCGCACGCTTCCGAAAAGGGCGGGCAAGTCGCCTCCAATGATCATTTCGAAACCGGCGGCACCATGGACGACGGCGGCGACTTCTTCGGCGGGCTCGACGATTTCGACGTGACCTGAGCCGCATCAGCCGCTTGGCCCCTTGCCTTCGCGCGGACCTGCAGGCCGCCGGGACCATCCCGGCGGCCTTGTCGCGCATGGCCGGTCGCGCCATCACGAAGTCTTTCAAATCATGACAGCCCGGCTTGATCTTTCACGCGCCCGTGATGCTGCGCTGCAATGTAGTCGAAGGCAGAAATATACAGTAGCATCTCAGAATAAATTTGGCCGCAATTCTGAATTCGCGAGCCCTTCGAGGGCCACAATCCGGTTCTAGCTCTGTTGATGGGCCGGGGATCGCGTCGATTGTCTCCCTGTCCTGACCAACTATAACAGGAGGGACGGATGGCGACCGACTATACATTCGGGATCGAAGAGGAGTTTTTCGTCGTCGACGCCAGAACGCTGAACTCGGCGCGGAGTCTGCCGCCCCAGTTCCTGACCCGCTGCCGCGACCTGCTCGGCGATCGCGTCTCCCTCGAGCTGCTCCAGTCCCAGATCGAGACCCAGACCCAGCCGCACGGCGACGCCCGCGAGGCGCTCGCCGAGCTCCGGGTGCTGCGTGCCGGTGTGGCCGGGGTGGCGGAGGACTTCGGCACGACCCTGATCGCCGCCGGGACACATCCCTTCGCCGACTGGCAGGCCCAGCGCCATACCGAGCGGGCCCGCTACCGAATGGTGATGAACGACCTGCAGATGCTCGGCTACCGCAACCTCCTGTGCGGCCTCCACGTCCACGTCGGGGTCCCGGATCCCGGTCGCCGCGTCGAGCTGATGACGCGCGCCATGCCGTTCCTGCCGCTCTTCCTCGCCCTGTCGACCTCCTCGCCCTTCTGGCGCGGCCGTTCGACCGGTCTCCTCTCCTACCGGCCCGCCGCCTATGACGAACTGCCGCGCACGGGCCTGCCGCCCGTCTTCCGCCACGAGGCGGACTACGGCGCCTTCGTGGCCCAGCTGGTCGGCGCGGGCATCATCCCGGATGCGAGCTACGTCTGGTGGTCGATCCGCCCCTCGCTGGCCCACCCGACCCTGGAGCTCCGCATCGCCGACGCCTGCACGCGACCCGAGGATGCGGTCGCGGTGGCGATGCTCTTCCGGGCGCTCGTCCATCGCCTCGACCGCGACCCGGGCTACGGCGTGGCGGTCGACGCCGTGGTCCGGGCCGTGACGGAGGAGAACCGCTGGCGGGTGCAGCGCGCCGGGCTCGACGCCCGCATCGTCGACGTCCAGCGCGGCGGCGCCGTCACGGTCCGCACCGCGCTGCGCCGGCTCGTCAAGGAACTCGCCCCGGATGCCCGCGCCACCGGCCGGGCCTCCGACCTCGACGGCGTCAAGGCGATCCTCGATTTCGGCACCAGCGCCGACCGGCAGCTCGAGATTTTCGGGACCGCCCGCGACGGCGATCGCACCCGGCAGGACGCCCTCTACCGCGTGGCGAGCTGGCTCGCCCGGGAGACCGTGGAGACGACCGCCGCGCCCCGCGCCGCCGCCCGTCCCGAACTGCGCCTCGTCGCCCCCTGAGGCCGTCCGCAGACGACAAGAAGCCCCGTGCCGGTCCTCCCGGCACGGGGCTTTCTCTTCGGCCGATCCGCGCGAAACCGTGGCCTCGCGTCCGGATCGGACAATCGAAATTTTGGAGCGGGCGAAGGGATTCGAACCCTCGACCCACGGCTTGGGAAGCCGATGCTCTACCCCTGAGCTACACCCGCGTCGAACCAACAGATAGCGCCCCCGGGGGCGGCTCCGCAAGGGGGGTGTCGCGCTCGGCGAGGCCGTGCTCGGTCTTGTTCCAGCGGTGCGGCGCCCGCCCGAGTTCCCGGAACGCGGCGAGCACCGCCAGCATGAGCAGGGGCCAGTAGAGCGGCATCGTCAGGACGTCGAGCCACGAAGCCGGGCTCCGCATCCGGTCGCGGACCCGCGCGGCGAGCAGGACGGCCCCGGCGAGGCCGGTGGCATGGCCCACGAGGCAGAGGGCGAGCAGCAGGTCCGCCGCGAAGGACCGGTCCGCGAAGGTCGCCGAGGCGTCGGCCAGTGCCAGCGCCAGGGTGGCGAGGCCGACCGGATAGAGCAGGGCCGAGAGGATCTGCCCGGGAAGCAGCACCTGCAGCATCAGGAAGTCGCGCCAGCCGAGGTCCGCCCGGAGACGCCGCGGGTACCGCATGTGCACCAGCCAGGTCTGGATCCAGCCCTTCATCCACCGCGTCCGCTGCGCCATCCAGGCGCTGTGGTGCACCGGGGCCTCCTCGGCGGTCGACGACGCGATCACGCCGAGCCGCCCGCCCTCGCGCACCAGCCGGACCGCGATGTCGGCGTCCTCGGTCACGTTGTAGGGGTCCCAAGCCCCGGCCCGCGCCAGGGCCTCGCGCCGGAAATGATTCGAGGTCCCGCCGAGCAGGAAGAGCAGGCCCCGGCCGGCCAGGGCCGGCAGCAGCCCGTCGAACAACATGGCGTATTCGAGGGCGAACTGGCGGGCGAGCCAGGTCCGCGATGCCCCGGCGTTGTCGATCGCGAGCGCCGCCTGCACGCAGACGAGGTCGGCGGGTCCGGCCGCGAAGGCCGCGGCGGCCTTGCGCAACTGGTCCGGCTCCGGCTGGTCCTCCGCGTCGTAGACGGCGACGAGGTCGGCGTCCACGAGCGCCAGCGCGTAGTTCAGCGCCTTCGGCTTGGTGCGCGGCTTCGACGGCGGCACGACCACCCGCTCGATCGGCGTCCCCGCGATGGCCGCCTCGACGGCGGCCCGCGTCGGCCCGTCGTCGGCCTCCACGACGATCCGAATGGCGAGCTTCCCGGCCGGGTAGTCGAGCCGCAGGAGCCCCTGCACGAGCCGCGGCACCACCGCCACCTCCCGGTGGAGCGGCACCAGGACCGCATAGCGCGGCAGGTCCGCATCCGGCAGCGCGGGCGGTTCCGGATCGCGGGGCCGTTCACGCGCGGCGCCAAGGCGGACGACCCCTTGGGCCAGGAACGCGCATTCGAGGAGCCCGATCGCGAGGAGGAGCGGCGTCGACCCGCCGAGCGCCGCGACCGCCGTCGCCGTCAGGACGGCGACCGCCGCCGTCCACCCGCCCGGCAGCTTCGTCCGTGCCGCGGAGAGTGCCGGCCGGCGCTCGGCCAGGTGGCGCGTCGCCCGCCGCGTCAGCGCGGCCGCGTGATGCTCCGCGACGGCGGCACGGATGGTCTTCGGCGACGCGATGCGGATCCGGGCCGCCAGGCCCGGGTCCTGGGCGAGCCGTGCCGCCAGGTAGCCGATCTCGCGCCCGCGCGGCGCGAGCAGGAGCCGCGCCCGCCCGTCCGGCCCCGGCACCAGGATCTGCCGCGCGCGCATGAAGGCCTCCGGGGCCGGCAGGACCGCGTCGTCCTCGGCCGGAGGAACGGTCGGGGCCGCCTCGTAGGCGAGGCCGAGCGCGTCTGCGAGCGCGGGCCACCACACCTCGGCCGACAGGCGGCCGGTGTCGATCAGATGCTCCGCCCGCGAGGCCGACCCCGCCGCCCGCGCCTCCGTCCGCGCCCCCGGCGGCACGCCGAGCCGGGCGAGCAACCGGCCCTCCATGCCGTCAGGGGCCGTCGCAGGGGAGGCGTCCGGTGCCGTCGGCGCCGTCCGGGCCGGAGGGCTTGCGGCGACTGCGCCGGGACCTTGGCCATCCGGCGGGCCGCTCGGGCCGTCGAAAATGGTCTTTTCCTTTGCGGTGGCCTCGCCTAGACTCCGCCGGCCGGCGATCCGGCAGCCGGGCGGCCCGCCCGGGCTGAGGCGCGTGCCGTTCCGCTGCGCCACAGCCGCAGATGATTCCCTTGATCGGCTTGGTTGTCTTGCGAAAAGCGATGCTCGCGAAAAGAATTCCAATCCGATCAAGATCTTGGATGCGTGTGGCCGCCTTCCTGGCCGCGCTCGGCCTGTCGACGGCCGCGGCCCAGCAAGCGCCGGCTCCCGCGTCTCCCCCCGCCGCCGCCCCGCCGGCGCAGGCCGACCGCCAGGGCCTTATCTCTCCGGTCCCGAACTTCTGGGACCCGAAGAGCCGGCCCGAGAAGCCCGCCGGCGATCTCGGCCCGATCCGTTTCCTGACCAGCGGCGACTTCCCGCCCTTCAACTTCCTGGACACGGGGGGGCGGCTGACCGGCTTCAACGTGGATCTCGCACGCGCCGTCTGCGAGGAACTCGCCGCCGCCTGCACGATCCAGATGCGGCCCTTCGACGAACTCGTCCAGGCCCTCTCCGAGCGCCGCGGCGACGCCATCATCGCGGGCCTCTCGGTCGGACCGGAGCTGCGTGCCAAACTCGACACCTCCGACGTCTACCTGACCACCCCCGGCCGTTTCGTCGCCCCCAAGGGCTCGAATCTCACCGCCACGCCCGAGGGGCTGGACCTGCGCTGGATCTCCGTCGTCGCCGGCACCGCCCATGAGGCCTTCGTGCTCGACAACTTCCCCCGCTCGCGCGTGGTCGCCTACCCGAACGAGGCCGCCGCGCGCGACGCCCTGCGGGACGGCACGGTCGATGCCCATTTCGGCGATGCCATCGGGCTGAGCTTCTGGATCGCCGGCGAGGCGAGCCACGGCTGCTGCGCCTTCCGGGGCGAGCCCTATCTCGACCGCGGCTATTTCGGCGAGGGCTTCCGCATCGCCGTCGCCAAGGGCAACAAGCGCCTGAAGTCGGCGCTCGACTACGCCCTCCAGCGCCTGAGCGAGAACGGTACCGTGGCCGAGCTCTATTTCCGCTACTTCCCCCTCGGCTACTATTGAGCCGCCTTCCGTGCCGCCCCGTGCCGTGCCATGAACAGGCCGTCTTCGGCCCTTATCGGCGCTGAACCCGGCCGTCGGCCGGACAGCCGGAGCCAACCGTGACCGACCTCGTCTGGACCGCCGGGTCCGAGCCGCCCCGCTTCACGATCCTGCTCGCGCACGGCGCCGGCGCGGGCCACGACTCCGCCTTCATGCAGCGCATGGCCGAGGCGCTCGCCGCCGAGGGGGCGGCGGTCTGCCGCTTCGATTTCCCCTACATGGCCGAACGCCGGACGACCGGCCGCCGCCGGCCGCCGCCCAAGGCCGAAACCCTGGTCGACGCCTATGCGGCCGTCCTCGAGGCGGCGCTCGCCCGCCCGGAGGCCGCCGGCCCCGTCCTGGTCGCCGGCAAGTCCATGGGCGGGCGGGTCGCGGCCATGCTGGCCGGCCGCCCGCTCGACCCGCGCGTCGTCGGGGTCGCCTGCCTCGGCTACCCCTTCCACCCGCCCGGGCAGCCCGACGCCCTGCGCCTCGCTCCTCTCCGCGAGGCGCGTCTACCCGTGCTGGTCCTGCAGGGCGAGCGCGACGAGTTCGGCACCTACGCGGAGGCTGGGGCTATCGGGCTGCCCGCGGCGGTGCGCCTGGTCGCGGTGGAGGACGGCAGCCACGATTTCGGGCCGCGCGGCCAGTCGCCCGCGACCCTCAAGGGCAACATCCGCGCAGCCGCCGCCGAGATCGCCGCCTTCGCGGGCGCCCCGTCGCACGGCCCCGCCGCCAAAGCCGAGGATCCGACCGAGCCATGACCCCGCCCATTCCGGCCCCCACGCGGCGCCTCGTCCTCCGGGGCCTCAGCCTCGCCGGCGTCTCCACCGGCCTGTCCGCCTGCGGCATGCTGTCGGACATCACCGGGCCGAAGATCACGATCGACGCCTCCCGGCCCTACAAGCCGGTCGATCCGGAGCGCGCGGTGGCCACCATCAACGCCTACCGGGCGAAGAGCGGGGTCGGCCCCCTGGCGCACGACCCGAAGCTGACCGCGGCGGCCCGGACCTACGCGCGCCACATGGCCGAGGCCGACAAGATGTCCCATGCCCTCTCGCCCTGGGGCCCGCTCGACAAGCGCCTGCGCGACGCCGGCTACGCCTACGCCACCGCCGGCGAGAATCTCGGCGTCGGCTACCGGGACCTGGAGGACGCCTTCGAGGGTTGGCGCCGGTCTCCCGCCCACGACCGCGGCATGAAGGACCCCGACATGACCGTCATGGGCATCGCCTCGGAGTACCGCCCCGACAGCGGCTGGAAGACCTTCTGGTGCCTCATGTTCGCCCGGCCCCGGGAGGCCGGGGCCCCGGTCGCGCGCGGCGGGCCCTTCTCGATGGGGCTCTGAGCGGATTCACCCTCGCCAGAGCCGCCGCAAGGGCACCGCTTGAACTTCGCGCTGGCATGGGCGAGAAGCTGATCGGCCCTGTCGGGATTGCCGGCCGGGCCCGGGTCCGGCCTACCACGGAGACGCGGTGAACCTGTTCGGCATCGACCTGCTCTACTCGGCCTCGGGCCTCGCGGTTGGCATCCTGGTCGGCCTGACCGGGGTCGGCGGCGGCTCGCTCATGACGCCGCTCCTGGTGCTGCTGTTCGGCATCCACCCCGCAACGGCGGTCGGGACGGACCTGCTCTACGCCTCGATCACCAAGGCCGCCGGCACCGCGATGCATGGCTTCAACCGGACGGTCGATTGGCGCGTCACCGGCCAATTGGCGCTCGGCAGCCTGCCGGCCGCGCTCGCGACGCTGGCGATCCTCGCCTGGGTCGGGCAGAGCCGCGACACCTCCCGCATCATCTCGGTCGCCCTCGGCTACGCGCTGATCGCCACCGCCGCGAGCTTCCTCGGCCGCCGCTGGATCCTCGCCGCCGCGGAAGCGCGCCGGGCCAGCCGCGAGGATCCCTCCCGCACGGCCCTGCTGACGGTCGCGACCGGGGCGGCGATCGGCTGCATGGTCTCGCTCTCGTCGGTCGGCGCCGGCGCGCTCGGCATCACGGCGCTGATCCTGCTCTACCCGACCCTTCCGCTCGCCCGCATCGTCGGCTCCGACATCGCCCATGCGGTGCCGCTGACGCTCGCCGCCGGCATCGGCCACTGGGCGATCGGCGGGGTGGATTGGGCCCTGCTCGGCGCCCTGCTGACCGGCTCGATCCCCGGCATCCTGATCGGCAGCCACCTCGCCCCGCGCATGCCGGAGGCCGTCCTGCGCGGGACGCTCGCGACGGTGCTCGCCGTCGTCGGGGCGAAGCTGATCCTGAGCTGAGCCGCCGGCCGCTCAGTTCGGCTTGCCGCCGTTCCTCAGGCTGGCCGGATCGAAGTGGTACCGGGTGTTGCAGAACTCGCAGGTCACCACGATCTCGCCGTCGACCGTCATGTCGGCCACCTCCTCGGCGGTGAACTGGTCGAGCATGCCCGTGACGGCCTCCCGCGTGCAGCGGCAGCGATCCTGCAGCGGCTGCGGCTCGAAGACCCGCACCCCGCGCTCGTGGAAGAGCCGGTAGAGCAGCCGCTCCGAGGAGACCTCCGGGTCGATCAGCTCGACGTCCTCGACCGTCTCGGCGAGCGACCGGGCCTCCACCCAGGCGTCGTCGTCATCCGGCGCCTCCGGTCGGGACACGCCCTCCGGCACGTCGCCCGGATCGAGGTCGCGCCGGCGGATGCGGTCCTGCGAATCCGGCAGGAACTGCACGAGCAGGCCCCCGGCCCGCCAGGCGTGGCGGGGGCCGCGGCCCGGATCGCGCGTCAGGATCTCGGCCACCGCCAGCCGCACGCGGGTCGGTATCTGTTCCGACTGCGCGAAATAGGCGTGCGCGACCTCCTCGAGGCTCGACCCGTCGAGCGCGACCACGCCCTGGTAGCGGTTCATGTCCGGCCCCTGATCGACCGTCATGGCGAGGTGCCCGGTGCCGAGCAGCGCGGCCGTGCTGGCCCGGCCCGCCGCCTCGAGCGCCGCCACCTTTTCGGCGTCGAAGGTCGCGCAGGCGCGCACCCGGTCGGGCGTCATGTAGTCCACCACCAGCATCGAGACCGGCCCGTCCGTGCGCGTCTGCAGGATGAAGCGGCCTTCGAACTTCAGCGAGGAGCCGAGCAGGCAGGTGAGCGCGATCGCCTCGCCGAGGAGCTGCGAGACGGGCTTCGGATAGTCGTGCCGGTCCAGGATGGAATCGACCGCCGGACCGAGCCGGACGACGCGCCCGCGCACGTCCAGGGCCTGGACCGCGAAAGGCAGAACGGTGTCGTCCGAGCCCGCCTGCGGAGGGCGGGATGCGAGGGTCGCGTCGGTCATGGGTTTCGGCAATCCTGTCGCGAACCGGTGGCCCGCGCCGAAGGCGGTCCCGGTTCCGGGAAGACGGGCGGGCCGGCGCGCCGGCCCGCGGAAGACCGCTATATAGGGTGCCGGGCGCCGGATGGTAGTCCGGGCGGGGGTGGCCCGCGCCGCCCGGCTCGGCCGGTCAGCCGCCGATTCCGCCCATCACCCAGGCGAGAATGCCCTTCTGCGCGTGCAGGCGGTTCTCCGCCTCGTCGAAGACGACCGACTGCGGCCCGTCGATCACCTCCTCGGTGACCTCCTCGTCCCGATGCGCGGGCAGGCAATGCATGAAGATGGCGTCCGACCTCGCCGCCGCCATCAGGCGCCCGTTCACCTGGTAGGGCTTCAGCAGGTTGTGTCGGCGCTCGCTCTCGTCGTCGCCCATCGACACCCAGGTGTCGGTCACCACGCAGTCCGCCCCGTCCACGGCCTCGAAGGCGTCCGCGCTGAGGTGCACGCTGGCGCCGTTCTTGCGCGCCCAGTTGACGATCTCCATGCGCGGGGCGAGCTCGGGCGGCGTCGCGATGCGCAGGTTGAACTCGAAGCGCGCGGCCGCGTGGATCCACGACGCCAGCACGTTGTTGGTGTCCCCCGTCCAGGCCACGGTCCGGCCCTTGATCGGCCCGCGGTGCTCCTCGAAGGTCATCACGTCGGCCATCAGCTGGCACGGGTGGGAGACCTTGGTCAGGCCGTTGATCACCGGCACCGTCGCGTTCCGGGCGAGCTCGGTCAGCGCCTGGTGGTCGAGGATGCGGATCACGATGGCGTCCACGTAGCGCGACAGCACCTTGGCGGTGTCGCCGATCGTCTCGCCGCGGCCGAGCTGCATCTCCTCGCCCGTCAGCATGATGGTCTGCCCGCCGAGCTCGCGCATGCCCACGTCGAAGGATACGCGCGTGCGCGTCGACGGTCGCTCGAAGATCATGGCGAGGACCTTGCCGGCGAGCGGCCCGACGCCCGGATGAGCGCCGTTGCGCAAGGACTTGAGCCGCCGGCTCTCGTCCAGGATCGTCCGGAGATCCGCGGGGCTGACGTCGGTCAGGTCTAGGAAATCCCGCTTCTTGGTCGACGCGGTCACGCGGCGGCTCCCTTCTGCTCCTGGTCCCGGGCCACGAGGTCGGCCGCCGCGGCCTCCGCCCTGGCCACGGCTTCGTCGATCTCGGCCTCGGTGAGGGTGAGCGGCGGCAGGAACCGGACGACGTTGTCGCCCGCGCCGACGCAGAGAAGCTTGCGCGCGCGCATGGCCGCGACCAGGTCGCCCGCCGGCTTGCGGCACTTCAGGCCGATCATCAGCCCTTCGCCGCGCACCGTCTCGAAGACGGCCGGGTAGGTATCGACCAGGCGCGCGAGCTTCTGCTTGAGGCGCAGCCCCTTGTCGCGCACGGATTCCAGGAACGCCGGGTCGGCCACGATGTCGATCACCGTGCCGGCCGCCGCCATGGCGAGCAGGTTGCCGCCGAAGGTCGAGCCGTGGGTGCCGGCCGTCATGCCGCTCGCCGCATCCTCGGTCGCCAGGCAGGCGCCGAGCGGGAAACCGCCGCCGATGCCCTTGGCGAGCGCCATCACGTCGGGCGTGATACCCGCCCATTCGTGCGCGAAGAGCTTGCCGGTGCGGCCCATGCCGGTCTGCACCTCGTCGAAGATGAGGAGCAGGCCGTGCTCGTCGCAGAGCTCGCGCAGGCCGCGCAGGCACTGCGGCGGGATCGGCCGGACGCCGCTCTCCCCCTGGATCGGCTCGACCAGGATGGCGGCCGTCTCGGGGCCGATGGCGGCCTTCAGGGCCTCGTGGTCGCCGAACGGCACCTGGTCGAAGCCGCCCGCCTTCGGGCCGAAGCCCTCCAGGTACTTCTCCTGGCCGCCGGCCGCCAGCGTCGCCAGCGTCCGCCCGTGGAAGGCGCCCTCCACCGTGATGATGCGCACCCGCTCCGGCCGGCCCTTGACGAAATGCCACCGGCGCGCCGTCTTGATCGCGCACTCCATCGCCTCCGCGCCGGAGTTGCAGAAGAAGACGCGGTCCGCGAAGGACAGGTCGACCAGCTTCTGCGCGACCGCCTCCTGCTCCGGGATCTGGAAGATGTTGGAGACGTGCCAGAGCTTCTCGGCCTGCCGCTTCAAGGCCTCGACCAGCTTCGGATGCGCGTGCCCGAGCGCGTTCACCGCGACCCCGCCCATCAGGTCGAGGTAGGCCTCGCCCTCTCGGGTGTAGAGCCACGCGCCCTCGCCTCGCTCGAACGCCACGTCGGCCCGGGCGAAGGTGGCGTAGAGCGGGGAACCGGTCATGGCTCGATCCTCGGCTGGCGCGGGCGGGGCCGGAGGATCGGGTCCGACGGCCCACCGCGCGGGTTGACGCGACGGGGGCGCCCGGCGTGGCGGAAGCCGCCGCCCGGGCGGGGCGGCCACAACCGCCCCTGAAAACGAAACGTGCCGCCTCGGCGGGCGGCACGCTTGGTTTGACTCAATAATGGCGAATTCTGCCGCGATCTGTCAACGCGCCGGGCCGGGCCCGGGGCGGCGGGATTTGCGATTCCGTCATTGTGCATATGTGGCCGATCGGACTCAGCTGGGGAAAACATACCGTCGATCCCCGCTTGGAGTCCTCCAGCCCGTTGATGGCGAGTCTAGGGGTGGTGTAGGTTAATCATAGTTTAACACGATATCTCGCGCGGACAGACAAGGTCACGCCGAGAGTCTCCTGTCACAGCGTCTTTCGAACGGGCGCGGGCGAGAGCCCGAGGCCGAACGGATTCGCATTCCCCTGCGGCTCGAAACGAGATCGAGGAGCGGCGATGATTTCCTGGACGGACGAACGGGTCGAATTGCTGAAGAAGCTGTGGGCCGATGGGCTCAGCGCGAGCCAGATCGCGGCCGAGCTCGGCGGCGTGACCCGCAACGCCGTGATCGGCAAGGTGCACCGGCTCGGGCTTTCCGGCCGCGCCAAGGCTCCGGCCCCGCAGGCCGCCCAGCGTCCGAAGAAGGCGGTCCCGGCCGTCCCAGCCGCGCGTCCTCAGCGCCCCGCGGCCGGTCCGATCAGCATCGGCGCCACCGCGCTGAAGTCCGAGATCATGCCGGTCGCCCGCCCGCAGCCGGTCGCCGCGCCGCGGATCTTCACGCTCGCGGACGCCCCGCTCGTCGAGAACGCGTCGATCCTCCAGCTGACCGAGCAGACCTGCAAGTGGCCGGTCGGCGACCCCGGCCAGGACAGCTTCCACTTCTGCGCCCGCCGCTCCGAGGCCGGCATCCCCTACTGTGGCTACCACTCCCGGATCGCCTACCAGCCGGTCTCCGACCGCCGCCGCGACCGCCGGGTCGGCGTCGCCTGAGATCCCGGCCGGACCCGTCCGGGTTCGGCCGGTTCCCGCGTGTGTTGCGTCCGCGTTCCTCCCGAAACTCACGACTTCGGAGCCGCGTCCGCGATCGGATGCGGCTCCCTTTTGTCGAGGGCCTCGAGCCTCACCGTGAAGGTCGCGCCCTGGCCGAGCACGCTCGCGATGCCGAGCCGGCCGCGATGGCGGGCGAGGATGTGCTTGACGATGGCCAGGCCGAGCCCGGTCCCCTGCTTCTCGCGGCTCGATACGATGTCGGCCCGGTAGAAGCGCTCCGTCAACCGCGGCAGGTGCTCCGGCGCGATGCCCGGCCCGTGGTCCGCGACCGCCACTGTCCAGACGGGCGGCTCGTCCCCGGCCGGCCCCTCCCGCCCGCCGCGGACCTCGACCGTCTTGCCGGAGCCGCCGTACTTGATCGCGTTCTCGATCAGGTTCGAGAAGACCTGCACAAGCTCGTCACGGTCGCCCAGCGTCGGCATGGGCCGGTCGAGACCGTCGAACGCCAGCGTCACCCCCGTCTCCGCCGCGAGCGGGCCGAGGCTGTCCCCCACGTGGCGCACCAGCTCGCCGAGATCGACGGGCGTGTCCGGCCGCACATGCGCCTTCATCTCGATCCTGGACAACGACAGGAGATCGTCGATCAGCCGCCGCATGCGGCGCGCCTGCTCGGCCATCACGGCGAGAAAGCGCTCCCGCGCCGCCGGATCGTTGCGCGCCGGACCCTGCAGGGTCTCGATGAAGCCCGACAGCGCGGCGAGCGGGGTGCGCAGCTCGTGGCTCGCGTTGGCGACGAAGTCGACCCGCATCCGCTCCGCCCGCCGCCGCTCCGTCTCGTCCTCGATGACCACGAGCACGAAGTCCGGCGGCCGCCCGTCCTGCTCCGGGTCGGGCGGGTGCCGGATCGGGCTGAGATGCGCCTCGAGCCAGCGCTCGGTCGGGATGCGCTCCGACCAGGCGACGGAATCCGGCTCGCCGTCCGCGAGCGCCCGCGCGATCGCGTCGTTCAGCACGGTCACTCTCAGGAGGAACGACAGGGGATCGCCGGGCGGCAGGGTCCCGAACCGGGCGGCGGCGGCCCGGTTCATGAAGCGCACCCGGCTTTCGCGGTCGATCAGGAAGCAGGGGTCCGCCAGCCCCTCCGCGATCGCCCGCATGCCGGCGTCGGGCCATGGACCGCCGCGCCGCTCGGGCCGCGGACCGATCCGCGCGGTCTCCGGCCGGACGCCGCCTGCCCATGCGGCCAGGAGGATCGCGCCGCCGCCGATGACCGCCGCCCAGACCGGCACCGCGAAGCCGGCGACGAGCGCCGCCATGACCAGGACGGCCGCCGCCGCGATCAGGCTCAGGCCGGGCCACCGCGCCCCCGGTCGCTCCCTATGCTCCCCCGCCTGCTCGGACACCTGCGCCTCCGCTTCCCCGCGCCGTCGCGCCCCTGATAGCATGCACCGGATTCGGGAGGATCGGGCACGATGGGCAAGAACGGTTCCAAGAACAAGAAATCCAAGAACGACGACGATCGGAAGTCGGACGCCGGTCTCCCGGAGGCCGCGCCGGACGGCCCCTTCGATCTCGACGATCCCGTCCTGCCGCGCTGGGTCCAGGCCCGCTCCTTCCGGTCCGGCGGCTACCCCCATGCCGAGCCGCTCGACGACGACGACTACGAGGGGCCGCTGATCCGCCTGCAGATCGAGCTGGTCAAGCTGCAGCAATGGACCATCCGGGCGGGCGAGCGGGTGGTGATCGTGTTCGAGGGCCGCGACGCCGCCGGCAAGGGCGGTACCATCGGGGCGTTCCGCGAGTACATGAGCCCGCGCCAGACCCGCATCGTCGCGCTCCCCAAGCCCACCGAGGTCGAGAAGGGCCAGTGGTACTTCCAGCGCTACGTCGAGCACATGCCGACGCGCGGCGAGATCGTCATGTTCGACCGGTCCTGGTACAACCGCGCCGGGGTCGAGAAGGTGATGGGCTTTTGTACCCCCGAGCAGACTGAGCAGTTCCTCAAGGAGGTGCCGCGGTTCGAGGACATGCTGGTTGACGAAGGCATCAACCTCGTCAAGTTCTACATCGATGTCGGCTGGGAGATGCAGCTGAAGCGCTTCCACGACCGGCGCCACAACCCGCTCAAGGTCTGGAAGGTCTCACCCATCGACTACGCCGCCGTTCAGAAATACGACGAATACACCACCGCCCGAGACCGCATGCTGGAGATGACCCACAGCGACCACGCGCCCTGGACGGTCCTGCTCGGCAACGACAAGAAGCGCCTGCGCCTCAACGCGCTCCGCCACGTCCTCATGCGCTTCGACTATCCGGACAAGGACCGCAAGGCGATCGGCGACATCGACGAGAAGATCTGGGGCCACGGACCGGGCCTGCTGCACACGCTGGACACCCGCCCGGTCAACGGCGCGAGCCCCGGGACGGTTACAAAATCCGGTTGACGGGGTGCGGCGCGGGCGTCATCCCTCCGCTCGCGTCGTGATCCGGCCGGAGGTCCCATGAGCGTGGTTCCCGTCGACATCCTCGCCTTCGGCGAGCCGATGATCGAGTTCAACGACACCGGCAAGGATCGCCTGTGGCTCTCGGGCTTCGGCGGCGACACCTCCAACGCCGCCATCGCGGCCGCGCGGCTCGGCGCCCGCGTCGGCTACTTCACGGCGCTCGGCCCCGACGCCTTCGGGCAGGCCTTCCGCGATCTCTGGGCGCGCGAGGGCGTCGACGCCTCCACGGTGATCACCGACCCGGCCGCCCACACCGCCGTCTACTTCGTCACCCACGGCCCGGACGGCCATGCCTTCTCGTACCTGCGCGCCGGCTCCGCGGCGAGCCGGGTGAAGCCCGCCGACCTCCCCGCCGACGCGATCGCGGCAGCCAAGGTGCTGCACGTCTCCGCCATCAGCCAGGCCATCTCGCCGACTGCCTGCGACGCCGTCTTCGCGGCCATCCGCATCGCCCGCGAGGCCGGCGCGAAGGTCTCGTACGACACCAACCTGCGGCTCCGGCTCTGGCCGCTCGACCGGGCCCGCGCGGTGATCGAGGCGACCGCCGCGCTCTCCCACATCCTGCTGCCCGGACTCGACGACGCCCGGCTCCTGACCGGCCTCGAGGATCCCGACGCCATCTGCGACCACTATCTCGCCAAGGGCGTCGAGATCGTCGCCCTGACGCTCGGCAAGGACGGCTCGCTCGTCGCCACCCCCGAGCGGCGCGAGCGCATCCCGCCGATCGCCTGCCGGGCCGTCGACGCCACCGGCGCCGGCGACGCCTTCGACGGCGGCTTCCTGACCGAATGGCTGCAGTCCGGCGATCCCTTCCGGGCCGGACGCTTCGCCAACGTGGTCGCCGGCCTGTCGACCGAGGGCTACGGGGCCGTCGAGCCCCTCCCGCGCCGGGACGCCGCGCTCGCCCGCCTCGGCGGCTGAGCGCCCGTGCCGGCCGGCCGCCCGACCGTCTTCCTGGACGTCTCCCGGCTCCTGTCGCGCGCCGGCCGCGAGAACGCCACGGGCATCGACCGGGTCGAACTCGCCTATGTCCGCCGCCTCCTCGCCGCGGATCTCGACACCCGCCTGGTCGCCGTCGGCAGGACCGCCGTCCGGGTCGTCGACAAGGCCAGGGCCCTCGCCGCGATCGGGCGGCTCGACCGTCACTGGTCCGGAGTCCCGGCAGCCGATGCGCCCCTGGAGCCCCGCCTCGCCCGTTTCCTGGCCGGCGCTCCCGCCGAGCCCCACCTGCCGCCGCCCGCCCCGGGCCTCGCCCGCCGGCTTTGGACGGACCTCGCCCTGTCCGGCGCAGACCCCGACGCCGCCGCCATCCGGCGCGCCCTCGCCCTCGGGCGCGGTCCGACCGTGTCCGAGGCCGCCCGCGCCGCAGGGCCCGCCGTCTACCTCAACGTCTCGCACCACCACCTCGAGAAGCCCTGGGTCCTCCGGTCCCTGGGCGGCCTGCGGCGCACGGTCTTCGTCCACGACGTGATCCCCATCGATTTCCCCGAATTCTCCCGGGCCGGGGACGCCGACAAGCACCGGCGCCGCATGGCGAGCGTGGCGGCGGACGCCGACCTCGTCCTGGTCAACTCGGCGCACACCCGCGACCGGGTCGGCGCCGTCCTGTCCGGGCTCGGCCGCGCCGCGGGCGGGATCGCCGTCGCCCCGCTCGGGATCGACCTCGCCCCGCTCGCCGCAGCCGGGGTGCCCCCCACGGCCGCGCACCCCTACTTCCTCGCCGTCGGCACCATCGAGGCGCGCAAGAACCACCTGACCCTCCTCGCCGCCTGGCGCATGCTGGTCGCCCGTCACGGCCCCGCCGCCCCGCGCCTCGTCGTCGTGGGCCGCCGCGGCTGGGAGGTCGAGCAGGTAATCGACAGCCTGGAGCGCTCGGATCTGCTGCGGCCGGTCGTCTGCGAGGCGGGCCCCGTCGACGATGCCGCCCTGCGGCGACTGATCGCCGGCGCCCGCGCGCTCCTGATGCCGTCGCTGGCGGAAGGCTTCGGCCTGCCGGTCGCCGAGGCGCTCGCCGCCGGCGTCCCGGTCCTCGCCTCCGACATACCCGCCCACCGCGAGGTCGGAGCCGGGGTGCCGGACTTCCTCGACCCGCTGGACACCGCCGCCTGGGCGGGCGCGGTCGAGCTCTACGCGACGCCCGACGCCCCGGCGCGCCGCGCCCAGCTGTCCCGCCTCGCCGGCTGGCGGCCGCCGACCTGGGAGGCCCACTTCGCCGCGGTCGCATCCCTGTTGAAACTGCCGATCTGATGGGCGGATGCAGGGCTGCTGCCGCCTCTCTCGCCTTGCGGCCCTGCCGCCGCTCGGAATAATGGTGAGGAGGAGACGGCAGCCCCTTGGTCGACACGAATCTCACCATTCTGGTCATCGACGAGAACCCGGTCCGGAGCGCCATCCTGGAGGACGGGCTGCGCGAGGCCGGATACACGAACGTCGTGCGCCTGGACACCACGCAGGAACTGCTCCGCCGGGTCTTCGCCATCGACCCGGACGTGATCCTGATCGACCTCGCCAACCCGAGCCGGGACGTGCTGGAGCAGATGTTCCAGGTGTCCCGGACCGTGAAGCGGCCGGTGGCGATGTTCGTCGACCAGTCCGACACCGCCATGATCGAGGCCTCCGTGGACGCCGGCGTCTCGGCCTACATCGTCGACGGCCTGCGCAAGGAGCGGGTGAAGCCGATCCTCGACATGACCGTCTCGCGCTTCAACGCCTTCGACCGCCTCGCCCGCGAGCTGGAGGCCGCCCGCACGGAGCTGGCCGAGCGCAAGGTGATCGAGCGCGCCAAGGGCATCCTCATGAAGAACCGCGGCATTGCCGAGGAGGAGGCCTACGCGCTCCTCCGCAAGACCGCGATGAACGAGAAGAAGAAGCTCGTGGAGATCGCGCAGAGCGTGGTGACCGCCGCGCAGCTCCTCGGCTGACCGACATCGAAGGGACGAGCGTGCCGAACACCGGACTGGAGCGCGAAGCCGCCGCGGCGCTGATCGGCGGCGGGCCGACTGCGGGAGACCGGCTGAGGGTCGGCTTCATCCCGCTGGTCGACTGCGCGCCGCTGCTCGTCGCCCACGAACGCGGCTTCGCGGCCGCCGAGGGGCTGGACCTCGACCTCGTGCGCGAGACCTCCTGGGCCAATATCCGCGACCGCATCGTGCTCGGCCATTTCGACGCCGCCCACATGCTGGCGCCCATGACCATCGCGGCGAACCTGGCGCTCGGCCACCTGAAGGCGCCGGTCGTCACCCCCTTCGTGCTCAACCTCGGCGGCAACGCCGTGGCCGTCTCGACCGCCGTGCACACCCGCATGCGCGAGGGCGGCGGCGCCGTCTCGCTCGCCGACCCTGCCGCCACCGGGGCCGCGCTCGCCCGCGCCATCCGGGCCGGGGCGGCCCGGGGCGAGGCGCCCCTGACGCTGGCGATGGTGTATCCCTTCTCGGGCCAGAACTACGAGCTCCGCCACTGGCTCGCCGCCGCGGGCGTCGACCCCGACCGGGACGTTCGGCTCGTCGTCGTCCCGCCGCCCTTCATGGTGGATGCGCTGACGGCGGGCCAGGTCGACGGCTTCTGCGTCGGCGCGCCCTGGCCGAGCCTGTCGGTCGACGCCGGCGTCGGCTGTCTGGTCGCGACCAAGTCGGCGATCCTGCCGAAGAGCCCCGAGAAGGTGGTCGGCGTGCGCGAGAGCTGGGCCGAGCGCCACCCCGATCGCCTCGCCCGTCTCGTGCGCGCGCTCGACCGTGCCGCCGCCTGGTGCGACGACCCGGCGAACCACGAGGACCTCGCCGCCATCCTGGCGCGCCCCGGCTACCTGGGCGTTCCCGCCGAGATCGTGATGCGCAGCCTCTCGGGCCTCCTCAGGACAGAGCAGGGCGGAGCCGCCGTGCACGCCCCGGACTACATCATCTTCCACCGTGGCGGCGCCAACCGCCCCGAGGCCGCGCACGCGCTCTGGCTCGCCACCCAGATGCTGCGCTGGGGTCAGGCGGCCGACCCGGACGCCGCCTATGCGGCCGCCCGCCGGAGCTTCCGCGCGGACCTCTACGACGCCGCCCTGGGGCGCGGGGCCGCCGAGCCCGTCACCGGCCTCACCCCCTTCGACGGCCTCCGCTTCGACGCCGCCGACCCGGCCGCCTATCTCGCCGCCCTGCCGCGGCCGCCTGGACCCGCCGCCGCCCCCGGCGACGACTGACCTCCGCCGAAGGCCGGCCTTCCGGTACGGCGTCGCGCCGTGCTAAGCGGCCGTCAGCCTCGCGGGAATCGGCCCGCGGCCCTCGCCCGGTCCCGGACATGCTGCGCGCGCCCGCCCTCCTCCTCATCGCCCTCGCGGCGACCTTGCCGGCCCGCGCCGATGCGCCCGACGCCGAGCTGGCGCGCCTCTACCGCCTTGCGCTTTCGGCCGAGATGTGCGGATTCGCCGTCACGCCCAAGCAGGCCGAGGCGATCGGCAAAGCCATGGACAAGCGCATCGCCGCCCTGAAGCTCAGCGACGAGGCGGCCGACAAGCTTTACCAGGAGATCGAGGCGGGGATGGACGGGGAGGGCTGGGACGGCCTCTGCACCAAGGGCGGGGCCTGGGAGAAGACCTACCAGGCCGAAGTCCGCAAGTTCGGCAGGTAGCGCTCCTACGGCCTTGCTGCAGCGCGGCAAGGCCCGCATCCTCCGAGCCTGGAGGAGATCGATGCGACCGGGATTGGGAAAGTTCGCCATCGCGCTGGCGGTGGCCGGCGCGGCCGCGGCCGGCGGCTTCGCATGGTACCAGGCACGGCCGACCGCGCGCTCGCTGCCCGACACCGTGACGGTGGCCAACGGCCGCATCGAGGTCGAGCGGGTCGACGTGGCCACCAAGCTGCCGGGCCGCATCGCCGTCGTGGACGTCCGCGAGGGCGACAGGGTCGAGGCCGGCCAGGTGCTGGCCCGCGTCGACGAGACCGAGATGCGCGCCCAGCTCGCCGCCGCCAAGGCCTTCGTGCAGCGCGCCCAGCAGGGCATCGCCAAGGCGGAGGCCGAGACGGCGAGCCGAGAGGCGGACCTCGTGCTCGCCGAGGTGGAGCTGAAGCGGGCCGCCGACCTGCGCGACCGCGCGGTCACCTCCCAGGCCGACGCCGACCGGCGCCTCGCCCAGCGCAACGTCGCCGCCGCCGCCGTGCAGGCCGCCAAGGCCGCGGTGGGCGACGCCCGCGCGGCGCTCGCGGTCGCCGAGGCGCAGGCCGCCCAGGTCGAGGCCACCCTCGCCGACATGGTCCTGAAGGCCCCCGTGGCGGGCCGGGTCGAATACCGGATGGTCCAGCCCGGCGAGGTGGTCGGCGCCGGCGCCCGCGTGCTCACCCTTCTCGACCTCGGCGACGTCTACATGACCGTCTTCCTGCCCACCCGGTCGATCGGCCGGGTGCGGCTCGGCGCCGAGGCCCGCATCGTGCTCGACGCCGCCCCCGACTATGTCGTGCCCGCCCGCATCTCCTTCGTGGCCGCCGAGGCGCAGTTCACCCCGAAGTCGGTGGAGACAGCCGACGAGCGCGAGAAGCTCATGTACCGGGTCAAGGTGCAGGTGCCCACCGACGTGCTCGGCCGCTACCGCGACTACGTCAAGGCGGGATTGACCGGCAACGCCTATGTGCGGCTCGGCGAGGACGCGCCCTGGCCCGACTGGCTCGCGCCCCGGCTCCCCGATGTCTCCCGCTGAGCCCGCCGTCCGGGTCGAGGCCGTCTCCCACCGCTACGGCGCCGCCGTCGCGGCCGATGCGGTCTCGCTGACCCTGCCCGCCGGCTCCGCCACCGCGGTGGTCGGCCCGGACGGGGTCGGCAAGTCGACCCTGCTCGGCCTCGTCGCCGGCGTTCGCCGCCTCCAGGCCGGGTCCGTGACGGTGTTCGGCGGCCCGATGGCCGACCGCCGCCACCGCGACGCGGTCGCAGGCCGCATCGCCTACATGCCGCAGGGCCTCGGCCGCAATCTCTACCCGACCCTGACGGTCGCGGAGAACATCGACTTCCATGGCCGACTGTTCGGTCTCGACGCGGCCGAGCGCGGGCGGCGCCTTTCCGACCTGCTGGCGGCCACCGGCCTCGACCCCTTCCCCGACCGGCCCGCCGGCAAGCTTTCCGGGGGCATGAAGCAGAAGCTGTCGCTCTGCTGCGCCCTCGTGCACGACCCCGACCTGCTCGTGCTCGACGAGCCGACGACCGGAGTCGACCCGCTGTCGCGCCGGCAGTTCTGGGCCCTGATCGCCCGCATCCGCGCCGAGCGGCCGGGCATGACCGTCCTGGTCGCGACCGCCTACATGGAGGAGGCGGAGGCCTTCGAGCGCATCGTCGCCATGGACGCCGGCCGCGTCATCGCCGAAGGCCCGCTGCCGGAGGTGCTCGCCGCCGCGGGCGCGGCCAGCCTCGAGGAGGCCTACCGCCGGCTGCAGCCCGGCGGCGGCGCCGCCGAGGCCTTCGTGGTGCCGCCCCGCCCCGCCCTCGACGGCGAGCCGGCGATCGAGGCCGAGGGCCTCACCCGCCGCTTCGGCGACTTCACAGCGGTGGACCGCGTCAGCTTCCGCATCGGGCGCGGCGAGATCTTCGGCTTCCTCGGCTCGAACGGCTGCGGCAAGACCACCACCATGAAGATGCTGACCGGGCTCCTCGACGCCACCGAGGGCAGCGCCCGCCTGTTCGGCCGGCCGGTGGACCCGCGCGACATCGAGACGAGGCTGCGCGTCGGCTACATGTCGCAGGGCTTCTCCCTCTACGAGGAGCTGACGGTCCGCGCCAACCTGACCCTCCACGCCCGCCTCTACCGCATGGACGGCCCGACCGCCCGGGCCCGCATCGCCGCCGGCCTGGAGCGCTTCGACCTCGCCGCCTGGGCCGACCAGACTCCCGCCCGCCTGCCGCTCGGCGTCCGCCAGCGCCTGCAACTCGCCGCCGCCTGCCTGCACGAGCCCGAGGTGCTGCTCCTCGACGAGCCGACCTCCGGGGTCGACCCCGCGGCCCGGGACCTGTTCTGGCGCCATCTGGTCGGCCTGTCGCGCCGGCAGGGCGTGACCATCTTCGTCTCCACCCATTTCATGAACGAGGCGGCCCGCTGCGACCGGGTCTCGCTGATGCACCGGGGCCGGGTGCTGGCGGTCGGGACGCCCGCCGGCCTCGCCGAAGAGAAGGGCGGCGGCTCGCTCGAGGAGGCCTTCGTGGCCTTCCTGGCCGAGGCCGAGAACGAACCGCCGCCGGGCCCCCCGACCGCCCTGCGCGCCGCACCCGCTCCGACCTCCGCCGATCTCCCGCCGGACCCTGATCCCGTCTCGCCTCGGGCCTGGCCGGCCGCCGGCCCGCCCGGCCGCATCTGGGCCTTCGCACGGCGCGAGGCCCAGGAACTGCTGCGCGACCGGGTGCGCCTCACCTTCGCCCTGCTGATCCCGCTCCTCCTCCTGGCGATCTTCTCCTTCGGCATCTCCTTCGACGTGGAATCGCTCACCTACGCCGTCGAGGACCGGGACCGGTCGGTCGAGAGCCGCCGCCTCTTGTCGGATTTCGAAGGCTCCCGCTACTTCGAGGTGCGCCCGGATGTGGCGAGCGACGAGGAGGCCGACCGCCGCCTCGCCTCCGGCGAACTCCGTCTCGTCCTCGGCATCCCGCCGGGGTTCGGCCGCGACCTCCTCGCCGGCCGCCGTCCCGAGATCAGCGTCTGGATCGACGGCGCCAACACGTTCCGCGCCGAGACCGTGCGCTCCTACGTTCAGGGCCTGCTGGCCGGCTATGTCCGCGACCTCGCCCATCACGCCGGGATCGACGCCGTCCAGCCGGTCGAGGTCCGGCCCCGCTTCCTCTACAACCAGGCCTTCCGCTCCGTGAACGCCATGGCGCCCGGCGTGGTCATGCTGGTGCTGATGCTGATCACCGCCATGATGACCGCCCTCGGCGTCGTCCGGGAGCGGGAGATCGGCTCGATCGCGAACCTCCAGGCCTCGCCCGCCACGGTGCCCGAATTTCTGCTCGGCAAGCAGCTCGCCTATCTCGCCATCGGCTTCGTCGATCTCCTGACACTCACGGCCGCCGCGGTGCTCCTCTTCGGCGTCCCCTTCCACGGCTCCGTCCCGGCCCTGCTCCTCGGCGGCATCCTCTACGTGGCGGCGACGACCGGCTTCGGCCTCCTGGTCTCCACCATCGTGAGGACCCAGGTCGCCGCCACCTTCGCGACCGCGATCCTGACCGTGGTGCCGGCCGTCAATTTCTCGGGCCTCCTCTATCCGATCGCCTCCCTCGAGGGGCCCGGCCGGGTCGTCGGCCTGCTCTTCCCGTCCGCCTGGTTCCAGGCGATCTCGCTCGGCACCTTCGCCAAGGGGCTCGGTCCCGCGGACCTCGTCCCCGAATACGTCGCCCTGGCGGGCTTCGCCGTGGCCTACATGGCGGTCGCCTGCCTGGTCTGGCGCAAGCAGGAGCCCTGACGCCCATGCCGGCCGCCGCGCTCCGCTTCCTCAAGGACGTCTTCTTCCTCGGCCTGAAGGAATTCACCAGCCTCAGGGCCGATCGGGTGATGATCGTTCTGGTCGTCTACGCCCTCTCGGTCGCCGTCGTGATCGTCGGGCGCGGGGTCAAGCTCGAGGTCACCAACGCCGCCGTCGCCATCGTCGACCAGGACCGCTCCGACCTCGGCCACCGGCTCGCCGACGCCCTGCCGCGCCCCTACTTCCGCCGCCCCCTCCTGGTCGACGCGACTGCGATCGACCGGGCGGTCGATCGGGGCGACTTCACCTTCGTGGTCGAGATCCCGCCGGGCTTCGAGGCCGACGTCCTGGCCGGCCGGACACCCTCGGTGGCGATCCGGGTCGACGCGACCGCGGTCGCGCAGGCCGGCAACGGCGTCGCGTACCTGCAGGACATCATCGCCCGCGAGACGGCCGTCTGGCTCGGGCCCGCGGCCGAGCGCGCCGCCGCCCCGATCGGCGCCGCCATCCGGTTCCGCTTCAACCCGAACCTCGACGGCGTCCGCTACAACGGGGTCATGCAGGTGATCAACTCGATCACGCTCCTGTCCATCCTGCTCGTCGGCGCCGCCGTCATGCGCGAGCGCGAGCACGGCACCATCGAGCACCTGCTGGTCATGCCGGTCCGGCCCGCCGCCATCGCGCTGGCGAAGATCTGGGCCAACGGCCTCGTCATCCTGGTCGCGGTCTTCCTCTCGATCGAACTGGTCCTGCGCGGCTGGCTCGGCATCCCGATCGCGGGCTCCGTGCCGCTCTTCCTGGCCGGCACCGTCCTCTACCTCTTCGCCACCACGGCGCTGGGCATCCTGATCGCCACCATCGCGGCCTCCATGCCCCAGTTCGCCCTGCTGTCGATCCCGGTCTTCATCTCCATGATGCTGCTCTCCGGCACCATGACGCCGCTCGAGAGCATGCCCGCCTGGCTGCAGACCGCCATGCACGCCTCGCCCTCTGTCTATTTCGTCCAGTTCGCGCAGGCGATCCTGTATCGCGCGGCCGGCTTCGAGGTGGTCTGGCGCCCGATGCTGGTGATGACGGCCCTCGGCTGCGCCTTCCTGGCGCTCGCCCTCACCCGCTTCCGCGCGATGCTGGCGAAGGCCGGCTGACCGCCCCGCCGGCAGCCCTCAGGACGCGCCGGACGGCACCGGCTCGAGCGCCAGGAGCGCCGCCCGCAGGGCGGGGTCCCGGGTCGCCGCGAAGGCCCCGATGGTCCAGCGGCGCCGGGTCTCGACCGTCCCGGTCACGATCTCCGGCACGACGGCGCGCAACCCCGCCTCGCTGTAGTCCTCGACCACATGGGTCTCGAACGGGTTGCCCCCGACGGCCCCCTGCGGGAAGTGGCCGATCGGGACCGAGATGAAGAGCAGGCGGCAGCAGTCGAGGAGCCGGTCGGCCAGCGCGCGGGCGTCCGCCGTCGACATGTGCTCGAGCACGTCGCCCAGGAAACAGAGGTCGAACGGGCCGATCGCCCCATAGTCGACGCTCCGCGCGTCCGCGACGATCACCCGGTCGTAGAGCGCCGCCAGCCCGAACTCGGCCACATAGGGCTCCCACACCTCGACCCCCACCCAGGTGGCGGTCCGGAACCGCTCGCGCAGGAGCTGGCTGTAGGTGCCGCGGCCGACGCCGACATCGAGGATCCGCGTCACGGGCGCGGCGAGCGCGCAACGCGCCTCGATCCACGCCTTGCCCGCCTTCGAACTGCCCGGCATTCTGCCTCCAACGCCCGTTCGACTGGAATGTCAGATGGGGCATCCCTCATAGCCCACCACGGCACCACCGGTCGAGCACCGCCTGCCGTCACCGCCGAGGCATCGGCCCGCGTCGGCGCCCGGTGATTTCCCGAGAGCCGAGAGCCATGACGCTGCGCATCGACGGATCCACACGGCTCGTCCCCATCGTGGGCGACCCGATTGCCCAGGTGAGGTCCCCGGCGGGACTGAGCGAGGCCTTCTCGGCGGCCGGCCGCAACATGCTCGTGGTGCCGGCCCACGTGGCGCCGGCGGACCTGGAGGTCTGGTTCCGCGGCCAGGCGGTCGCGCGGAACGTGGACGGCATCGTGGTCACCATCCCTCACAAGTTCGCTGCCTTCCGGCTCTGCCGAACGGTGTCGCCGCGGGCTCGCCTCCTGGAGGCCGTCAATGCTCTCAGGCGCGATCCCGACGGCTCCTGGCACGGAGACATGTTCGACGGGCTCGCTTTCGTGACCGCGGCCCGCGCCGCCGGCTGCCGCTTCGAAGGCGCCCGGGTGCTCCTCGTCGGCGCCGGGGGCGCCGGCAGCGCCATCGCGGAGGCGGTGGCGGCCGAGAGGCCGCGCGTCCTGGCGATCCACGACGCCGATCCGCATCGGCGCGACCGCCTCATGGACCGGCTGGCGCCCCTCGGCGTCGCCCTGGCCGCCGGCTCGCCCGACCCCCGTGGCTTCGACGCGGTCCTCAATGCGACCCCGCTGGGCATGTGCCCGAGCGACCCTCTCCCCGTCGACCCGGACGGCCTCGACCCCGCGGCGTTCGTCGGCTGCGTGGTGACAGAGCCCGAGGTACCGCCGCTCCTGGCCGCAGCCCGTGCCCGCGGCTGCCGCACCGCGACCGGCGTCGACATGTTCCTGGCCGTCCGCGGCCTGATCGTCGACTTCCTGCTCGGAGCCGGCGGCCGGTTCCGCTGAGGGCGGGAAGGCACACCGGACCGTGCCGCGAGAGCCTCGGCCCCGCGCCGTTCAGGACAGCGGTCGCGCCCCGCAGATCGCGGCACCGTCCAACATGGCCAGGGCGCCGTTATCTCCGGGCGCGCAGCAGGGGTGGGCCGCCCCGAGCACCGCCGCCGCGGCCAGCGCCGCCGTGGTGGTCTTGGCGCCGAAGAGGCCCTTGAGCCAGCCCGCCTTGCGGGCGGGCGTGGCGTCCGCCCCGGCGGCCTCGGCCTCGGCCGGTTCGGGGCCGTCCGGCGCCGCGGCCTCGGCCGGTGACGGGCCGCCCACGGTCGCCGCGAAGGTCTCGAAGAATTCGCCGGCCAGCTTCTTGGCGGTGGAGTCGATCAGCCGCGCGCCGAGCTGGGCGAGCTTGCCGCCGATCTGCGCATCGACCGCATAGGTCAGCACCGTCGCATCCGGCCCGTCCTCGGCGAGCGTGACGGTCGCGCCGCCCTTGGCGAAGCCGGCCACGCCCCCCGAGCCTTCTCCCGAGATGCGGTAGCCGTTCGGCGGGTCGATGTCGGAGAGCGTCACCTTGCCCCCGAAGGTCGCCTTCACGGGGCCGACCTTGAGCGTCACCCGGGCCGTCATCTCGGTCGGCGACGTCATCTCCAGGCTTTCGCAGCCGGGAATGCAGGCGCGCAGCACCGCGGGATCGTTGAGCGCGGCCCAGACCGCCTGTCGGGGAGCCGGGATGCGCTGGCTGTCGTTCATCTGCATGGGACGATCCTTCAATCGGGAACGGCGGCGCGCTGGCCCTTCCGGCGCAGCGCGAGGATTTCGGCCAGGATGGAGAGGGCGATCTCCTCCGGCGTGATGGCACCGAGGTCGAGCCCGGCGGGTCCCTTGAGCCGATCGAAGCGCCCGGCCGGCACGCCGTCCCCGGTCAGGCTCTCCCTGAGCGCCGCGACCTTGCGGCGGCTGCCCACGAAGGCGACGTGATCCGCCTCCGCCGTCAGCGCCGCCTTCAGCGCCGCCTCGTCCCCGCGACCCTGCGTGGAGACGATCAGGTAGCGCGGCCCGCCGCTCGCCTCCGGGATGCCGTAGCCCTCGACCCGCTCGTCGGCCTGCGCGAACAGCCCCTGGTCCTCGGCCGGAGCCGCCACGACCACACGGTATCCGAAGCGCGGCCCCAGCTCGGCCAGCGCCAGCGCCACGGGGCTCGCGCCGAGCACGACGAGGTCCGGCTTCGGCAGCATGGGTTCGACGAACACGTCCATGGTCCCCCGGCTCGGGCACATGTTGCGGGCGAAGCGGACTCCGTCGCGCTCCTCGCCGGGCTTCAGCCCGAGGTCCGCCAGGATGTCCTTCGGCATCACCGAGACGAGCCGCGGCTGCCCGTCGGCCAGCGCCTCCCGGGCTGCCTTGAGGACGGCCGCGCGCGCGCAGCCGCCGCCGATCCACCCCTCCGAGATCCGACCGTCCGGACGGATCACCGCCTTGGCGCCCGCCTTGGCGGCGGTGACCGACACGGTACGCACCACGGTCGCGAGGCAGAAGGCCTCGCCTTTCGACTTCAGGTCGGCGACGAGGTCGAGAAGATCGGTCCGAGGCGGCATGGGCGGGCTCCTCAAATCCGGGCGAGGTAGGGTTCGAGCGCCATCAGGCTCTCGATTGTGTGGGCCGGGGCGAAGAGGTCGACATGGGGCAGGGCTGCGGCCATCCCGCGCGCGGACGGCTCGTAGCCCTCCCAGCCGAGGAGCGGGTTGAGCCACACGATGCGCCGGCAGCGGCGGCCGAGCGCCGCCATCTCGGCGCCGAGGATCTCCGGCGCGCCCGTGTCGTAGCCGTCCGAGAGGATCATCACGCAGGTCCGGGAGTGGACGACCCGCGCGGCGTGGTAGCGGTTGAAGGCCGCCAGGCTCTCGCCGATCCGCGTGCCTCCGCCGACACCCTCGGCCATCAGCCCGAGGCGGTCGAGCGCGCGGCCCGCGTCCTTCTCCTTCAGCGCGTCCGACACGTGGACGAGCCGCGTGTGGAACAGGAAGGCCTCCGCCTCGCGGAAGTGGTCGAGCACGCCGTGGACGAAGCGCAGGAAGACGGCCGTGTAGAGGCTCATCGACCCTGAGGCGTCGACGAGCACGACGAGGCGGAGCGGCTTCGTCCGTGGCCGGCGGTGCACGAGCGCGAGCGGGGTGCCGCCCGTCGCCAGGCTCGCCCGGATGGTGCGGCGAAGATCCAGGCGCGGCCCGCGACGGGCGGCCTTGTCGCGCCGGGTGAGGCGGACCCGCATGCGCCGCGCCAGGCGTTCGGCCAGCGCGTGCGCCTCGGCGAGGGCCTCCGGGTCGGCGATCTTGCGGAAATCGGTGCGGGCGAGGCTCTCCTGCCGGCTCGCCCCCTCGCGGCGTCCCGACGGATGGGCCTCGGTCTCCGGCCCGTCCCGGCCCCGCTCCAGGTCGGTCGGCAGCCCGGGCGCGCCGCCGGCCGAGCGGGCGTCCGCGAGCGACTTGATGGTCCGCTGGCTCACCTGGGCTGCCTGCCCCGACACCGCGACCCGCGTCTTGACCCGCGCGCCCGCCCAGAAGGCGTCGAACAACGCGTCGAACCGGTCCCAGTCGGACCGACGGCCGCACAGGAGCGCGCGGAGCGCGGGCCGGGCGGCGGCCGGCCGGTCCATGCCGGCTTCGGCGAGGATCCTCAGCGCGTCCCGGCTCTCCGCGAGGCCGACCGGATAGCCGTTGTCGCGCAGCGTCCGCAGGAAGCCGGCGAGCCGGCGCCGGACGGCCGGGCCGATATCGTCGCGGGTCGCCAGCCGGGCCGCCATGTCAGGCGACCTTGCCGATCAGCCGGTCGGCCACCTCGCGGGTGAGCCGGGCGCGATCTTCGCGGGTCTTCAGCACGCAGGAGAGCGTCTCGTAGACGGCTTCGCGGTCCGCATCGAGCCGCCCGACCCCGAGCCCCACCAGCGCCGCCGCCCAGTCCAGCGTCTCCGCCACGCCGGGGATCTTGGACAGCTCCTCCTTGCGGATCCGCTCCATCAGCCGGGCCACCTGCAGGGCGAGCCCAGTGTCGATGCCGGGCAGGCGGGCGAGCAGGATGCGGGCCTCGCGGTCCACGTCCGGGAAGTCGAGCGCGTGGTAGAGGCAGCGCCGGCGCAGGGCGTCGGAGAGCTCGCGCGTGCCGTTGGACGTCAGGATAACGCGCGGGATCGTGGTGGCGCGGATGGTGCCGAGTTCCGGGATGGTGACCTGGAAGTCCGACAGGATCTCCAGCAGGAAGGCCTCGAACGCCTCGTCGGCCCGATCGATCTCGTCGATCAGCAGGACCGGCGCGACCGGCTGCCGGATGGCGGCGAGCAGCGGCCGCTCCATCAGGTACTTCTCCGAGAAGACGTGCTCCTCCGTCTCCTCCGCGTCGAGTCCCTCGCGAGCCTTGATCGCGAGCAGCTGGCGCTGGTAGTTCCACTCGTAGAGCGCGTCCGAGCGGTCCAGCCCCTCGTGGCACTGCAGGCGGATGAGGCGGGTCTGGTGGACGCCCGCGAGCGCCTTGGCGACCTCCGTTTTGCCGACCCCCGCCTCGCCTTCCAGGAGCAGCGGCCGGTTGAGCATGTCCATGAGCGCGAGCGCCGTGGCGAGCGCCCCGTCGGCCACGTAGCCGACGGCGGCGAGGCGGTTCGCGATGGTCTGTCGATCGAGCATGGAAGTCTTCCGGTGAACCTCGGACAGGAACCCGCGGACCCGTGGGCCGGAGGGTCGAGGGGGCGCCCGTTCCGTAGGGTGGCGCCCCCTCCTGGTCAGCCGTGCAGGCCGAGTCTCCTGGCCGCCTCCCAGATCCGCCAGGCGTCGTGCGGCATCTGGATGTGCGTCGAGCCCAGGAACCCGAAGGCGTCGTTGACCGCGTTGGAGAAACACGGCACGCCGCCGACGTTCGGGCTCTCGCCCACGCCCTTGGCCCCGATCGGGTGATGCGGGGAGGGGGTGACCGTGTAGTCCGTCTCCCACTTCGGCGTCTCGACGGCGGTCGGCAGGAAGAAGTCCATGAAGGACGCCCCCATGACGTTGCCGGTCTCGTCGTACTTGATCTCCTGCCCCATCGCGATCGCGAAGGCCTCGGTCAGGCCCCCGTGCACCTGGCCCTCGATGATCATCGGGTTGATCCGGGTGCCGCAGTCGTCGAGTGCGTAGAAGCGCCGGATCTTGGCCACCCCCGTGTCGACGTCGATGTCCATTACGCAGAAATAGGCGCCGAACGGATAGGTCATGTTCGGCGGGTCGTAGTAGTTGACCGCCTCGAGCCCCGGCTCCAGACCGGGAGGCGGGCTGTTGTAGGCCGCCCAGGCGATCTCCTTCATGGTCTTCGCGCGCTCCGGATTGCCCTTCACGCGGAAGCCGTCGATGTCCCATTCGAGGTCGTATTCGGACACCTCGAGCAGGTGCGCGGCGATCATCTGCGCCTTGTTCTTGATCTTGCGCGCCGCCATCGCGATCGCGGCGCCGGCGACCGGGGTCGAGCGCGACCCGTAGGTGCCGAGGCCGTAGGGCGCCGTATCCGTGTTGCCCTCCTCGATCATGATGTCGTCGGCCGGAATGCCGAGCTCCGTGGCGATGATCTGCGCCCAGGTCGTCTCGTGGCCCTGCCCCTGGGACTTCGATCCCATGCGGGCGATGATCGAGCCGGTCGGATGGATGCGGATCTCGGCCGAATCGAACATGGCGACGCCGAGGATGTCGCAGTTCTTCGAGGGACCGGCGCCGACGATCTCGGTGAAGAAGGTCACGCCGATGCCCATGATCTCGCGCGTCTCGCCGCGTCTGAAGGCGTCCTGCCTGGCCTTCTGCTCAGCGCGCAACTCGCGATAGCCGATGGCGTCCATCGCCTTCTGCATGGCGAGGTGGTAGTCGCCCGAGTCGTATTCCCAGCCGAGCGCCGACTGGTAGGGGAACTGCTCGCGGCGGATGAAATTCTTCATCCGCAGGTCGGCCGGGTCCATGCCCAGCTTCTGCGCGAGGATGTCCATCCCCCGCTCGATGCAGTAGGCCGCCTCCGTGACCCGGAAGGAGCAGCGGTAGGCGACGCCGCCCGGCGCCTTGTTGGTGTAGACGCCGTCCACGGCGAGGTGGGCGACCGGGAAGTCGTACGACCCCGTGACGATGTTCATGAAACCGGCCGGCCACTTCGACGGGTCGGCGCAGGCGTCGAAGGCGCCGTGGTCGGCGAGCACGTGGACGCGCAGGCCCGTGACCTTGCCGTCCTTCGTGGCCGCGATCTCGGCGGTCATATGGTAGTCGCGGGCGAAGGACGTGGTGGAGAGGTTCTCCATCCGGTCCTCGACCCACTTCACCGGCAGGCCCGTGACGATCGAGGCGACGATCGCGCAGATGTAGCCCGAATAGGCCCCGACCTTGTTGCCGAAGCCGCCGCCGATGTCCGGCGCGATCACGTGGATCTTGTGCTCCGGGATCTTGGAGAGCAGCGACGCGACCGTGCGGATGACGTGCGGCGCCTGGAACGTGCCGTAGACCGTGAGTTCGCCCTTGATCTTGTCGAAGCTCGCCAGCGCCTGGCAGGTCTCCAGCGGCGAGGGATGGGTCCGATGGTAGGAGATCATCTCCTTCACGGTGACCTCGGCCGTGTTGAAGGCCTCGTCGGTCGCCGCCTTGTCGCCGATCGTCCACTCGAAGATGTGGTTGTGGTGCTTTCGCGGGCCGTGCGCGCCGACCGTCTTGCCGTCCAGGTCCGGCCGGAGGACCGGCGCGTCGGGCGCCATCGACCGGAACGGATCGACCACGACGGGCTGCTCCTCGTACTCGACTTCGACAAGCTGGATCGCGTCGTCCGTGATGTAGCGGTTCTCCGCCACCACGAAGGCGATCTCCTGGTTCTGGAACGACACCAGGCCGTCGGCGAGCACCGCCTGCACGTCGCCGGCGAGCGTCGGCATCCAGTGGAGGCCGAGGGGCTTCAGCTCCTCCGCGGTGATGACCGCGAGGACGCCCGGCAGGGCGAGCGCCTTGGAGGCGTCGATCCGCTTGATCTTCGCGTGGGCGTACTGGGAGCGCACGAAGTCGCCGTGCAGCATGCCGGGCAGCTTGATGTCGTCGACATACTGGCCCTTGCCCTGCGTGAAGCGGATGTCCTCGACCCGCTTCCGCTTGCAACCCATGCCTTCGAGGCGGGCCTCGCGCTGCTCGCGCGTCAGCGTCAAGTCGTTCATTCCGCGGCCTCCTGGAAGGTGCGGCCGGCGAGCTTCGCGGCCGCGTATTGGATCGCCTTGACGATGTTCTGGTAGCCCGTGCAGCGGCAGAGGTTGCCGGCGATGCCCGCGCGGATCTCCTCCTCGGTCGGGTCCGGGTTCTCGGAGAGCAGCACCTTGGCGCGCATCAGCATGCCCGGCGTGCAGAAGCCGCACTGGAGCCCGTGGCACTGCCGGAAGCCCTCCTGCAGCGCGTGAAGCGTGCCGTCCGGATGGGCGAGGCCCTCGACCGTGTTGACCGCCGTGCCGCCGGCCTGCAGGGCGAACATCGTGCAGGACTTCACCGACTGGCCGTCGATCTCGACCGTGCAGGCGCCGCAATGGCTGGTCTCGCAGCCGATGTGGGTGCCGGTCAGGTTCAGCTCCTCGCGGAGGAAGTGGACCAGCAGCGTCCGCGGCTCCACGAAGCGCTGCACCTTCTTGCCGTTGACCGTGAGGCTCACGGCGACGTTCTCGATCTCGCTCATCGTCAGGCTCCCTTGGCGCGGCTCGCCGCCGTCTTCAGCGCACGCGCGACCATCACGCCGGCCATCTCGCGGCGATAGTCGGCCGTGCCGCGGCCGTCGGTGGCCGGGTCCGTGATGGCCTTGGCGGCCGCCGCCGCGGCCTTGACGGCCTCGGCGTCGAGGGCGGTGCCGATCACCAGGCGGGCCGCCTCTTCGGCCAGGAGCGGGGTCGGCGCCACGTTGGTCAGCGCGATCGAGCAGGTCGCCACCCGGCCGCCGCTCGTCGTCAGCACCACGGCCGCGGCCGCGGTCGCGTAGTCCCCGACCTTCCGCTTCAGCTTCTCGTACGCGAAGCCGTGGCCGGCCGGCGGCACCGGGATGCGCACGGCGGTCAGGATCTCGCCCGGTTCCAGCGCTGTGAAATAGGCGCCCTGGTAGAAGTCGCGGGCCGCCACCGTCCGCTCGCCGGCCGGGCCGGCGAGCACATAGTCGGCCCCGAGGCACTGCATCAGGGCCGGCATGTCGTTGCCCGGATCCCCGTTGGCGCAATTGCCGCCGACCGTGCCCCTGGTGCGGATCTGCGGGTCCGCGATCAGGAGCGAGGTCTCCCTGAGGATCGGCAGGCGGGCCGCCAGCAGGTCGGATCGGATCACGTCGGCCTGCGTGGTGGTGGCGCCGATCGTGATCGTGGCGCCGTCGTCGCGGATGCCGCGGAGCTCGGCGAGCCCGCCGAGGTCGACCAGATGCTCCGGCGTCGCCATCCGGAGCTTCATCATGGGGATCAGGCTGTGGCCGCCGGCGAGCGCCCGCGCTTCCTCGCCGAGGCCGGCGAGCAGCCCCACGGCCTCCGCCACGCTCGACGGCCTATGATAGGTGAACTGTCCGGGGATCACCGCGCTCCTCCTTGGCTTCGATCCGGCGCGGGCTCCCGGCCTGCGCATCTAAATCGTTTCAAGGGTGGCCGACGACCCGCCGGTCCGGCAATCCGGGATGCACGACCGGCCGGAAAGGTTCACGGACGGGGCTGCGCCTGCACGAAATGCGACAGTATGACTGTCGCTCTTCCTGCGGGATTGCCCGCATTTCGTGCGGCCCTGCGCGGGCGGGACCGCGAGGGGCGGAAGATCCCCTCAGGAAGCCGCGACGAGCCGGCTCTGCAACTGGGTCTTGAGCCAGCGGGTCCGGGACCGCGCGACGGGGACACGGTAGGGCACGCGGGTCGCGAGGGACGCCTCGCCGGCGTCTCCGGAGCGTCGCAGGGTGGCGATTCGGTCGAGATGGACGATATGGCTGCGGTGAACCCGGGCGAACACGGCCGGATCGAGCCGGGCTTCCACCTCCGAGATGGTCAGCGGGCAGAACCACACCTCCTCGCCGTCGAAGAGCTGCGTGTAGTGGGCCTGGGCCTGGACGGCCACGAGGCGCGCGGTGTCGAGGCTGCGCTTCAGCCCCTCGCGCTCGACCGGCAGGGCCGCCGGGTAGCGCAGCGGTTGGGGCGCCGCGGCGGGGTCGGGCGCCGCGACCGGCTCGGCGGTGGTCTGGACCGCACCCGAGGGGGCGATCGCTTCGGGCTCCTCCGCGGGCGCCGTCCCGGCCGGCGCCGCTTCCGGCGGCATCGGGACGAGCGTCAGCAGGAACAGGCCGGACACCAGGAAGGCGACCACCGAGACGACGATCGCCAGGAGCCCGGGCGACAGCGCCGGCTGGCCGTCCGGCGCCGCCAGCTCGTGCATGTGGAAGGCGGTCCCGCTCATCGCCGTGTAGTGCATCGCCGAGATGCCGAAGGCGAGCAGGGCCGCGGAGCCGGGGACGGAGCGCGGCGCGCCGTCGCCGAAGCAGAGCCACAGCGCCATCCCGGCGGCCCCGACCCCGATGGCGGCGCTCGCGGCCGTCAGGGCCGCGTCGTGCGTCATGTGCATGCGGCTGTGCAGCGCCACCATCCCGAGATAGTGCATCGCCAGGATGCCGGCGCCCATGAAAAGGCCCGCGAGCAGGATCCGGTTCCGGCTCGGAGCCGCGGAGCCGACCACGAAGACCGCGACCCCGACGACCAGCACGCAGACCAGGAACGACAGGAGCGTCGGCAGGACCAGGTAGTCCGCTGCGTAGGGCAGGCCCACCGCCAGCATGCCGACGAAATGCATCGTCCAGATCGCGAGCGCGAGCGAGAAGGCCGAGGAGGCGATCAGCCGCCGGTGGCGGATCCCGCGCGCTTCCCCGATCTGGCGCGCCAGGTGGAGGCCCACATAGCTGCCCTGGAAGGCCATGAACAGGGACAGGGCGACCAGTGAGGCGTCGAGCTCGACGGTCATTCGGATCCTCCGCATGCGGCCGCCTTGTCGCCGGCTCTGTTTTCCCGACTACGCGGCATGCGGGCCCGGGCGTCAAGGGGACCGCGGTGGTCGAGGCCGGGCAGGACCGTCCGACCGCGACCGGGCCCCGCGGCCCGGCGGGGCCGCGACCGGCCGGACCCGGACCTCAGTCGATCCGACGCCCGGGCGTCGCCCGGTTCACGGCGCCGACGATCCCGTCAGCGTCGATCCCGAAATGGGCGTGGAGATCGGCGATCGTGCCCGTCTGGCCGAAATGCTCGACGCCGAGCGAGGAGACGGCCTGTCCGTGGACCGAGCCGAGCCAGCCCAGGGTCAACGGGTGTCCGTCGGTCACGGTCACGATCCGGCAGTGGCGCGGCAGCGGAGCGAGGAGACGTTCGACATGCGACCCGCCGCGCCCGCCCGATGCCGTCCAGCCCGCGTTGAGACGGTCGGCGGACGTGACGGCGAGGACGCCGACGTCCCGGCGGCCCTGGCCGATGCGGCCGGCGGCCTCGATCGCCTGCGGGGCGACGGCCCCCTGGTAGGCCAGCACCACCTCGGCGTTCGGGCCGGGCGGGCGGAGCCAGTAGGCGCCCTGGATGACGTCCTCCACGAAGGCCGGATCGTCGCGCCAGCCGATCTGCGCGACGGGTCGCGTCGAGAGCCGGAGGTAGATCGAGCCGCCCGCCTCGTCCCGGAGCCAGCCGTCGGAGGAGGGACGCTTGTCGCCCTCGCGCTGGAGGTAGTCGAAGCTCCAGCGCAGGATCGCCGCGAGCTCGTCGGCATAGGCCGGCTCGAAGCTCGCGAGCCCGTCCTGGCTGATCCCGATCAGCGGCGAGCCGATCGACTGGTGGGCCCCGCCTTCGGGCGCGAGCGTAACGCCCGAGGGCGTGCCCACGATGATGAAGCGGGCATCCATGTAGCAGGCGTAGTTCAGCGCATCGAGCCCGCGCGCCACGAAGGGGTCGTAGACGGTGCCAATGGGGAAGAGTCGCTCGCCGAACAGGCTGTGCGACAGGCCCGCCGCGCCCAGCAGCAGGAACAGGTTCATCTCCGCGATGCCGAGCTCGATATGCTGGCCCGTCGGCGCGAAGGCCCATTTCTGCGTGGAGGGAATGCGCTCGTCCCGGAAGGTGTCGCCGCGCGCGGCCCGCGCGAACAGCCCGCGCCGGTTGGCCCAGGCGGACAGGCCGGTCGACACCGTGACGTCGGGGGCGGTGGTCACGATCCGGTCGGCGGCGGGCCCGCCGGTGCGGCCGATCTCGTCCAGGATCTTGCCGAAGGCGACCTGGGTGGAGATCACCTTGTCGTCTAGCCGGACGGGCGCGGGCGGCGCGATCCGCGCGGAGCGGAAACGACGCGTGCCGCGGGCGAAGAAGGCCGCTTCCCGCGCCGCAGGCATCGTCGTTCCGGGCCGCCGCATGGCGCAGTCGGGCTCCCATTCGCGCCCCGCCGGGACGCCCATCTGGGACTGGAAGCCGGCGAACTGGGCCTGGTTCATCAGGCCCGAGTGGTTGTCCTTGTGGCCGGCGAGCGGCGTGCCCCAGCCCTTGATCGTGTAGGCGAGGAACACGGTCGGCCGGTCGTGCTCCACCGAGCGGAAGACGCGGCCGAGCGTCTCCGTGCAATGCCCGCCGAGGTTGGCCATCAGTTCGGCGAGCTCGTCGTCGCTGCGCCTGTCGAGGAGGGCCGTCACGTCGCCCTGGTCGCCGAGGTCTTCCAGGAGCCGCCGCCGCCAGGCGCCGCCGCCCTGGAAGGTCAGGGCCGAATAGAGCTGGTTCGGGCAGTCCTCGATCCAGCCCCGCAGCCTTGCGCCGCCGGGCTCCGCGAAGGCCGCCTCCTGAAGCGCGCCGTGGCGGATGATCCTCACGTCCCAGTCGAAGGCCCGGAAGATCGCCTCGATGCGCCGCCAGAGCCCCTCGTGGACCACCCCGTCCAGCGACTGCCTGTTGTAGTCGATGATCCACCAGACGTCCCTGAGGTCGTGCTTCCATCCCTCCTGGAGGCACTCGTAGATGTTGCCCTCGTCGAGCTCGGCATCGCCGACGAGGGCCACCATGCGGCCCCGTTTTGCGGCCCCGCCCCAGCCCTTCGCCTCGATATAGTCCTGCACGATCGAGGCGAAGGAGGTGACCGCGACCCCGAGCCCCACCGAACCGGTGGAGAAGTCCACATCGTCGGCGTCCTTGGTGCGGGACGGATAGGACTGCGCCCCGCCGTAGCCGCGGAAATTCTCGAGCTTCTCCCGGGTCTGGTTGCCCATGACGTACTGGATGGCATGGAACACCGGCCCGGCGTGCGGCTTGACCGCCACCCGGTCCTCGGGCCGCAGGACGTCGAAGTAGAGGGACGTCATGAGCGACACCATCGAGGCCGAACTGGCCTGGTGCCCGCCGACCTTCACGTCGCCCTCGCTCTTCGGGCGCAGGTTGTTGGCGTTGTGGATCGTCCAGCAGGCCGTCCACAGAACCTGGCGCTCGAGATCCTTCAGAACGTCGTCTTGCATAGGTCACACAGCCTGTCGGGCGCCGCCATCGCATGCGGGATGTTTTGCACGAGTGGTGTCCCGGAGCCTGTCACTGGAGCCGGGTAGCGAGCCGCCGGGTACGATGGAGGCGATCCGGCCCTCAGCAGCCTGCATCATGTCCGCCCGACGCTCCCTTGTCATGCCGGCTTCTGGGCCGGGCAGGACGTTCTGCCAGGAGGGTCCGGATCGACGCAGGGCGCCGAGGCCGGCGGACACACCGCGACGGAACGGGTGGGAGCGAACCGCGGGCAAAAATCATGCTTTAGTTCTGGATAGTGCCATGATTTTTTGAAGGATGATGACGCGGTTGAGTTGCTTGGAACGAGGCGACGAACGTCGCGCCCTGGGAGGAAGACCATCGTAGGCGCTGAGCGGATGTCTTATGCAAGAAAGAAATGGCGCACCCGGCGGGATGAAACTGGGCGCTGCTATACCATAGCAGTGTCCCGCCAAAGCCCAGTCAAGCCGCGGACCGCCAGAGCCCTGGCGACGTTCCGCTCCACCGGCGAAAGGCGTGCACGAAGGAACTTGGGGTCGAATAGGCGAGCGTCGCGGAAATGTCAGCGATGCTCAGATCGCCCAACCTCAGCAGTTCTCTCGCCACCACCTGACGCACCTCGTCCCTGATCGCCTCGAATGTGGTCCCTTCAGCGCGAAGCCGTCGCCTCATGGAGCGCGGCTGCATGCCGAGCCGCTGGGCCACGTCCGCCATTCTCGCATGGCCCATCAACAGGAAGGGGCGCAGCAGATGCCGAACATGCGCAGACAAGGTAAGCGGCGTCCCATGACGAACCGAAAGAAGCCTCGCGAGGGCGAGGTCACGCTGCGCCTTGTTGGCTGCCGGCAGCGGGAAGTGCAGCACCGACGCCCGTAGGAGCAAACCCGTCTGGTGCTGGCCAAAGCGGACTGGGCATCGCGCAAGTCGCATGTAGCGGGCTGGGTCGTGCGGTACCGACCTGGACAGCACGATTTCCTCAGGCGCGACCTGCCCACCGGTCAGTTCGGCAATCAGATTGCAGCCGACGGCGAGAACGAGATCGTAGATTTGGCTCGTGACCGGTGCCGACGCGTCGTAAACGCCATACCCCAATATGATATCCCGGTCCGCTTTCATGAGATAGACCGCCCCGCCCGTCGAATTGTTGATCTGCAAGGCGGCAAAATCGCCGATCGCCTCACCCAGGGTCGCAGCATGGCGCATAACGGTACCCAGAGTGCCAAGAGTGGCCAGAGTCTGGCGCTTCCCAAGCAGAATGCCGATATCGTCGCGGCCGGTCAGGCGACACGCATTGTCGAGGACCGAAAGAAAGGCCGCATAAGGAACAAAGGCATCCTGCCTGACCTCGTCGGCTAGAACGCCAGTCCCCTCGATCACGGATGCCAAGCTGACACCATGCTCTTCCAGCATGTGTGCCAAAGGGACCAAAGAGGCTGCGCGCTGCATCGGCATCTGCGTCATCGCTGTCCTCGAATCACAATTATCTGCGTGCGAGTCCTTCTAATATGTCAGCGGGAGCACCGGGAGGGACCTCATCATGACGAACAAGTTGCTGGCAGTCGCCGGAAGCATACTTCTATGCCTGTCGCTCGGAGGGGGTGCGCTGCCCGCTTGGGCCGACACTTTCAAGATGACGACCGAAATAGCTCCCGGTGTGGCCACGCCCGACGCACTCGACACGTCGATCGGCACGCTGAATCTGAACGACGGTTTTCCGACGCCGGAAACGAGTTCCAAGATCTGGGACAACCTCGATCGGTCGCGCGCACTTCAGGCCTACCTTCTGGCGATTCCGATCGTGAACCAGGCCGGCATGCGCGACTCGCTGCTCAAGTTCGGGCCGGTGAACCAGACCAACGTGATCTGGGAGAACCTTGTCGATTCGCGCACGGTAGAGCTGACGGCGAACGACAACACGATTTACAGCTTCATCTGGATCGACACCAAGGACAGCCCCATGGTGGTGGAGATTCCGCCCAAGGTACTGGGGACGATCAACGATTTCTGGTACAGATGGGTGGTGGACGTGGGCGTCACCGGCCCCGACAAGGGCGCGGGCGGGAAATACCTGATCCTGCCGCCGGGATACACCGGCGAGGTGCCCGAGGGCTTCATCGTGGTACGCCCTACGACCTATGGCATGTGGGTCGTCTTCCGGTCCTTCCTTGTGGACGGCAAGACAGCGCCGGGCGTACAGGGCGTGAAGGACCACCTGAAGATCTATCCGGTGGCCGAGAGGGGCAATCCGAGGCCCGCGACACTGGTCAATGCCTCGGGCATTCCGGCGAATTTCGTGATGCCGACCGATTATTCCTTCTGGGAACTCCTGAACAAGGTGATCCAGGAGGAACCGCCCGAGGGGTCCGACCCGACGACACTGGGGCTGTTCGCCTCGATCGGGATCGAGAAGGGCAAGCCCTTCGCGCCGGATGTGCGGATGAAGGCGATCCTGAAGGATACGGCGAATATTGGTGCGGTGACGGCACGGGCATTGGCGTTGAACATCCGCGGACGCGACGCCTTCTTCTACCCCGATAGCAAGAGTAACTGGCGGCTGCCCTTCTTCGGAGGCTACAAGTTCGAGTCGCAGCCCGGCGTGTCCAACCTCGACGGCGCGATCTTCTATTATATGTTCGCCACCGGCGTCACACCCGCGATGGAAGAGAAGATGGTGGGTCGGGGATCGCAGTACCCCTGGACGGCGCTGGATGCCCAGGGCAAGCCGTTCGACGGCGGCAAGACCTATCGGCTGATCTTGCCGAAGGATGTGCCGGTCAAGGATTTCTGGTCTGTCATCGTCTATGACGTGCAGACTCGGTCGATGCTGCAGACCGACCAGAAGGCACCGAGCGTGTCCAGCCAGAACCCGGACGTGAAGGTGAACGCCGACGGCTCGGTCCATGTATTCTTCGGGCCGAAAGCACCGAAGGGCATGCAGAACAACTGGGTGCAGACGATCCCCGGCAAGGGCTGGTTCATGATCCTGCGGCTCTACGGTCCCCTGGAGCCATGGTTCGACGGCGGCTGGAAGCCGGGCGAGATCACGCTTGTCGAATAACGATCGGCGTCTTTCGCTCCCCGGGTGCCGAACGTCCGTTCTGAGCCCGCTGGGGAAGGTTGTTCTGCGCGGCGAAACGGGTCAGAAGCCGACCTCTGTGCCGAGCTTCATTCTGCAACGGTCTAAAAATGGCGCGCCCGAAAGGATTCGAACCTCTGACCCCCAGATTCGTAGTCTGGTGCTCTATCCAGCTGAGCTACGGGCGCCTGCCGGTGGCGGGGCCGGGTGGGCCCGCCGCGGTGGGGGTGTACGTAATGGGAAATGCCGGCCCGCGCAAGAGGGGCCGGACGGCGGGAGGCAGGATTGTGGAAATCGCCCGGGACGCGTCCCGGGCGCCCCTGTAGCGCCCGGGGCGGACGGGATCGGCGCCCCTCAGGGCCGGGTTTGGTTCTTGCGCTGCGCCGCGCGCAGCTCGATGACCCGGTCCGGGATCGAGATCTCGAAGGTGGCGCCGGGCGCCCGGTCGAGCAGCTCGACCGTGCCGCCGTGCGCGCGCACCAGCTCCGCGCAGATCGCCAGGCCGAGCCCCGTTCCGCCCCGCCGGAACCCGCCCTGGAACGCCTTGAAGAGGTTTTCGCGGGCGCGCGGCGGCACGCCCGGGCCCGTGTCGGAGATGCGGATCACCACGACCGTGCCGCGCCGTTCGGCCGTCACCCCGATGCGCCGGACGATCGCCGGATCCAGGTCGCCGTCGAGCGCCTGCATGGCGTTGCGCATCAGGTTCATGAGCACGCGGAAGAGCTGGTCCGGGTCGGCGTCGATCTCCAGGTCGCGCGGCACCTGCGCGTCGAATCGGATCGTGCCGTGGCCGGCCAGGCCGAGCACCTCGGCGGTGTCCTCGACCAGCCGGCCGAGCGCGACGAGCCGCCGTTCCGGCGGCGCCTCCCGGGCCTTGCCGTAGGTGAGCACCGCCTGGCTGTAGCCGATCGCGCGGTCGAGCGCGCCCACGAGCTTCGGCACGAACCGTTGCACGGTCTGGTCCGGGATGGTCGACAGGCGATCGGTGAAGAGCTGCGCCGAGGCCAGCATGTTGCGCAGGTCGTGGTTGATCTTGGAGACCGCCAGGCCGAGGTCGGCGAGGTGGCTCTTCTGCTGCAGCGTGCCCAGCAGTTCCGCCTGCAGCTCGGCCAGATGCCGCTCCGCGTCGCCGATCTCGTCGCCCCGGCCGGACGGCACGATGACCCGCGAGGCGTCCTCCGGGTCCTCCCGGAACTCCGCCATGGCGCGGGTCAGCCGCTGCATGGGCCTGAGGAATAGGCCGCGCAGGGCCAGGTAGACGAGCGTGCCGGTGATGACCGAGATGACCAGCGACAGCCCCAGGATGTTGACCGAGAACTGCAGCATCGCCTGCCGGAGCGGCGTCTCCGACATCACCACCTCGATCACCCGCCCGCTCGAATAGGGCGGGCCGAGGACCCGGATGATCCGGCCGTCGCCGTGCACGAGCGTCCCGAAGGCGTCCACGATCGCGGTGAGCGGATCCTGCGCCGACATGTCGACGTGGTGCTGCACCTCGGGCGGGATCGCCGCCATGGCGACCAGCCGCCGGGCGTTGCCCTCGCGCGCCGCGATGGTGATCGCCCCCGTCACCTTGAGGAGCTTGTCCTGGGTCTGGCGGGGCACGTCGCCGGCTTCCGCCAGCGCGATCGCCGCCACGTTGGCGAGGCCCGTGCGGTCGCGCAGCCAGCCGAGGCGGTAGTTCGCGATGGAGGGAACGTAGACCAGGATCTCCGCCAGCATGACGAAGAGAACCGTCAGGGCGAGCAGCTTGGCGGAGAGCCCGAGGCCCGTGCGCGTCCGCTCCGGCTCGTCCTCCGTCGCGGACTCCATGCTGGGCGAGGCTCGCGCCGTCACCTGGTCCATCGCCGTCCCCGTGTCTCCCCCGGCCCGCGCCGTCTCTCACGTACGATCACGACCCGTCCCGCGCAATGTGCGGCCCCGCGAAAGATACCAGATCCGGCCGCGAACGGATGCACAATCCGCCGAACTCAGCCGAAGATCCGCAGCACCCGGATGACCCGTCTGAGCCACGGGGAGGCGAGGGTGGGGCGGTAGAACTCGATGGCGGCCCGGCGGGCGAGCTCGCCGACGGTCGGGTAGGGCGACACGAAGCCCGCCACCGGCCTCACCGTCAGCCCGGCCGCGAGCGCCAGCGACCACAGATTGACCAGCTCCCCGGCGTTCCGCCCCGCCGCGCCCGCCCCGAGGAGGCGCCCCTTGCCGGTCACCACCAGCTTGACGAGGCCGTCCGTCTCGCGCTCCGCCCGGGCCCGGTCGCTCGCCGCCATCGGCACCGTGAGGACGCGGATCCCGTCCCCGTGCCGTGCCCGCGCCTCGGCCTCCGTCAGGCCCACCTGGCCGACCTCGGGATCCGTGTAGGTGACGCGCGGCAGGAGATCCCGGTTCTCGCGGACCGGCAGGCGGAACAGGATCGAGCGCACGACCAGTCCGGCATGGTACCCCGCCACATGGGTGAACTGCAGCCCGCCGCGCCCCTCGACCGAGGCCACGTCCCCGATGGCGTAGACGCGGCGGTTCGTCGTCCTGAGCCCGCGGTCGACCGTGATGCCGCGACGGTCCTGCGCGATGCCGGCCCGCTCGAGGTCGAGGCCGGCGGTGGTCGGCGCCCGCCCGGCGGCGACCAGCAGATGGCTGCCCGCGATCCGCTCCGTGCCGTCCGGTCCGGCGACCGACAGCACGATCCCCTCCGGTCCGCGCTCCACCCGCTCGACCTTCGCGCCCTCGCGCAAGGAGACCCCGTCGCGGCGGATCCGCTCGAGCGCCACCCGGGCGAGGTCCGGATCCTCCCGGCCGAGGGCCCGCTCCGCCTCCAGGACCGTGACCTCCGACCCGAGCCGGCGGAAGGCCTGCGCCAGCTCGAGCCCGATCGGCCCGCCCCCGAGGACGAGGAGGCGCTCGGGCAGGGCGGTCAGGTCGAAGACGCTCTCGTTGGTGAGGACCGGGACATCGGCGAGGCCCGGGATCGGCGGCAGCACCGGCCCGGACCCGGTCGCCACCACGAAGCGCCGGGCGCGGATCTCGAAACCGCCCGCCGACACCGCCTCCGGTCCGGTGAAGCGTGCCTCCGCCCGGATCACCTTGACGCCCAGCCCCTCGAAGCGCTCCTGGGAATCATGCGGCGCGATGCCGTCGATGACGTCGCGCACATGCGCTCGCACCCGCGCGAAGTCGATGCGGACGGGCCCGGCCTCGACACCGAAGGCGGCCGCCTCGCGGATCGCCTCGGCGTGCCGCGCCGCCGCGATCAGCGCCTTCGAGGGCACGCAGCCGGTGTTCAGGCAGTCGCCCCCCATCGCGCCGCGCTCCACCAGCACCACCTCGACCCCAAAGGCCGCTGCCGCCGCCGCGACCGAGAGGCCGCCGGAGCCGGCGCCGATGACGCAGATGTCGGGAGTGAGGAGGGGCGGCATGGGAGTCCTTCGGGGATCAGCGGCCGCGGCGGGCGCGCCACGCCTTGAGGGCGAGAGGAAGGAGGGCGACGAGCCCGAGGGCACCGAGCCCGGCGAGCAGTTCGCGGGTGACGAGGCGCGACGGGTCGATCGACAGGCGGCACGGCGCCCCGCCCACACAGGCGGGGTTCGCGGCGATCTGCGCGTCGATGACGCTGTCGAGCCCCGAGCCCACCACCGAGAAGGCGATCGTGCCCGGCAGGATGCCGATCGCGGTGGCGAGCGCGAAGGGCGCGAGCCGCATGCCCAGGAGGGCGGGCGCCAGGTTGACGAGCCAGAAGGGGAAGACCGGCACGAGTCTGAGGAACAGGAGATAGTGGAAGGCGTCCTGCCGGAAGCCCTCGGCGACCCGGGCGAGGAAGGGGCCGGCCTTCCGCCTCAGGGTGTCGGCGAGCGCGGTGCGGGCGGCCAGGAAGACGAACACCGCCCCCGTGGTGGCGCCTACGAGCGTCCCGGCCGCGCCGAGCTTCCAGCCGAACAGGAATCCGCCGGCGAGGGTCAGCAGCGTCGCCCCGGGCAGCGACAACGCCACGGTCGCGACGTAGACGGCCACGAAGGCGAGGAGCGAGAGCAGCGGGGCCGCCTCGACGCGCGCCGCCAGCGCCGACCGGCTCTGCACGAGGCCGTCGAGCGACAGCGAGCGATGCAGGCCGAGCGCATAGGCCCCCGCCATGATTGCCAGGATGGCGACGAGGGGCAGGAAACGCAGGAGGCGCGCGCCGGCGCCGCCCGGATCGGCGGCGGTCATGGACGGCTCCGGCAGGGAAGGGGTGTCATCGATACGCTCGGCCCGGCTCTCCCGATCACTCTAGCGCAGCCGGGCGGGGCGCGGGGTCACGGTCGAGCGATCATGTCCGCGGGGCTCGCGCGTTGACTTCGCCGACCCGCGACCCTATAAGCCCCCACGACCGGGACGGCATGTCCTCCGGGAGCGCCTGCGCGCGTCCCGAGGCGGCGCGCTCGACGCCGGGCGGCCGGCTCTCCCGCTCGGGGAGCTCGCCCTCCCATCCGGACAATGAGACTGACGAGAAGGGGCCGCGCGAGCGGTCGGGAACGATGAAGCGGACCTATCAACCGTCCAAGCTCGTGCGCAAGCGCCGCCACGGCTTCCGCGCGCGCATGGCCACCGTCGGCGGCCGCCTGGTGATCGCTCGCCGGCGCGCACGCGGCCGCAAGCGCCTGTCGGCCTGATCCGGCGCGGCACCGTCGCCGCAGCCCCGGGGCCGAAGCGGATGGACCGTCTCCTGAAACGCGCCGAGTTCCTGGCCGCCGCAAAGGGCGCGCGGTCGGCTCGGCGCGGTTTCGTCGTGCAGGCCCTCCTGCGTCCCGACGGCGACGATCCCGGTCCCCCGCGGGTCGGCTTCACGGTGACGAAGAAGGTCGGCAACGCGCCGGAGCGCAACCGCATCCGGCGCCGCCTGCGCGAGGCCATGCGTCTCCATGGCGCCGAGGTCGCGCGCCCGGGAACCGATTACGTGCTGGTCGGCCGCCGCGAGGCGCTCGGCCTCGCCTTCGCGGATCTCGCGGCCGATCTCCGGGGCGCCCTGAAGCAGGTGCACCGCGACCCGCGCCCCGGCGGACCCGCCGGGGGCCGCCGCAAGCCGCCGGCCGTCTCCGGCCCGTCCGACGACCCGAGCCCCGGTGGGACACGATGATCGACACCAAGAACTACATCGTCGCGATCGCGCTCTCGATCGTGGTGCTGTTCGGATGGCAGTACTTCATCGCCGGCCCCAAGATGGAGGCCGAGCGCCTGCGCCGCGCCGCCGAGCAGGCCCAGGTCCAGCCGGCGCCTCAGCCCGCCCAGGCCCCCGCCCCGGGCGCGACCGCCCCGGTCCCGCAGGCCGGCGCCCCCACGGCCGTGCCGGTCCCCTCCGGCCCCGGCGTCCTCGCCCAGCTCAGCCGTGACGAGGCCCTCAAGGCCAGCCCGCGCGTGGCGATCGACACGCCCTCGCTCGCCGGCTCGATCGCCCTCAAGGGCGGCGTCATCGACGACGTGCGGCTGAAGAACTACCGCGAGACCGTCGACCCGAAGAGCCCGCACATCGTGCTCCTGTCGCCCGAAGGCGGGCCGCAGCCCTACTACGCCGAGTTCGGCTGGCTGCCGGACGCCGGGCAGACCGTCAAGGTGCCGGGCCCGCAGACGGTCTGGACCCAGGAGGGGACGGGCGCGCTCACCCCCGGCAGCGCCGTGACCCTGGCCTGGGACAACGGCGAGGGGCTCGTCTTCCGTCGCAAGATCACCGTCGACGCCAAGTACATGTTCACGGTCACCCAGGAGGTGGCCGCCGCCGGCGACACCAAGGCGCGGCTGGTGCCCTATTCGGCCGTCCGCCGCACCGGCACGCCGGCGACCGCCGGCTTCTACATTCTCCACGAGGGCCCGATCGGCGTCTTCGGCGACGAGGGCCTCAAGGAGCCGTCCTACAAGGAACTGGTCGAAAAGAAGAAGATCGAGCAGGCCAAGGTGGCCGGCTCCTGGATGGGCTTCGTCGACAAGTACTGGGCCGCGGCCCTGATCCCGGACGCCACCAAGGTGATGCAGCCGATCTTCGCCTCTCAGAAGGCCGGCGCCACCGACATCTACCAGACCTTCATGGTCGGCGAGCCGGTCGACATCGCCGCCGGGGCGACGGGCGCGCTCGCCACCCGGGTCTTCGCCGGCGCCAAGGAGGTGGCCACCGTCGACGGCTACGCCGACCAGTTCGGCATCGCGCGCTTCGACCGCCTGATCGACTGGGGCTGGTTCTACTTCCTGACCAAGCCGCTCTTCCATCTGATCGATTGGCTGTACAAGTTCCTCGGCAACTTCGGCCTCGCCATCCTGGCCGTCACGGTCATCCTGAAGCTCGTCTTCTTCCCGCTCGCGAACAAGTCCTACGAGTCGATGAGCAAGATGAAGAAGGTGCAGCCCGAGATGAAGGAGCTGCAGGAGCGCTTCAAGGACGACAAGGTGAAGCAGCAGCAGGCTCTCATGGAGCTGTACCGGCGCGAGAAGATCAACCCGCTGTCCGGCTGCCTGCCGATCCTGATCCAGATCCCGGTCTTCTTCGCGCTCTACAAGGTGCTGTTCGTCACCATCGAGATGCGGCAGGCGCCCTTCTACGGCTGGATCCGCGACCTCGCCGCCCCCGATCCGACCTCGGTCTTCAACCTGTTCGGGCTCCTGCCCTACGACGTGCCGCACGCGCTGGCGATCGGTGTCTGGCCGCTCATCATGGGCGTGACCATGTGGGTGCAGATGAAGCTCAACCCGGCGCCGCCGGACCCGACCCAGAAGATGATCTTCGACTGGATGCCGGTGATCTTCACCTTCATGCTCGGGTCGTTCCCGGCCGGGCTGGTGATCTACTGGGCCTGGAACAACACGCTCTCGATCCTCCAGCAGTCGCTGATCATGCGGAAGAACGGCGTCAAGATCGAGCTCTGGGACAACATCAAGTCGACCTTCAAGCGGTCGAAACCGGCCTCGGGCTGAGCCGATGGCGGAGCCCGGCGCCGGATCGGACGAGGGGCCGCCGGACCTGGCCGGCGACGACGAGGCCGCCGAACGCCGGAGGCTCCTCTTCGCCCGGCCCTGGGCCTTCGAGACCGGCGCCGCCGGGATGGACCAGCTGCCGCCCGGCGCGGGCGTCGAGATCGCCTTCGCGGGCCGCTCCAACGTGGGCAAGTCGAGCCTGATCAACGCGATCCTCGGCCAGCAGGGCCTCGCCCGCACCTCCAACACGCCCGGCCGCACCCAGCAGCTCAACTTCTTCGCCCCCGGCAAGCCGGACGAGCGCAGCAAGAAGACCGCCCGCCTCTCCTCCGGCGCGCCGAAGCGCCCGGTCGAGGAGGTCGCCCTCAAGATCGTCGACATGCCCGGCTACGGCTACGCGCAGGCGCCGAAGGCCGACGTCGAGGCCTGGACGGCCCTCGTCTTCGACTACCTGCGCGGCCGCGCGGGCCTGCGCCGCGTCTACGTCCTGGTCGACTCGCGCCACGGCCTCAAGCCCATCGACGAGGAGGCCCTCAAGATCCTCGACAAGGCGGCCGTCTCCTACCAGGTCGTCCTGACCAAGACCGACAAGATCGCCAAGACCCCCGACGGCGCCCCCGTGGCGAAGCTGATCGAGGCCACCGCCGCGCTCTTGCGCAAACGCCCCGCCGCCCATCCCGTGATCCTCGCGACCTCGAGCGACAAGGGCTGGGGGATCGAGGAGCTGCGGGCGGAGATCGCCGGGCTGGCGGAGTAGGCCCCGGTCGCGGCCCGACGCCTCCGAGCACTCGCCTTGGCGAAGACTCGCCGAGGGCAAGGCGATCGTTCCGAGCCATGAACGCTCTGCGCGTGTCATCCCGGCCATCGGGCCGGGATCCATTGGCCTTTCCTCCTGCAGAGCGGGTGCATCGTCGCACGCTCGTTCCGCGCCGAATCGTCAATAGGCCCCGGCTCGATGGCCGGGGTGACACGCGCGGGGAGGCCGCCGCGAGAACCGCACAGCCGCAGCAAGTGGGCCCGTAGAAGTCGGGCCGCCCATCAGGTGATCCGCACTGGCATACTCGGCACAAACAGGACGTGTGACCGGCTCGCCGTGCTCGAAGAGTAGGGTTACCGTCCTCCTGCGACCAAGGCGTGCTCGTCCTCCGTTGTTCGCGCTGAGCTTAGCTTCTAAGCTCAGCCTTGTTTGGTGGGCAGGCGAGCATGTATCGGTCGGCGGCGCTCAGACCCGGATCGAGAATTGGGCGGTACCGGGTCGAGAGCGTGATCGGCTCCGGCGGATTCGGAATCACGTACAAGGCACGGGCATTTCGCGATCCCGACGAGATCGTCGCCATCAAGGAATTCTTTCCGAGAGAGTACGCGACGCGCAGCAGTCGAAAGGTGGTCTTCAGCCCATCGGTACCACAATCGGAGTTCGTCGAGCTCGTCATGTCGTTCGTCGACGAAGGCATCAAGCTTCGGGACAAGATCAAGCACCCGAACATTGTCGACGTCTTGGACATCGTGCCCAAGAACGATACCTGCTACCTCGTGATGGAGTACATCGACGGCGTACCGCTCGAGAGAGCCTTGGCGGCGGGAAGGCTCAGTCCGACAGAAACATTCCAGATCCTGGAACAGGTATTCTCGGCCGTCGAGTTCCTCCATGCCCATGGCGAGATGCATCGCGACCTGTCGCCCAACAACATCATGGTGCGGTACGACTTCATCACGGACACTCATGTGCCGGTGCTGATCGATTTCGGGGCCAGTTCGAACGGATTGGGAGAGGAGCGCCGCGAGTCGTCGCTCGTCGTCGCCAACTTGCACTATGCTCCCCCCGAGCAATTGTCGAGCACGGGGCCACGCGTCCACGATCGCTACACGGACGTCTTCGCACTGGGCGGTATCATGTACCGCATCATCACGGGCCGCCGGCCGATCGACGCGATGACGCGCCTTGCCGCCCTCGCGAACGGAGGCCGGGATCCGCTCGGCGTTCCCGTTCCGGCTCACGACCCGCCCCTCTTCCGCCCAGCGTTCCTGAACACCGTCACGGACTGCCTCGCCCTGGACCCGGCACAACGACCCCAGTCCGTGGCCGAAGTTCTCCAGGAACTGCGATCGGAGCGCGATGCCGCCTACATCCGGCTGAACGGCATCCCTGTCTCGGGTTGAGGACAGCTGCCCTCCTCCCACCCCTACTCCGCCGGCTCCGCCACCACCGGCCCGCGCGGGTTCACCGCCATCGGGTTGTTCGGGTGCTCCAGCCAGGTCCGGTGTCCCCCGACCACCTGCCCGGTGCGCTTGTCGACCTCGCCCGGCTGCAGTTCGCGCAGCGTGATGCAGTCGTCGACCGGGCAGACGACCACGCAGAGGTTGCAGCCGACGCACTCCTCCTCGATGACCTCGAAGTGGCGGACGCCGTCCCGCTCCTTGAGGATGGCCTGGTGCGAGGTGTCCTCGCAGGCGATGTGGCAGCGCCCGCACTTGATGCAGAGGTCCTGGTCGATCTGCGCCTTGACGGCGTAGTCGAGGTTCAGGTGCTGCCAGTCGGTCAGCTTGGGCACCGCCGCGCCGACGAACTGGTCGACGGATGAATAGCCCTTCTCGTCCATCCAGTCCGACAGGCCGGTGATCATCTCCTCGACGATCTTGAAGCCGTAGGTCATCGCGGCCGTGCAGACCTGCACGGTGCCCGCCCCGAGCGTCATGAACTCCGCCGCGTCGCGCCAGGTCTCGATGCCGCCGATCGCCGAGATCGGCAGGCCGCGGGTCTCGGGATGGCGCGCGATCTCGCTCACCATGCTCATGGCGATCGGCTTCACGGCCGGGCCGCAATAGCCGCCGTGGGTCGCGAGGCCCCCGGTCGCCGGCCAGGGCGTCAGGCTGTCGAGGTCGACGCCCATGACCGAGTTGATCGTGTTGATCAGCGACACGGCGTCCGCCCCGCCGCGCCGCGCCGCCTCGGCGGGCTTGCGGATGTCGGCGATATTGGGCGTGAGCTTGACGATCACGGGCATGCGCGTGTGTTGCTTGCACCAGCGCGTGACCATCTCGACATAGTCCGGTACCTGCCCGACCGCCGAGCCCATGCCGCGCTCGCTCATCCCGTGCGGGCAGCCGAAATTCAGCTCGACGCCGTCCGCCCCGGTCTCCTCGACCCGCTTCAGGATCGCCTTCCAGCTCTCCTCCGTGCAGGGCACCATGAGGGAGACGAACAGCGCCCGGTCCGGCCAGTCGCGCTTCACCTCCTTGATTTCGCGGAGGTTCACCTCGAGCGGCCGGTCGGTGATGAGCTCGATGTTGTTGAAGCCGATCACCCGCCGGTCCTGGGCGTGGATCGCCCCGTAGCGCGGGCCCGACACGTTGACGATCGGCGGGCCGTCCTCGCCGAGCGTCTTCCAGACGACGCCGCCCCAGCCCGCCCGGAAGGCGCGCACCACGTTGATGGCCTTGTCGGTCGGCGGCGCGGAGGCGAGCCAGAACGGGTTCGGCGCCTTGACCCCGCAGAAGCGGACGCTCAGATCGGCCATGTCGTCCTCCCTCAGGCCACCCGGGCCACGATCTCCGAAAGCGCCCGGTCGATCGACAGGGCCGCCACCTTGCCGTCCTCGACGGCCGCGACCGTCAGGTCGTCCCCGCCGAACACGCAGTCTCCGCCGGCCCAGACCCCGGGCAGTGACGTCCGCCGCTCCCCGTCGACCTCGATCCGGCCGCCCTCCATCCGGATGAGGCCGGTGCCGAGGTCGTCCGCCACGAAGGTCTGCCCGATTGCCTTGAAGAGCTGGTCGCAGGGGAGCGTCAGCGTTTCGCCGGTGCCGACGAGCCGCCCGTCCGCCTCGCTCGTATACTCGAGCTCAACGCCCGCGAGCCGCCCGTCCTCGGCCAGCAGCCGCCGGGGCCTGAGCCAGTGCCGGATCAGCACGCCGTCGGTCTGCGCCACCATCTGCTCGTAGTTGCTGGCGTTCATCTGCTCCGGCCCGCGCCGGTAGACGATCGTGACGTCCTCGGCCCCGAGCCGCTTCGCTTGGGATGCGATGTCGATCGCCGTCATGCCGCCGCCGATCACCACGATGCGGCGCCCGACCGGATAGGCGGCGAGGTCCGTCGCCTGCCGCAGCCGCGCGATGGCGTCGACCGCATCCTCCACGCCCGGCAGGTCGTCGCCGAGCCCGAGGCCGTTGACCCCGCCGAGGCCCATCCCGAGGAAGACCGCGTCGAAATTGTCCTGCAATTCGGTGATGGTCACGTCCCGCCCGAGCCGCTTGCCCGTCTCGATCGTGATGCCGCCGACGCCGAGGATGTAGGCGACCTCGCATTCGGCGAAGCCGTTCGTCGCCTTGTAGGCCGCGATGCCGTATTCGTTGAGCCCGCCCGCCTTCTCGCGCGCCTCGAAGACGACCACCTCGTGCCCGAGCGTGGCGAGCTTGTGCGCGCAGGCGAGCCCGGCCGGCCCGGCCCCGACCACCGCGATGCGCCGGCCCGTGGGTGCGCCGCGCCGGTAGAGCTGCTTGCCCGCGGCGAAGAGCGTGTCGGTGGCGAAGCGCTGCAGGAGCCCGATCTCGACCGGCTTGCCCTCCGAGGCCTCGCGCACGCAGGCCTCCTCGCACAGTGTCTCGGTCGGGCAGACCCGGGCGCACATGCCGCCCATGATGTTGGAATCGAGGATCGTCCTGGCCGCCCCGATCGGGTTGCCCTTGGCGATCTGCCGGATGAAGAGCGGGATGTCGATCGAGGTCGGGCAGGCCTCCACGCAGGGCGCCTCGTAGCAGAAGAGGCAGCGCTCCGCCGCCACCCGCGCCTCGAAGCGGTCGAGCGGCCGGTGCAGGTCCGCGAAATTCTCGGCGATCTCCTCGGGCGAAAGCCGCCCCGCTCGGATGTCCGCGACAGCGCTCATGCGAGACCTCCCCTTCCCCCGGGGCGCCCCGCCGCACGGGCCGGACGCCTCGCCGCCAGCATGGCCCGGAACTCGAAAAGTTCCAAGATTTGACCAATTGATCAAACGTACGGGAAGGTGTCAATCGGGCGGGCTGCGCTTCAGCTCCGATCCTAGAAGCTCGGCGGGGTACACGCCGACACCACGACCAGCTCCCCCTCGCCGACGTTCTTGAAGGCGTGCGGCTTGCGGCTGTCGAAGAAGTAGGCGTCGCCGGGGCCGAGCTCGTAGCGGCGGGCGGCCACCTCGAGCTGCAGGCGGCCACGGATGACGATGCCGGCCTCCTCGCCCTGGTGGGACAGCATCTGCTTGCCCGAGTCCGCGCCCGGCTTGTAGCGCTCGTGCAGCATCTGCAGCGACCGCCCGGCGAGGTTCGCGCCGACCTGCCGGTAGCTGATCGGCCCGGAGCCGATCTCGGTCAGCTCCTCGAAGCGGAACACCACCTTCTCGGTCTCGGGCTCCCCGCCCGAGAAGAAGTCCGCGATCCCCATCGGGAAGCCGGAGAGGATCTGCTTCAGCGCCGCGATCGACGGGCTGACCCGGTTCGCCTCGACCATCGACACGGTCGCGTTCGAAACCCCCGCGCGCTTGGCCAAGGCCCGCTGCGACAGTCCGTGCGAGATCCTGAGCGCCCTGAGGCGCCGGCCGATGTCGATGTCGTTGCCGGCGGGCGGGGCCGGCGCATCCGGAGGCGGCGATTCGTTCATGTGTTCATGAAAACGAACGGCATGAACAGCGTCAAGCCGTGGACCCGCCTCGCCCCGGTGAGGTACTGTTCGGCATCGCGATCAGGCGGGCCGGGCAGGCCGTCGCCGCGGAGGAGACGTCCGATGAACTACCAGCACCGCACGAACGATCTCGAAGCCTTCTGGATGCCCTTCTCGGCGAACCGGCAGTTCAAGAAGGCGCCGCGCATGTTCGTCGCCGCCGATCGCATGCATTACACGACCGACGACGGCCGCAGGGTGCTGGACGGCACGGCGGGCCTGTGGTGCTGCAACGCGGGCCACAAGCGGCCGAAGATCGTCGAGGCGATCCAGCGCCAGGCCGCCGAGCTCGACTATGCCCCCGCGTTCCAGATGGGTCACCCGAAGGTCTTCGAGTTCGCCTCCCGGCTCGTCAACATCGCCCCGCCCGGCTTCGACCACGTCTTCTTCACGAACTCCGGCTCCGAGTCGGTGGAAACCGCCCTCAAGATGGCGATCGCCTATCACCGGGCGAAGGGCAACGGCTCGAAGTTCCGCCTGATCGGGCGCGAGCGCGGCTATCACGGCGTCAACTTCGGCGGCATCTCGGTCGGCGGCATCGTGTCGAACCGCAAGATGTTCGGCACGCTCCTGACCGGCGTCGACCACATGCGCCACACCCACGACCCCGCCCGCAACGCCTTCTCGCGCGGCGAGCCCGAGCACGGCGTCGAGTTCGCCGAGGATCTGGAGCGCATCGTCGCCCTTCACGACGCCTCCACGATCGCGGCCGTGATCGTCGAGCCGGTCGCCGGCTCCACGGGCGTGCTGATCCCGCCGAAGGGCTACCTGAAGCGCCTCCGCGAGATCTGCGACAAGCACGACATCCTGCTGATCTTCGACGAGGTCATCACCGGCTTCGGCCGCCTCGGCGCCCCCTTCGCGACCGACTACTTCGGCGTCTCGCCGGACATCATCACCACCGCCAAGGGCATCACCAACGGCGTCATCCCCATGGGCGGCGTCTTCGTGAAGGGCAAGATCCACGACGCCTTCATGAACGGCCCGGAGCACCTGATCGAGTTCTTCCACGGCTACACCTACTCGGGCAACCCGATCGCCTGCGCGGCCGGCCTCGGCACCCTCGAGACCTACCAGGAGGAGGGCCTGCTCACCCGCGCGGCCGAACTCGCCGACTACTGGGCGGACGGGCTCCATTCGCTGAAGGGCCTCCCGCACGTGATCGACATCCGCAACGTCGGCCTCATCGGCGCGATCGAGCTGGAGCCGATCGCCGGGGAGCCGACGAAGCGCGCCTTCTCGTGCTTCCTCGACGCCTTCCAGCGCGGGCTCCTCATCCGCACCACCGGCGACATCATCGCGCTGTCGCCGCCGCTGATCATCGAGAAGTCCGAGATCGACCAGCTCTTCGGCACCCTCGCCGACGTGCTGAAGAACGCGGCCTGAGGAGGCTCGGAGCCGGCGCATGACCCGCTTCTCCGCCCACGAACCGGCGACGTCGAGCCTGCTCGTCGACGACGACGCCGTCCGCGTCACGCGCTGGGACTTCGCGCCCGGCGCCGAGACCGGCTGGCACCGGCACGGCCTCGCCTACGTGGTCGTGGCCCTGACCGACTGCCCGTTCCTGGTCGTGTCGGAGGCCGGCGAGCAGCGCGTCGACGTGCCGGCCGGGACGGCCTACAGCCGCGACGCCGGCATCGAGCACAACGTCGTCAACGGCGGCGAGCGGCCCATGAGCTTCGTCGAGATCGAGCTGAAGCGCTGATGGACGGCGGCTCGCCGGGGGAGGGCGGGCGGATCGCCCGGAGGTTGCACTCTCGGGGTCGCCGCCGCTGTCGCTCCGTCCGGCAATCGCCGCAGGCACCGGAGCTTCGGTGGACCCGATCCCTCCCACGCGTGTCACCCCGGCCATCGCGCCGGGGCCCATTGGCCGGGCAGCCGGACCGGTGGTGCTCAAGTGCCGGGCCGTGCAATCGGGGCAGCCACTGGATCCCGGCGCGATGGCCGGGATGACACGTGCGGGGCGTTGCGGACCGGACCGAAGCGCATCGCCCGCGGGCACTGGCCCGCCCCGCCGCATGCCCCGCCTTCCGCCGGCCCTGGGTCCGGCGACAAAGAGAACACTGAGGAGGAAACGCCCATGCAGACCATTCCGAACGCGATCGGCGGCCGCAAGGTCGTCTCCAAGTCGGCCCGGACCACCCCCGTCTACGATCCCGCCACCGGCGAGCAGGCCGCCGTCCTGCCGCTCTCGACCTTCGACGAGGTGAACGCCGCCGTCGCGGCCGCCAAGGCCGCCGCCCCCGAATGGGGCCGCACGCCGCCCCTGAAGCGGATCCGGCCGATGTTCAAGTTCAAGGAACTGCTCGACCGCCACGTGGCCGACATCGCGCGGGCCATCTCGAAGGAACACGGCAAGACCCACGCGGACGCCCTCGGCGAGGTGGCGCGCGGCATCGAGGTGGTCGACTTCGCCTGCGGCATCCCCCATCTCCTGAAGGGCGAGTTCAGCCGCAACGTCGGGCCCGACGTGGATTCCTGGTCCGACCGCCAGCCCCTCGGCGTCGTCGCCGGCATCACGCCCTTCAACTTCCCCGCCATGGTGCCGCTGTGGATGTACCCGATCGCGGTCGCGGCCGGGAACACCTTCGTGCTGAAGCCCTCCGAGCGCGATCCGTCCGCGCCGCTTCTCGTCTGGGAGTTGTTCCAGGAGGCCGGATTCCCGGACGGGGTCCTCAACATCGTGCACGGCGACAAGGAGGCGGTCGATGCCCTGCTCGACCATCCGGACGTCAAGGCGGTGAGCTTCGTCGGCTCGACTCCCATCGCCGAGTACGTCTATGCGCGCGGGACGGCCAGGGGCAAGCGCGTGCAGGCCCTCGGCGGCGCCAAGAACCACATGGTGATCCTGCCCGACGCCGACATCGACAAGGCCGCCGACGCCCTGATGGGCGCGGGCTACGGCTCGGCCGGCGAGCGCTGCATGGCGGTCTCGGTGGCGGTCCCGGTCGGCGACAAGACCGCCGACGCCCTCGTCGAGGCCCTCGCCCCGCGCGTCCGCGCCCTGAAGATCGGCCCGGCTTCCGACCCGGAGGCCGAGATGGGCCCGCTGGTCACGCTCCAGCACCAGCGCAAGGTGCTCGGCTACATCGACAAGGGAGTCGAGGAGGGTGCCGACCTGGTCGTCGACGGCCGCGGCTTCCGGCTCCAGGGCTACGAGAACGGCTACTTCGTCGGCGGCACCCTGTTCGACCGCGTCCGCCCCGACATGGCGATCTACAGGGAGGAGATCTTCGGGCCGGTGCTCTCGGTCGTCCGCGCCGCCTCCTTCGAGGAGGCCGCCAGCCTGATCGAGCACCATGAATACGGCAACGGCACCGCCATCTTCACCCGCGACGGCGACGCCGCCCGCGCCTTCGCGGACCGCATCGAGGTCGGCATGGTCGGCATCAACGTGCCGATCCCGGTGCCGGTCGCCTACCACTCCTTCGGCGGCTGGAAGCGGTCCCTCTTCGGCGACCACTCGATCTACGGCATGGAGGGCGTCCGCTTCTACACGCGGCTGAAGACGGTCACGTCCCGCTGGCCGACCGGCATCCGCTCCGGCGCCGAGTTCAATTTCCCGAGCCTGAAGTGAATCCAGGCGTGGACGGGTAGAGAGCCGAGTTTCGAGGCTTCCAGAAGCATTTCACGAGCTTGGTTTCTGTCATGCCCGGGCTTGTCCCGGGCATCCACCTGCCGCGGTTGGTCTTCGTGGCACGGATTGCCGGGACGAGCCTGGCAATGACAGACCGAAAGGCTCGGAATTCGGGGACAGCCTCACGCCGTCAGGTCGAGCGTGCTCTTCATCATCTCATCGGCGACCTTCACCACCTTGAGCGCGGCCTCGTAGTCGAGCTTGGCGGTGAGTTGCGTGATCGCCTCGCCGGCGTAGTCGACCTCGGGCGCGCCCACCATCCCCCGCGCGTCCGCGTCCGGCGAGGTCGGGTCGTAGGCGAGGCCGACGCCGTTCGGGCGGGTCGTGACCGTCGTGGTGACGCCCCCGCCCGCGACCGCCTGCTGGCGGACGTCCTGTGGCCGGTAGGCGGTGGTGGCGCCGTTCGCGTCCGGCACCGTACCGGTGGTGCGGGCGTTGGCGACGTTCGAAGCGGAGACTTCCAGGCGGCGGGCGGCGGCATTCATGCCGGAGACGGCGGTCGCGATGGCGCTGAGGGACATTGGGCTCTGCCTCCTGCCCCAGGGGTAGCAGGCGCGCCTTGCCGGCCTCTTGCGGAAATCCAGACAAGTCTCATCACCCGTGCCGCCGTCCCGGCCGCAGCGGAACAGCCTCGGTGCGCCCGCGTTGCTCCCACGACAACCTCGAGGGAACGAGCCATGCAGACCGCCAACTTCGCTGACATTCTCTGGGCCGTAGCGGTGATCGGCGGGCCGATCCTGCTCGGCCTGATCCTGCTCGTCAGCATGCTGCGCCGGCGCCGCCGCGGCGCCGTGCTCCGCGACCGCGAGGGCAGCCCCGTCGCCGACCCTGCCGACGCCGTGAACCCGCGCGACATCGTCTCGCCGGACTACCGCGAGGTCCGCTGACGGGTCGGTCCCGCCCCCGGGGGCGGGCCCCGTCAACGCAGATGGCGGGCCGCCTCCTCGACGAGGCGGGTGACCATCGTCCGCAAGGTGGTGCTCATCGCCTCCTCCCGGAAGCCTCCCGCCTCGTTGAAGGCGTCGCCGGCGCGCATCACGACGGTCATCTCCGGGATGACCGTGGCACCGAGCCCCAGGCCGAGGGTCTGCCGCAACTGGATCAGACCCCGGTAGCCCCCGAAGTTGCCGCCCGAGGCGGCCCCGATCGCATAGGCCCGACCCTTCCACGGGGTGGGCTGCGTGCGGATCCGGCTCACCCAGTCGATGGCGTTCTTGAGGAGCGGTGTGACGCCCGCATTGTACTCCGGCGAGGCGATGAAGATGCCCTGGTGCTCCACCATCAGCCCATGCAGCCGCTTGGCGTTCTCGGGCACCCCGGACTGCGCCTCCAGGTCGCCGTCGTAGATCGGCAGCGGGTAGTCGGCGAGCGAGATCTGGGTGACCGGAACGTCGGCCAGCGCCAGTTCCTTCACGACCAGGGCGGTCAGCTTGGCGTTGATGGAGCCGGTCCGGATCGATCCGGCGAAGGCCAGGATGCGGGGTGACGTCATGCGGGAGATCCTCGGGTGTGGAACACCCGGGGAGTATAGGCCGCCGCCGCGATCCGGCGAGGCGGCGTCACGCCGCGACCGCCGCCCGCGCCGGCATCGCCTCGTAGGGCGCCCGCCAGCCGGGGAGCTCGGAGATCCGGTCCGCCCAGGCCGCGATCGCCGGATGGGTCGTGTCGAGGTCGTAGCCGGTTTCCTCGACGGGGTAGAACAGGTAGCCGGCGAGGGACAGGTCCGCGATGGTCGGCCTGTCGCCGAGCAGGAACGGCCGGTCCTTCAGGTGCCTCTCGACGATCCCGAGGTTGTTGCTGATGCGGCCGGCCAGGAAGGCCATGACCTCCGGGTGCCCCTTCGGCTCCGCGAATGTGCGAAGCCACCTGTGGGTCGCGAAGTAGCTCGTGAACTTGTGATTGTCGAACAGGATCCAGCGCCAGATCTCGCGCCGTTCCCGCGCGTCCCGACCGCCGAAGCGTCCGGTGATCTCCGCAAGGGCGTCGAGGATCATGCCCGACTGGGTCAGCCGCTCCCCGCGATGCTCCAGCACCGGGACCTCGCCCATCTCGCTGACCTCGGCGCGCCAGGCCGGATCGCGCGTCTGCCCGACGAAATAGTCGACGAAGACCGGCTCCCAGGCGGAGCCCGTCAGGTCGAGCATCATGGCGACCTTGTAGGCGTTACCCGATTGCGCGAAGCAGTGCAGCTTGAAGTCCGCCATGGTCCGTCCCTCCCGGCGCTTCGAATGTCGGCGGCGGGGAAGGTGGCGCGGCGCGCCGGGCGGGACAAGCCATTATTCGTGAAGTGATCCATCAGGAAGCCTGATCCCTCCCGGGCCGCTCTCGGCCCGGGAGGGACTCTGGCCCGGATCAGTGCCGGCCTTGCGAAGGCTGGTCGATTTCGCGCGCCGAGGCCCCCGTCGTCGACTTGGCGCCTCGCCCTCCGTCGGAAGCCTGGCCGCCCTTGCGCCCGGCCTCGGCCGCCAGTTCGCGGCTCCGGGAGAAGCTGCGCTTCTCGTCGGGAACGCTTTGGCCGCCCTTGCGCCCTGCCTTGGCGGCGAGCTCGTGGTTTTGCGAGAAGCTCCGCTTCTCGTGAGGCACGCTCTCGCCACCCTTTCGGGCTATCTCTCTCTGCTTGGCCGGATCCATCGCGGCGAAGCCACGGTTGGACTTGGCTCTCTCGCCAGCCATCGGTCTCTCCTCGGAAAATCCTGTTTCCAAACCCGAGCTGTCAACGAGCCGACATCGTCATTTGTTCCGGTCGGGTACGGTCAAGCTCAAGTGGCACAAAGGTTTTCCGAGGCTGGCGAACGGGTTCACCGGGGCCGGCGGGGCTTCCGCGTGGCGTCACCGTCGCCGTTCGCCGAGACCGGCACGGCGCTCGTCAGCCCGTCATTGTCGCGAATGGCGCGCGACTTGGCGAACTGTCCGGCGGCGTCCGCCTTCGGGTTGCCGGCCTTGGAGGCGGCGGGCGGGCGCCGGGGCGCGGCCGAGGGCGGCGTCTCCGGCCGGTCGTCCGCGTGCTCGGCGGCGACCCGCAGGTCCGGAGCCGCGACCTGCTCGCCCTGGTCGGCGAGGTCGGGGAACTCGCCCTGGTTCTCGATCGCGATGAAGGGTTCGACGGGTTCGCCCCCCTCCGTGGGCACCGGCCGGAGCGTGTCCTCGTAGCTGTCCTCGATGGCGACCATCTCGCGGGCCTGCTCCCAATGCAGGTCGTGGCGCCCGTGGGGGCGGCCCTCCGCCTCCCACAACTGATGCGCCTTTTCCCGGATGCGGCGCTCGGTGTCGTCCTCGGTTCCTGGCATTCCGCTTCTCCTTCGGGCGGGGTTGCGCGCCCGGTCGCAGGCCGGGCGGCCCCCTCGGCCGGCCCGGAGAATGGGTGGGGGGTGGGTCAGCCGCCGAGCCGCATGGTCCGGCGCGCGGACGCGAGGAGACGCTTCAGCTCCGCGTCGGCGGCGCTTTCGACCGCAAAGGCGAGGTCGGGTTCCGCGCCCGGGTCCTCGTGTGCGTCACGGTACTCCAGCTCCGCTTCGACGCGGTCCAGAAAGCCCGCGTCCCGCTCCGCCGCGGCAGCGAGCAGGGCGCTGAGAAGCTTGCGATGGATGGTCAGCACGCCCTCGATGTCGGGCGGCAGGGCGGATCGCGGTTCGGTCATGTCCCCTCCGGTCAGGTGCGGCCGGTGCGAGCCGCGGGTTCGAGCGGGCGCCGGAGGGAGGGGGGAGTCCGGTTTTCCCCCGCGATCCGACGCGGCTCGCACCGGCCTGGCGCACGAACGGCGCGTGCCCCGGATTGTTCCCCGCCATCGCGCCGCCGGGCTCCGGAACAAGCCCCCGTACGAAAGGGTTCACGTGCCGTATCCCGCAACACGCGCCACCGCGATAGGACCCGCCGGAATGATCGAGAGCCCGCGCCGCATGCCGATCGGGGCCGAACTCATGCCCGACCGGCGCGGGACGTCCTTCAGGGTCTGGGCGCCCGACCACGAGGCCGTCCGGGTCCGCGTCGACGGGGTGGACGTCCCGATGGACCCGGCCGGGGACGGACTGTTCGAGCGCGAGGTCCCGGCCGCGACGGTCGGCTCCCGCTACGGCTTCGTCCTGGGGGCCTCGGAGGCGCCCGTTCCCGACCCCGCCGCGCGCGCCCTGCCGGACGGGCCGCACGGCCTCGCCATGGTGGTCGACCCCGACGCCTTCGGCTGGACGGACGCGGACTGGCCCGGCCTCGGCCTCGACGGCCAGGTCCTGCAGGAGATCCACATCGGCACCTTCACGCCGGAGGGCACCTTCGAGGCCGCGGCCGACAAGCTGCCGCTGCTCGTTGCCGTGGGCATCAGCGTGATCGAGATGATGCCGGTCGCCACCTTCCCGGGCCGCTTCGGCTGGGGCTACGACGGCGTCGGGCTCTTCGCGCCGACCCCTCAATACGGCACCCCCGACGACCTCCGCCGCTTCATCGACCGCGCCCACGGGCTCGGCATGGGGGTCATTCTGGACGTCGTCTACAACCACCTCGGACCCGACGGCCAGTATCTGAGCCGCTGTGCCAGCGCCACCTTCAGCGACGTCTACGAGAACGAGTGGGGCGCCCCCCTGAACTTCGACGGGCCCGGGTCGGAGGGCGTGCGTCGCTTCTTCCGCGAGAACGCCGCCTACTGGATCCGCGAATTCCACTTCGACGGCCTGCGCTTCGACGCGACCCAGCAGGTCTACGACAGCACCGTCCCGCACATCGTCGCCGAGTGCGCAGCCGCCGCGCGCGCCGCGGCGGGCCCGCGCCGCCTTTTCCTGACGGCCGAGAACACCCCCCAGGACGTGCGGGTGGTGCGCCCGGCCGAGGCGGGCGGCTTCGCGCTCGACACGATCTGGAACGAGGATTTCCAGCGCGCCGCCCGCGTCGCGCTGACCGGCGAGCGCGTCGCCTACTACGCCGACCACGCCGGCAGCGCCCCCGAACTGGCCGCCGCCACGGTCTTCGGCTTCCTCTACCAGGGCCAGCGCTCCGGCTGGGAGCGGCAGCCGCGCGGCACGCCCGCTCTCGACCTGCCGATGAAGCGCTTCGTCACCTTCCTGGAGAACCACGACCAGGTCGCCAACTCGGCCCGCGCCGAGCGCCTCGTGCTGCTGGCCGACCCCGGGCTCCTGCGCGCGCTGACCGCGATGCTCCTGCTCGGGCCCCAGACCCCGCTCCTGTTCCAGGGCCAGGAATTCGGCTCGACCCGGCCCTTCCCGTATTTCGCCGACGTCACGGGCGACCTCGGCCGCGGCGTGCGCGAGGGCCGCGCCGGGTTCATGGCCCAGTTCCCCGACGCCCGGCCCGACGTGATCGCCGACCCGACCGACCCGGCGACCTTCGCGTCCGCGGTCCTGGAATGGGGCGAGCGCACCGACAACGCCCATTGGGTGGCGCTGCACCGCGACCTGATCCGGCTGCGCCGCACGGATCCCGTCATCGCCGACCAGGGCGGCCACGGCCTGGTGGCGACCACGCCCTTCCCGACGCTCGCCGCCATCCGCTTCCTCGCTCCCCAGGCGGGGACGGGCGACCGCCTGCTGCTCGTCAACCTCGGCGAGGATATCGAGGTGCCGACCGTGCCGGACCCGCTCTTCGCCACCGGCACCGGCGGGGAATGGGTCACGCTCTGGTCGAGCGAGGACGAGGCCTACCGGGGTCGCGGCGCGGAACCCGTTGCGCACGGCGAGGGCTGGTCGATCCCCGGCCGCGCGGCCGTGCTGCTCGCCCCCGGCCCCGAAGCCCAGGAGGGAGACGCCCGATGACCGAGTGGTGGAAGTCCAGCATCATCTACCAGGTCTACCCGCGCTCCTTTCAGGACACCGACGGCGACGGCGTCGGCGACCTCGAGGGCGTGCGCCGGCGGCTCGGCCACCTCGTCGACCTCGGTGTCGACGCGGTCTGGCTCTCCCCGATCTTCGTCTCGCCGATGCGCGATTTCGGCTACGACATCGCCGACTACACCGCGATCGACCGGGTCTTCGGCACCATGGAGGATTTCGACCGGCTCCTGGCGGACGCCCACGGCCGCGGCCTGAAGCTGATCCTCGACCTCGTGCCGAACCACACGTCGGATCGGCATCGCTGGTTCGGGGAGAGCCGGACCGGCCGCGACTCGCCCAAGCGCGACTGGTACATCTGGCGCGATCCGGCCCCGGACGGCGGGCCGCCGACCAACTGGATGTCGGAATTCGGCGGCAGCGCCTGGGAGTTCGACGACGCCACCGGGCAGTACTACTACCACGCCTTCCTGGCCTCCCAGCCGGACCTGAACTGGCGCAACCCGGAGGTCCGGGCCGCCATGCGCGACGTCATGCGCTTCTGGCTCGACCGGGGCGTCGACGGCTTCCGCATCGACGTGCTCTGGCATCTGATGAAGGACGACCAGTTCCGCGACAACCCGGAGAACCCCTACTGGCAGGAGGGGGACTCGCCGATCGCCCGGCTGATTCCGCTCTACACCACCGACCTGCCGGAGATGGAGGACATCGTCCGCGAGCTCCGCCGCACCGTGGCGGCCTATGACGACCGGGTCCTCATCGGCGAGATCTACCTGCCGCACGACCGGCTCGCCCGCTACTACGGCCACGAACTCGAGGGGATCCACCTCCCCTTCAACTTCGCCCTCATCGACGCCCCCTGGCATGCGCGCAAGATCGAGGCCCTGGTGGCCGACTACGAGGCGAGCCTGCCGGAGGGCGGCTGGCCGAACTGGGTCACCGGCAACCACGACAAGCCGCGCATCGCCACCCGCGTCGGCCCCGACCAGGCGCGCGTGGCCGCGATGCTACTTCTGACCCTGCGCGGTACGCCGACCGTCTACTACGGCGAGGAACTCGGCATGGAGAACGTGCCGATCGAGGACCGCGACGCGCTCGACCCTTTCGCCCGCCGCGTGCCCGGCCACGGCCATGGCCGCGACGGCGCCCGTACGCCCATGCGCTGGGAGGACGGGCCGAACGCCGGCTTCACCACGGGCCGGCCCTGGCTGCCCGTCGGCGAGCATCCGGTGACGGTCGCCATGCAGCGGGACGACCCGAAATCGATCCTGTCGCTCTACCGGCGCCTGATCGCCCTTCGGCGCGCCCATCCGGCCCTGTCCGTCGGCGGCTACCGGCCGCTCTTCGCGGAGGGCGACCTCCTGCTCTATGCCCGCGAGTCCGGCGAGGAGCGTTTCCTCGTCGCCCTCAACCTGGGCCCCGACCCGATCAGCGCGTCCCTCGAGGCGCTCGGCCTTTCGGGCACGCTGCGCGTCTCCGCCACCGGAGACCGGGAGAGCGAGCGCGTCGTGGACGTCGTGGACCTGAGGGGCGGGGAGGGTGTGGTGATCGAGCTCGACGGGCCGATCTGAGGGGGCCGGCGGCGGCCGACCGGCGGATCAGGCGATCGGGCCCTTGCGGGCGTCGCGCCGCTGGGCCGGGTCGCGCGGATCGGCGATCGCCGGGTCGCGATAGGTCTCCTCCTCCGCCGTGTAGGGCTTCGGAGACGCGTCGGCGCGGTCGTCGAGCTTGCGGTCGGACTCGTGCCGTCGGTGGTCCGGCTTGGCGCCGGGCGTCCCGGCCGGAGATGTCCGCGGGAGCGGGCCGTTGCGCGCCGCGTCCGCGCCGCCGTTTTCCGGGTTCGGTCGGGGACCGTCGCGCTCTGCCATGCCTCGAATCCTCGTAAACGCCTCGCCGCAGTAACGGCAAGCGGGGGCAATGGTTCCGATCGAAGTTCCGTCCTATCGGACGGAACCGATCACGTTGTCGAGCGTTGTAGCCCGAACCAATGGGGAAAATTCCCAACCCGAGGCCAAGTCCCGCTGGGGCACGACCTCCTCGAACCTGCTCGGGTACGCGTCATGACCATCGCGCCTCAAGGAATTCCCAAGGAAATCGCCGATCTGATCCCTGCTCTGCGAGCTTTTGCTAGAACTCTGGTACGCAATCCCTTCGATGCCGACGACCTCGTGCAGGAGACGTTGCTCAAGGGGATCGCCAACGCGCACCGGTTCACCCCCGGCACCAGCCTGAAGTCCTGGCTGTTCACCATCCTTCGCAACACGTTCTACACCTCGATCAAGATCACCAACCGCGAACATCCCGGCGTCACCGACTGCATCTCCGGCGACTGCGCCATCCTGCCCGGCCAGGAATGGACGATCCGCGGCAAGGAGCTGAAGAAGGCCCTCGAGCGGCTTCCGGCCGACCAGCGCGAGGTTCTGATCCTGATCGGCGTGCTCGGCGCCAGCTACGAGGAAGCCGCCGAGATCTGCGGCTGCGCCATGGGCACCATCAAGAGCCGCCTCAACCGCGCCCGCACCCGGATGCTCGAGTATCTCGAGGCGGACGACGTCAACGAGCTCCTGCAGGACGACGAGCCGCATCGCGGCGTGGCCGTCTAGGGTCCCCGAAGCCACCATCCGTCGCCTCCGTCCAAAGGGCCCGGCCTCCGCCGGGCCTTCACGCTTTCCCGTCACCGTCATCGGCCGGTTTCGTCCCCATCCCGATCTCGAGTCCGCGGAGAAGGACCAGCACCGCGAAGGCGAGGGCGAGCACCAGCGCGCCGAGCGCGAAGAAGCCGGCCCCGAAGGCGAGCCCGGTCACCCCGCAGATCCACAGGTTCGCGGCCGTGGTCAGTCCGCGCACCTGCCCGCCCGAGCGGATGATGATCCCGCCGCCGATGAAGCCGACGGCGGCCACCACCCCTTCGATGATCCGCATCGGGTCCGCGTTGACGCTCTGGTGCCGCGCATGGAGCGCGTCGCTGAGATCGAGCGCGAGCACCGCCGTGGCGGCGGCCGCCAGCGACACCAGCATGTGGGTGCGCAGGCCGGCGCTCCGCCCCATCTTCTCGCGGTCGAACCCGAGCACGAACCCTGCCGCGAGGGCCCCGATGAACTTGGCCAGCACCAGCCCCGGCCCGGTCCGGAGAAGCTCGGGCAGCCATTCGGGTCCCGTGTCTATCAACGGTCCCGGTCCTTGGCCGACCGGCGTCGCGCGGCCCCGGCCGCGGGGGCGCCCGTGATCGCCGCGTTGGCGGCCGCGTCGGCCCCCAGCGCCGGCAGGTCGGGGGCGGGGTCTTCCGGTTCGTCCTCCGGGAGCGGCCGTCCGGCCGCCGGATTGTGCCAGGTCGCCGCCTCCGCCTCGATCTGGCGCTGGGCTTCGCGCCAATGCGCCTCGGCGCGTCCCTCCGGCCGCCCCTCCTCGATCCAGATCCGGTGCGCCCTTTCGCGGATCCGCGCCTCGATGTCCTCCATGCCGCCCTCCGCTGCGCCGGCTCCGGTCAGATCATGGCCGAACCGCCGGCGCGGCTCCGCGGTTCCGGTCAGGAGCCCACGACCGTGCCGCCGTTCGGATGCAGCACCTGCCCACTCATGTAGGAGGCGTCGTCGCTCGCCAGGAAGACGTAGCAGGGGGCCACCTCGTTGGGCTGCCCGGCGCGCTCCATCTCCGAGCTCTTGCCGTGCTCCGCGGTCCGCGTCTCGTCGAAGGAGGCGGGAATGAGGGGCGTCCAGATCGGCCCCGGCGCGACCGCGTTGACCCGAATCTTGCGATCCGAGAGCGCGACCGCCATCGAGCGCGTGAAGGTCACGATGGCGCCCTTGGTGGCGGCGTAGTCGATCAGTTGCGGGTTGCCCTTGTAGGCGGTGATCGAGGTGGTGTTGATGATCGCCGCGCCCTCCTTGAGGTGGGGCAGGGCCGCCTTGGTCAGGAAGAACTGGCTGAAGAGGTTGGTCCGGAAGGTCCGCTCGAGCTGCTCCGCCGAGAGCTCCGTCAGGTCCTTCACCGTGTGCTGCTCCGCCGCGTTGTTGACGAGGACATCGAGCCGGCCGAAGCGCGACAGGGTCTTGGCGACAATCTCCCGGCACTGGTCCTCGGCCCCGACGTCGCCGGGAATGAGCAGGGCCTCGCTCCGCTCCGCCTCGACGGCGCGCTGTGTCTCCTCGGCGTCCTTGTGCTCGTCGAGGTAGGAAATCGCCACCCGGGCCCCCTCGCGCGCGAAGGCGACCGCCACGGCCCGCCCGATGCCGCTGTCGCCGCCGGTGATGATCGCGACCCGCCCGGCGAGCCGCCCCGACCCGGGATGGCGGGGCATGTAGTCCGGCCGCGGCGTCATTTCGGATTCGAAGCCGGGCTGGCGGTCCTGGGACTGCGGGGGCTGAGGCGTGTCGGACATGGCGGGGCGCTCCGGCTCGGGACTGGTGTCCTGTCGGAACGGCGGCCTGTCCGCCCATGTTCCGCCTCAATCGGCGTCCGGCGGCGTACGGTTCGGGTGCGGGGACCTGAACCCGTCGGCGGGCTCGGCGAGCTTGGCTTCGAGGAAGTCGGCGAGGCGTGCGAGATCCGGCGGCACGGGCTCGTCCAGGACGGGTTCGAACAGACGTCGCAGATCGCGCCCGAGATCAGCCTGGCGCGTGTCGAGCCGGACGACCGTAGGCGGGGGCAGATGATCGTCGTCGCTCATGGTCGGCCGATGCGGTCGTGGCGCATGCGGGCGCCGGGCGGGCTGAAGCACTATACGTGTCGCAAGCCGGCGCAGACGCCGCCTCGTCGCCGTTTCGGGGACCTGTCTGAAAGGGTACGGCCCTGCGTGGCGGCCCCTTCCGACCGTCCGGCACATCGGACAATCGATCTCTCCAGTCCCCGCCGCCGAAGCGGCCGAAAATGCCTTTTGTTCCTTGGGGGGAAAAGTCTTCTTCAGCTACGCCCGCGCTGCGGGTCCTGCTGCGGCCCGGCGCCCGGGCGCGGAGTCTCCGGGTCCACCCGGATCGCATCTCCGGGCAGGCTCTCGACCGCCCCCATCCCGAGCGTCCGCGCCATCCGCGCCTCGACGCTCGACACGATCTGCTCGACCCGCTCCGCTGAGACGCCGAGAATGGCGGCCGCCTCGTCCGGGCCGAACTGCTCCATGACGACGAGCAGGTAGGCCCGGCGCGCCAGCGGCTCCAGCCCGCGCAGTTGCGTCTCGTGGAAGCTGTTACCGTCCGCCGGCTGGCCGGTCCGGTCGGTGGGCCGGACGACAGAGCAGAAGGCCTGGAACAGCGCGGCCCTCAACGGCAGGTCCGGGTCGAGGCCGACGCGGCCGTCGATCAGGGCCTGGAGGACCAGGCCGATCTCGGCGTCGGCCGCCGACTTGGACCCCGCGAGGGCCCGGGCGAACCGGCGAAGATACGGGATGTGCCGCGCGATCTCGGTGCCCGACATCGGGGTTGACCCATCTTGCTCGCCGAAGGATCCGTCTGGTCCGGCGCGGGGGAGGCGTGCCCATCCGCCGCTGCCGTGGAGACGCCGACCACCGGGGTCTCCGACTCGGGCTCGACAAAGCCCGCGCCCCGAAACAACGGCAGTCGGTGCCGGCGGTTCCGGCCAAGGTCCCGGCGGAACGTACAAAGGCTCAGGTTTGTCTGGTTTCGTACACGCGCATCGACCGGCTCGGAACCGTGCAGGTCTCCCCCGGCGCGAGGGCTTCCGAGCGCTCGCCGTCTGCCGTGTCCAGCACGAGCGCCCAACCGGCGCTGCCCGGCGGCGCCGTGAAGATCACGTCGATCTCCGAGCCGTTCAGCATGACCGCCAGGACCGGCTCGCCGCGCCGGCTGGGCGAGAGGCGCACCGTCAGGCACTTCACATGCGGCATCGACCACTCCTCGGCGGTCATTCGCTCGCCCGTGGAGGCGAACCACGTGACGTCCGGCCGTCCGCGCTCGTCCCGCCGCCCGGTCAGAAATTCCGCCCGCGCCACGGAGGAGCGCTTCAGCCGGAGATCGGCGAGCCGGCGAATGAAGTCGACCAGGTCCGGGTCGGGCCTCGACCAGTCCACCCAGCCGATCTCGTTGTCCTGGCAATAGGCATTGTTGTTGCCGCCCTGGCTGTTGCCGGTCTCGTCGCCGGCGAGCAGCATCGGCACGCCCTGCGCGAGGAAGAGCGTCGCCAGGAGATTGCGGGTCTGGCGGCGCCGGAGCGCCAGGATGCCCTCTACCTCCGTCTCGCCCTCCGTGCCGCAGTTCCAGCTCCTGTTGTCGCTGTGACCGTCCCGGTTCTCCTCCCCGTTCGCCTGATTGTGCTTCTCGCTGTAGCTGACGAGGTCGTGGAGCGTGAAACCGTCATGCGCGGTGACGAAGTTGACGCTCGACCATGGCCGCCGGTGGCCGCCGCCGAAGAGATCGTGCGAGGCGGCGAAGCGGGTCGCGAAGGGGCCGAGCGTGCCCTCCCGGCTGGTCCAGAAGTCCCGCACCACGTCGCGGAAGTCGCCGTTCCACTCGGAGAAGCCGGCCGGGAAGTTGCCGAGCTGGTACCCGCCCGGACCGACGTCCCACGGCTCCGCCACGAGCTTCAGCCGCCCGAGTACGGGATCCTGCAGGATGGCCTGGAAGAAGGGGTGCCGCGGGTCGAAGCCGCCCGGCAGCCGCCCCAGCGTGGTGGCGAGGTCGAAGCGGAAGCCGTCGACGTGGTAGGCTTGGACCCAGTGGCGCAGGCTGTCCAGCACCATCTGCAGGACGCGCGGGTGGTTGGTGTCGAGGGCGTTCCCGCAGCCCGTCAGGTCGTCGTAGTAGCGCGGGTTGTCGGGCAGCGCCCGGTAGTAGCTGGCATTGTCGATGCCCCGCCACGACAGGGTCGGGCCGAGGTGGTTGCCCTCGCAGGTGTGGTTGTAGACCACGTCGAGGATCACCTCGATGCCGGCCTCGTGCAGGCGGTCGACCGTCTCGCGGATTTCGTCCCGGTCGCCGGCCGACAGGTAGCGAGGCTCGGGGGCGAAGTAGGAGAGCGTATTGTAGCCCCAGTAGTTGGTGAGGCCGCGGTCGACGAGATGCTGGTCCTGCAGGAAAGCCTGCACGGGCATCAGCTCCACGACGGTCACGCCGATGCGGTGCAGATGGTTGAGCAGCGCCGGCGACGACAGGGCCGCGAAGGTGCCGCGCTGGCGTTCGGGGATGTCCGGGTGCTGCATGGTCAGCCCGCGCACATGCGCCTCGTAGATGACCGCCTTGGGCCAGGGCACTCCCGGCCGGTTGACCGGCGACATCCGGTCGCTGACCACCCGGGCCTTCGGCATGAACGCGGCGCTGTCCCGCTCGTCCATGACCAGGTCGGCGTTTTCGCCGGCGCCGATCCTGTAGCCGAAGAGCGACTCGTCCCAGACGAGCGGTCCCGCCAGTTCCTTGGCGTAGGGGTCGAGCAGCAGCTTGTTGGCGTTGAAGCGGTGGCCCGCCTCCGGCGCCCAGGGTCCGTCGACCCGGTACCCGTAGAGCGCGCCCGCCTCGACCCCCGGCAGGAACCCGTGCCAGACCCCGTTGGTGCATTCGGTGAGGTCGATACGCTCGACCTCGCGCGCCCCGTCCTCCGAGAAGAGGCAGACCGTCACGCGCTCGGCGTTGTCGGAGAAGATCGCGAAGTTGGTCCCGTTCTCCAGCACGGTCGCGCCGAGCGGGAAGGGGTCGCCGGCGGTGGTGGCGCGCGCGGGCGCGAAGGCCGGCTCGGGCGGGCGCCGCCCGGCCTCCGGGGCGGTCGGCTCGGCCGGGGCGGGAGCGTCCGGGGCGGCGAGATCGGTCATGCGACGAGCCTTCCTTGGAGGGCTGGAACGGAGCGGGCGCGGCGAACCGGGCGGAAGCCGCGGATCTCGGCCGCCCGCGCCATCGCGGTCGCGTAGAGGTCCGCGTAGGCTTCCGCGGAGGCGGTCCAGCTGAAGTCGGCGTCGCGTGCCGCCCTCCGCATGTCCTCGAGCCGGTCGCGTTCCGCGTAGGCCGCGAAGGCCCGGTCGATGGCCCCGACGAGGTGCGGCGCCGCGTAGTCGCGATAGAGGAAGCCCGTGCGGCCGTCCCGGATCGTGTCGGCGAGCCCTCCGGTCGCGTGCGCGATCGGCAGCGAGCCGAGCCGCTGGGCGTACATCTGCGACAGCCCGCAGGGCTCGAAGCGCGAGGGCATCAGCATGAAGTCCGCCGCCGTCATGATCCGGCGGGCCAGCGGCTCGGCATAGTTGATCATCGCCCCGACCGCGCCCCGGTACAGCTTGGCGAGGTCGACCAGTTGCCGCTCGAGCGCCGGATGGCCCATGCCCAGGATGGCGAGCTGCCCGCCCCTTTGCACCACACGTCGCGCCCCTTCGATCAGGACGTCGATCCCCTTCTGCGGGTCGACCCGGGCCACGAACCCGAACAGCGGACCCTCCGAGGGCTCCAGGCAGAAGCCCGTCCGCACCTCGTCGGCCTTCCGCGAGTTGGCTGCCACTGCCGCCCCGGCGTCCGCGACCCAGTCCTCGTCTATGCCGTTGAGGATGCCGGTCAGGCGCCGTTCCTCGGCGAGCCCGGCCAGCAAGCCGTGCAGGCCGCAGCCGCTCGCCGCCGTCGTGATCTCCCGGGCGTAGGTCGGGCTGACGGTCGCCACGTGATCGGAGAAGAACAGCCCGGCCTTCAGGAACGAGATGCGGCCGTGGAACTCGATCCCGTGCATGGTGAAGGACTCGGCGGGGATGCCGAGCGGGCCCATACGGGCGGGATCGAAGACGCCCTGGTGCGCGAGATTGTGGACCGTCAGCACGGCCGGGGTGGCGAGGCCCGCCCAGCGCAGGTAGCCGGCGGCCAGCGAGGCCGGCCAGTCGTTCATGTGCACGAGGTCGACCGGCCAGGGAAACCCGCCCGCGCCCGCCGCGAGCTCGGCCACCGCCAGCCCGAGGCGGGCGAAGCGCAGGTCGTTGTCCGGCCAGTCGCCCCCCTCGGCGTCCGCGTAGGGCCCGCCGTCGCGATCGAACAGCGTCGGCGCGACCACCAGGTAGACGGTGCCGCCCGCGGCCCCGATCTCCTCGACAGTGCAGGGCGGAATCTCGCCGAGCCCGGGCAGGCGCGCGATGAGGCGCCGCTCCGGGTGATGCTCGAGGACCGTCCGGTAGCCCGGCATGATCGTGCGCACGTCGAGCCCGAGCGCACGCAACGCGGCGGGCAGGCTCGCGGAGACGTCGGCCAGCCCGCCGGTCTTGGCCAAGCCGGCGGACTCGCTCGTCGCGAAGAGAACATGCATGGAGACTGGCTTCCCGGTGGACCGCCACAGGAACGTTCGAGCTGCCGCCCCTGTTCCGCCACACCTTGCGCAAAGAAGCGCCTCGGAACCCTCCCGGCGTCCGGCCGTTCTCCCGCCGAGGAGACGACACCATGACCCATCTGTCCGAGACCCTGATCACCGACGCCATAGAACGCTGCGACGACGGTACCGCCGGCCGTCGGGAGCGCTCGATCGCCGCCGCCGCCATGGTCCGCCAGGCCTACGCCTATGCGGACATGGAGCCCGAGGCCTTCTCTCGCTGGCTCCGCCGGATCGCCGACGACTTCGTCCAGGACGAGCCGCTGCACTGAGAGGATGGGCCCGCGAAATTTTTTTCGACCGTCTCGGGAACCGCAACGACGCATCGGCGTTTCGCCTCCGGATCGGTCGCCAAGGCGGCCGTCCGACGCAGAGACGTTCCCCTTCCTGGCCTTGGCGGCCGGCCGTACAACACGGCCGGCCGCTTTTTTATCCCAAGACTATCCGAGCAAACCTAGAGCCGGGACCGCAGCCACGAAGGTAGAGCGGAACAATTGCCTCTCTGCTCGGTTGATCCGGGGCGGCTTCCCCCCGGCCATTCGACTGTTCAAATCAGGAGCACATCACATGATGAAGAAGCTCATCGTCATTTCGGCTCTCGCAGCGGTTCCGCTGACGGGTGCCTATGCACAGACCACTCCGTCGACGACGACGCCCCCTGCGGCGACCACGGATCCGTCCGTGACCGCGACGCCCCCGGGCACCACCGTGACCCCGATGCGGGACCCGGCGGCCAAGACCACGACCACCACCACGACGACCTCGACGAGCAACATCAATTACGTTGCCCAGCAGAGCGCCGACCAGATGCTCGCCTCCAAGCTGATCGGCACCACCGTGCGCGGCTCGGGCGACGAGAACATCGGCGAGATCAACGATCTGCTCGTCCAGAAGGACGGGAAGATCCACGCCGTCGTGATCGGTGTGGGCGGCTTCCTCGGCATCGGCGAGAAGAACGTCGCGGTGCCGTTCGAGTCGGTCCAGATGATGGCCGACGCGAACAACAGCAACACCATGCGGGTCACGATCGCGTCCACCAAGGACGCCCTGAAGCAGGCCCCCGAGTTCCGCCGCGTGAACGACAACCGGTCGGCCGGCGGCTCGACGACCTCCACGGGCGCGACCGGCTCCGGCACCACCCGTCCGGTCGCCCCGCAGTAGCCCTGCGCCGACGAACGATCGAAGAGGGACGGGCCCGGCGCATCGCGCCGGGCCCTTCTTCATGGTCGTCCGACCTTGTATTTCCGGGCGCGCGGGCGCGCACTCGCGCGAGCGCCGCGAAATGACCTGATTTTCCTGCAAGATTCCGCGCCGTCCGCGATGTTTGAACCGAGTGCGGTTGCCGCTATAAGAAGCGACCCCCGTGGCCCCTGACGGCGAGTGAACGATTCGATCATGACCGATGCCATCCCGAGCGGGACGTCGAAGAACGGTGCGGCCGAATACGGCGCCGAATCCATCCAGGTGCTGAAGGGGCTGGACGCCGTGCGCAAGCGGCCCGGCATGTACATCGGCGACACCGACGACGGGTCCGGCCTGCACCACATGGTCTACGAGGTGGTCGACAACGCCATCGACGAGGCGCTCGCCGGCTGGGCCGACGAGGTGGTCGTCCGCCTGAACGCCGACGGCTCCTGCACGGTGCGCGACAACGGCCGCGGCATCCCGACCGACATCCACCAGGGCGAGGGCGTCTCGGCCGCCGAGGTCATCATGACCCAGCTGCACGCCGGCGGGAAGTTCAACCAGAACGCCTACAAGGTCTCGGGCGGCCTGCACGGCGTCGGCGTCTCGGTCGTCAACGCACTCTCCACATGGCTCGACCTCAGAGTCTGGCGCGAGGGGCGCGAGCACCGGATGCGCTTCCGCCATGGCGTCGCCGAGGCGCCGCTCGCGGTCGTCGGCGACGCCGGGGGCCAGCGCGGCACGGAGGTCACCTTCCTGCCGAGCCCGGACACCTTCACCAAGGTCGAGTTCGACTACGCCACCCTGGAGCACCGCATCCGCGAACTCGCCTTCCTCAACTCCGGCGTCCGCATCACGCTGGAGGACCGGCGCGGGGTCGAGCCGAGGTCGGAGACCATGATGTACGAGGGCGGCCTGGAGGCCTTCGTCCGCTACCTGGACCGCGCCAAGCACCCGCTGATCGCCAAGCCGGTGACCATGAAGGCCGAGCGCGACGGCATCACGGTCGAGTGCGCGCTGTGGTGGAACGATTCCTACCACGAGCAGACGCTCTGCTTCACCAACAACATCCCGCAGCGCGACGGCGGCACCCACCTCGCCGGCTTCCGCGGCGCTCTGACCCGTCAGGTGGTCGGCTATGCGGACTCCTCGGGCCTGACCAAGAAGGAGAAGGTGGCGCTCTCCGGCGAAGACTGCCGCGAAGGCCTCACCTGCGTCCTCTCCGTGAAGGTGCCTGATCCGAAGTTCTCGTCTCAGACGAAGGACAAGCTCGTCTCCTCCGAGGTCCGCCCCGTGGTGGAGAGCCTCGTCGGCGAGGCGCTCGGCACCTGGTTCGAGGAACATCCCGCCGAGGCGAAGTCGATCGTCGGCAAGGTGGTCGAGGCCGCCGCCGCCCGCGAGGCCGCCCGCAAGGCCCGCGAGCTGACCCGCCGCAAGGGGGTGCTCGACGTCGCCTCGCTGCCCGGCAAGCTCGCCGACTGCCAGGAGAAGGATCCGGCCAAGTCGGAACTCTTCATCGTCGAGGGCGACTCCGCCGGCGGCTCCGCCAAGCAGGGCCGCAACCGCGAGAACCAGGCCGTTCTGCCGCTCCGCGGCAAGATCCTGAACGTTGAGCGCGCCCGCTTCGACAAGATGCTGTCGTCCGAGCAGATCGGCACGCTGATCACGGCGCTCGGCACCTCGATCGGCACCGACGAGTTCAACCTCGACAAGCTGCGCTACCACAAGATCATCATCATGACGGACGCCGACGTCGACGGCGCCCATATCCGCACCCTGCTCCTGACCTTCTTTTTCCGGCAGATGCCGGCGCTGATTGAGCGCGGCCACCTCTTCATCGCCCAGCCGCCGCTCTACAAGGTCGCGCGCGGCAAGTCGGAGCAGTACCTGAAGGACCAGAAAGCCTTCGAGGACTACCTCGTCGAACAGGGCCTCGACGAGGCCAGGCTGACCCTCGCCAACGGCGAGGAACGGTCCGGGCTCGACCTGCGCGGGGTCGTCGACGAGGCCCGCCTGATCGCGGGCATCCTGGACGGCCTGCACCACCGCTACGACCGGGACGTCGTCGAGCAGGCGGCGATCGCCGGGGCCCTCACCACCCAGGTACTGAACGACCAGGACAAGGCCCGCGAGGCCGCCGCCTACATCGCCCGCCGGCTCGACATCCTGGCCGACGAGTTCGAGAAGGGCTGGGAGGGCGAGGCCAAGCCGGACGGCAGCCTGCTCTTCCGCCGCACCCTGCGCGGCGTCCTGGAGGCCCGCTGGATCGACGCCGCCCTGCTGGCCTCCGCGGACGCCCGCAAGCTCGACGCCCACGCGGCGCACCTGCAGGAGGTCTACGGCAAGGCCGCCGAGCTCCGCCGCCGCGACAGCGGCACCGTCATCCGCGGGCCCCGCGCCCTCCTGGAGGCGGTGTTCGCCCAGGGCCGCAAGGGCATCTCCATGCAGCGCTACAAGGGCCTCGGCGAGATGAACCCGGACCAGCTCTGGGAGACGACCCTCGACCCGAACGCCCGCTCGCTCCTGCAGGTCCGGATCCGCGAGGCCGACGACGCCGACGGCGTCTTCACCCGCCTGATGGGCGACGAGGTCGAGCCCCGCCGCGAGTTCATCCAGGCGAACGCCCTGACGGCGAACCTGGACGCCTGAGCCGCCCGGGGCACCCCGGCCGGACCGCCTCGGCGCGCCCCTCTCACAGCAGGCGCCGCGCTTTCGTGACCGGGCCGCTGTCGAAGGCGAGCGTCGGCGCCGCGTCGAGCGCGTCGGCGAGGTCTCCCAGCACCGTGTTCCGGTGCTTGGAGCCCAGGATTCTGACCCACAGGATATTGAGGATGCGCCGCCGGCGGTCCCAGCCGGCCTGCATGGTCACCTCCGACTCCGGGATTCCGCACGCGACCAGGCGTTTCAGGATCGGGTCGAGCTCGACGACCGCATCCTTGGCCATGACCCGCGCGAGGGCGTCCTCGTCCTTGGTCAGGCCGTCCCACACGGCGCCGATCAGGCTGCGGTCGTAGGACGACGTCGCGATCCCGATGTTGGTCCGCCAATAGTTGATCGGCCGCGTCCGGGCCCACATGATCCAGAGCAGGATCTCGAAGACCGGCTGCAGCTGTGCCTCGGTGTAGAGTCGATCCCGATCGAGCGGCGCGTTGACGATGAAGGGATTGAGGAAATACGAGTTGACCGTATCCCGATACTTGTCGAGGTCGTTCGTGCGGCGGGCGAGGTCGACCGCGTAGTAGGCGTCTGTCGCGTAGTTGTTGACCATCGTGTTCAGCTGGACGAAGAATTTCGCAGGGTCCTCGCCGGCGTTCTTCCACTCGTCCCCGTAGGCCGGTTGCAGGCCCTGCAGCGCGCCCGTGACGGCGTTCTTGGTCAGGTCCTCGGCGGTGGTCGAGAAGCCGCCGTAGATGATGTCGTTCAGCGCCGCGTCGCGCTTCTGCGCGAGCGCGAGCAGCCGCTCGGACACCTGCCGGCCGGAGTTCGACACGATCGTGGCCATCACCCCGCCCGCCATGGCGGGCAGGATCGTGCCGAGGATCACGGTGACCAGGAACCGGTTCTGGTTGCGCAGGGCCTCGATGTTCTTGAGCGTGTTCAAGTGCATCGCGTGCGCGCCGAAATAGGCGAGCGAAAGGGTCCCGAAGTAGCCCTGCCAGGCCGTCACGCTGCGCTGGAGGAGGTCGTTGAGCCGCCGCTCCTGGGCCTGGGCGCGTTTTACCGGGTCGTGTGGAAATCCGACTTTGATGTTCATGGGACCGATCCCTGGGCCTGAGGGCGCCGTCGGCGCGAGGCTGCGGCCGGCCGGCCGAGCGAAGGCCAGGATCGCGCGCGGGCGTGGGAGCCCCCGTTGGATTGTCAATGGAAACCGGGCCGGCCCGCCCGCCGGCGCGGAAACATTGTTTCGTCCCGGACCGCCGCGTGGAAGCGGCTCAGTCCCGCCGGAAGATCACGCCGGCGAGCCACCCGGTGAACAGCGCGACCAGGACGGTGATGATCCCGTAGACGACCGGCTGGGTGAAGGCGAGGTCGTAGGTGAATTGCTCGAAGCCGGTCTTGGAGACCACCACGGAGGTCGCCTGCTCGGCCAGCGGCACGCCCTCCTGGAACAGCCTGACCTCGATCCGGTAGGTGCCGACCGGCACGTTGGCGGGGATCGGGATGGTGGCGCGGAAGAGGTTGCCCGTCAGGAACGACACCGCCCCGGGGAGCTCGTGATAGAGCCCCGTTCGGAGCTTCAGCCGCAGGAAGGCCGACCGGAAGCCCGCGTCGCCCGGCTCCGCCGGCGCGTCTCCGTCGAGCCGCTCCGGCAGCAGCAGGTGCTCGATGCCGACCTGGTAGCGCTTGAGGACCTCGGGCGTGGCGACCTGCGCGATCGGCACGTTGGTCAGCACCGCATAGAAGCTCGGCACGTCCACGTAGGTGCGGGCGCCGCGGTTGATCCACAGGCCGAAGGTCCGTTCCTTGCGGCGGGTCACCACCGTCTCGCGCGGCCCGAACATCATGACGGCCAGATGGTATTCCGAGGCCCGCGACACGGTCGCCCGGTCGCGCTCGATCGAGCCGAAGACCGTGATGTCGGTGCCGGCGAAGTTGGAGCTGATGTTGACCACCGACGTGGACGGCACCGCCACCAGCGTCTCCGCCCGGGCGGGAGACGGGACGGCGAGCGCCAGGGCCGCGAGGAGACCGAGGACGAGCCTCATGGCGTCGCCTCGAGGGCGGTGACCCACAGGGAGAAGGGTTCCTGCGGGGTCACCACCAGGTCGACCGCGAAGCGCAGGCCGACCGCCAGGATGAGGAGCCCGAGCAGGGCGCGGAGCTGCTCGCCCCTGAGCCGGGTCCCGACCTGCGCGCCGAACTGGGCCCCGATCACCCCGCCGACCATCAGCAGGAGCCCGAGCACCGCGTCGACCGAGTGGTTGGCGGCCGCCTGCAGAACCGTCGCCACCGCCATGGTGGCGAGGATCTGCACCAGCGAGGTTCCGATGACGACGGTGGTCGGCACCTTGAGCAGGTAGATGAGCGCCGGCACGATCAGGAAGCCGCCGCCGATGCCGAGCAGCGTCCCGAGGAAGCCGATTCCGACCCCGAGCGCCAGGATGGGCAGGGCCGAGATGTAAAGGCGCGACCGGTGGAACCGGACCTTGAAGGGCAGGCCGTGGATCCAGCCGTGCTGGCGCAGCTTCTGGGGCGCGGGCGGTTCCTCGCGGCGCGCGCGCAACATGGCCCGGACGCTCTCGATCACCATCAGGAGGCCGACGCCGCCGAGAAAGACGACGTAACAGACCCCGATCACCAGATCGAGCTGGCCCTTGGCGCGCAGGAGCCGGAAGGCCATGACGCCGAGGACGGTCCCCACGACGCCGCCGGCCGTCAGGAACCCGGCGAGCTTCCAGTCGATCGCCTTGCGCCGCCAGTAGGCGAGCGCGCCGGACGCCGAGGAGGCGACGATCTGGCTCGTCACCGTCGCGACCGCGACCGCGGGGGGGATGCCGGAGAAGACCAGGAGGGGCGTCAGCAGGAAGCCGCCGCCCACCCCGAAGAGCCCCGACAGGAAGCCGACGGCCGCGCCCATCCCGAAGATCAGGAAGATGTTCACCGACAGTTCGGCGATGGGCAGGTAGAGGAGCACGAGTCCGACCCCTTGGCGCACGGCGATACGGCGGATGTCGACGGTTCCGGGAGGAACCGCTCCGCTGATCCCCCGCCGGTCGGGCCGAAATGGGGCATGCCCGACGGGTTTCCGACGAAACCCATCAAAGCACGGAATCCTTGCGATAAGGTCACGACGCGCAACGTCGTGCGCGCCGGTCGCCTCACGCCGCCTTCGGGTGCCGCTGGCGCTCGTACAGGAAGCGCATCACGGCCGAGCGGCAGCGGATGTATTCCGGGTTCTCGGCGAGCTCCAGCCGGCGCCGAGGCCGCTCGAGCTTCACGTCGCAGATCTCGCCGATCGTGGCGGCCGGCCCGTTGGTCATCATCACGATGCGATCCGAGAGGAGCACCGCCTCGTCGACGTCGTGCGTGATGATGAGGACCGTGTTGCCGAGCTTCGCCTGGATGTCCATGAGCGTATCCTGCAGCGTCGCCCGGGTCAGCGCGTCGAGCGCGCCGAAGGGTTCGTCCATGAGCAGGATCTTGGGCTCCATGGCGAGAGCCCGCGCGATGCCGACGCGCTGCTTCATGCCGCCGGAGATCTCGTGCGGGCGCTTGTCCAGCGCATGCGCCATGCCGACGAGCTCGAGGTTGTGCACCGTCCAGTCGTGCCGCTGCTGCCGGCCCATGCGCTTGGACAGGACCTTGTCGACCGCGAGCCGGACGTTGTCGTAGACGGTCAGCCAGGGCAGGAGCGAGTGGTTCTGGAACACCACCGCCCGGTCCGGGCCGGGGCCGTCGATCTCCCGGCCGTCGAGCAGCAGCACGCCGGAACTGTGCGGCGTCAGCCCGGCCACGATGTTGAGCAGCGTGGACTTGCCGCAGCCGGAATGGCCGATGATGGAGATGACCTCGCCGCGCGCGACCTTGAGGTCGACGTCGACGAGCGCCGTGAAGGGTCCCTTGGCGGTCTCGAACACCATGCCGAGGTTTTCGATCTGCAGTGTCGGTCGGTTCATCGCCGCGCTCCTTCAGAAGGTGCCCGGGCCGCCGATGGCGCGGCCGAGGAGCGTAATGGCCCGGTCGAGAAGCAGTCCGACCACGCCGATGTAGACGAGCGCGAGGATGATCTCGCTGATCAGGGACGAGTTCCAGGAATCCCACAGGAAGAAGCCGATGCCGACTCCGCCGACCAGCATCTCGGCGGCCACGATCGCCAGCCAGGACAGACCGATGCCGATCTTCAGCCCCGTAAAGATGTAAGGCACCGTGGAGGGCAGGGTGATCTTCAGGAAGAACTCGAGCGGGTTCAGCTGCAGGACGCGCGCCACGTTGCGGTAGTCCTGCGGGATGTTCCGGATGCCGACGGCCGTGTTCATCATGATCGGCCAGACCGCCGTGATGGCGATGACGAAGATGGCGGCCGGCTGGCTCTCCCGGAACGCCGCGAGCGCGATCGGCAGCCAGGCGAGCGGCGGAACGGTGCGGAGCACCTGGAAGATCGGGTCGAGGCCACGGAAGGCCAGGGTCGACGAGCCGATCAGCACCCCGAGGAGGATGCCCGCCACTGCCGAGATCGAGAAGCCGACGGCGACCCGCTTCAGGCTCTCGAAGATGTGCAGCGCCAGTCCCTTGTCGAGCCCGCCGCGGTCGAAGAACGGATCGATGATCAGCTCCCAGGTGTCGGCCACGACCTTGCTGGGCGGCGGGATGGCGGCGCCCTTGCCCGAGAAGGCGAGTTGCCAGATGCCGAGCAGGATCGCGAGCGTCACGACCGGCGGCACCACCACCTTGGCGGTGTCGAGCGCGGCCTTCCAGGCCGCCGCGCCGAGGCCGGCGAGGCTCGGCAGTTTCATCAGCAGGCCCGTGCGTTCGGCGGGCATCGGTTCGGCTTCCACGGCCATGACGGCATCCTTGGCGGAGGGGAGGACGGGGCCGCCCGGGACCGGCCCGGGCGCCGGGCCGGCGTCAGCCGACGAGCTTCTTGATCTTGAGGCCCTCGAGATAGGCCATCGGGTTGGCGGGGTCGAACGTGACCCCGTCGAAGAAGGTCTCCTTGCCCCGGGACGGCGAGGCCGGCACGTCGGCCGCCGCCACGCCGATCGCCTTGGCGGCCTCGCGCCAGAGATCCTCGCGGTTGACCTTGCCGAGCAGGGCCTTGGTGTCGAGGGTGGTGGGCAGGTAGCCCCAGCGCATGTCCTCGACGAGGAACCAGAGGTCGTGGCTGACGAACGGGTAGGAGGCCGCGTCGCGCCAGTACTTCTGCATCAGGTCCTTGTTCTCGAAGGAGCGCACGCCGAGGTCGAACTTGCCCTTGGAGCGGTCGAGGATGTCCTCGACCGGCACCTTGAACCACTCGCGCTTGGCGAGGATGGCGCACATCTCGTCCTTGTTCTCGTCCCTGTCGCACCACTGGGCGGCTTCCAGGACGGCGGCGAGCAACGCGCCGGTCGCCTTCAGGTACTTCTCGACGAACTCGGTCCGCAGGGCGAAGGACTTCTCCGGGTGGTTCTTCCAGAGCTCGCCCGTGGTGATCGCGCAATAGCCGACGTCCTGGTTGACGGTCTGCAGCGGCCAGGGCTCGCCGACGCAGTAGGCCTCCATGTTGCCGACCTTGGCGTTGGCCACCATCTGGGGCGGCGGCACCACGATGGTCTGGCAGTCCTTGTCCGGGTCGACGCCGCCGGCCGCGAGCCAGTAGCGCATCCAGCAATCATGCGTGCCGCCCGGGAACGTGACCGCGACCTTGACCTCCTTGCCGCCCGCCTTGAGCTGGGCGAAGCGCTCCTTCAGGGGCGCGGTGTCAAGGCCGATCTTCAGGTCCTTGTGCGCCTTGGCGAGCATGATGCCCTGGCCCTGCGTGTTCAGGCGGCTCAGGATCGACATCGGCACGCCGCCCGGCGTCTTGGTGATCTTGCCGGTCGTCATCAGGTAGGGCATGGGCGTCAGGATATGCGCGCCGTCGATGCCGCCCCCGGCCGAACCGAGTTCCAGGTTGTCGCGCGTCGTGCCCCACGACGCCTGCTTCTGCACGTCGACCTCGGGCATGCCGTGCTTGGCGAAGAAGCCCTTCTCCCTGGCGACGATCAGCGGCGCCGCGTCGGTCAGCGCGATGTAGCCGAGGATCGCCTTCTTGACCTCCGGTCCGGCACCCTGGGCGAACACGCCGCGCGGCAGGACGGAGAGCAGGCCCGTGCCCGCCGCGCCGGCCAGGATCTGGCGGCGGCTGGGGCCGGAGAGGGGCATGTCGGACTGGCTCATGAATCTGCCCTTTCAGGTTCAGGCAAAAAAAAGACGTCCAGGGGCGGATCTCGGAATCCGATCGGCCCATGGACGTCATTGTCGGGTCAGGAACGGCCGCCATTGGCCGTCTGGGAGGATCGCGCCAACGCCGGCGCCATCGTTCACGAGCCTCGATGCAAGGCGCTTGCCAAGCTCGGGAAGAAAATAAAAGTCATGCTATGTCATAGGCCTAGCCGAATCGACGGGTCACCCCTCGAGGGGCGTCCTGCCGTTCCGCTGCGCAGATCGAGGGAAGAGCGGCTCAAGAACGCCGAATTCTTGTGCACTCGATGCCGATGCTTCGAAAAAGGGCAGGCATGAAGGATCGCCAGCGCTCTTCAATCGGTTCATCTGCGTCAATCTGTCGGCCGAACCCCGTCCTGACGGCCCGAAACGTGCCTCGGTTGCAGGCAGTGCCCATTGCGAGTGCGCCGTGCCTCCGGTCGCTGCGTGAAATCACGGCAAGGATCCGGCGCAGAACGGCCTCCGGCGCCATCCGGCCCCCATCGATGCTTGAAACCTAACGGCTTTCCAAGATCGCGCCCGCTTGGCACGCCGTTTGCTGCCCCTCCGCCAAGAGCCATCGCCGGCTCGACCATTGGCAGTGATCATTGCCTTGATACAGCGACGCCGCTGATCGGACGCTCTCGCCCCCCGAGAGCCTCCTGATCGGCGGCGTTTTTCGTTGTGTCCGGGCGACGAACCGGAGATCCGCGTGAGGATGGAGCGTCTCGTCGTCGTGGGCAACGGCATGGCCGGGGTCCGTTTCCTGGAGGCCCTGGCGGCCGAGCGCGGCGCCGGCCCGGCCGGGTCGGTCGTGGCGATCGGCGCGGAGCCGGTGCCGGGCTACAACCGTGTCCTGCTCTCCGCCGCCCTCGCGGGCGATACGGCCCGTGCCGACCTCGCCCTGAAGCCCGAGGCCTGGTACCGCGGGCAGGGCTTCGACCTGCGCCTCGGCGACCCCGTCGCGACGATCGACCCCGCCGCCGGCTCCGTGTCGCTCCGGTCGGGCGAGATCCTGCCCTTCGACCGGCTGGTGCTCGCCACCGGCTCCGCCCCGATCCGCCTGCCCCTGCCGGGGGCGGACCGGGAGGGCGTCGTCACCTTCCGCGACCTTGCCGATCTCGACCGCCTGGACGCCGCCTGCGCGGCCGGTGCCCCCGCGGTCGTCATCGGCGGCGGCCTCCTCGGCATCGAGGCGGCCTATGGCCTCGCCCGCCGGGGCCTGCCGGTGACCCTCGTCCATCTCGTCGACCGCCTGATGGAGCGCCAGCTCGACGCCCGGGCGGCCGACCTCGTCCGCCGCGCCCTCGAGCGCCTCGGCGTCCGGGTCCTGCTCGGCGCCGAGTCCGCGGCCGTGGAGGGTGGGGCGGCGGTCGAGGCCCTGCGGCTCGCCGACGGCCGCGCGCTGCCCTGCGGGCTCCTGGTCATGGCCGTCGGCATCCGCCCCGAAACCACGCTCGCCCGGACCGCCGGCCTGCAGGTCGGCCGCGGCATCCTGGTCGACGACGGGCTCGAGACCTCGGTGCCCGGCATCCACGCCATCGGCGAGTGCGCCGAGCACCGGGGCTCGGTCTACGGTCTCGTCGAGCCCGCCTACGCCCAGGCGCAAGTCCTCGCCGCCCGCCTCGCCGGCCGGCCGGCGGCCTATGCGGGCAGCCTGCTCGCCACCAACCTGAAGGTCTCCGGCCTGCCGGTCTTCTCGGCGGGCGACTTCGTGGGAGAGGCCGGGACGGACACGATCCACTTCGAGGACCGCCCCCTCGGCCACTACCGCAAGCTCGTCTTGCGCGGCGACCAGCTCGTCGGCGCCGTTCTGGTCGGCGACACCGCCGACGGCCCCTGGTACCAGGACCTGATCCGCGAGGGTCGGTCCGTCGCTCCCCTGCGCCGGGACCTCGTCTTCGGCCGCCCCTTCTGCGAGGCCGCCTGATGACCGCCGACTTCTCCGAGGACCAGAAGCGCTGGCTGGAGGGCTTCGTCTCCGGCGCGAGCGCCGCCCGCGCCGCCCGCGGCCTGCCCCCGCTCGCCGGGGCCGCCGGCCCGGCCGCCCCCTCCGGCCCCGACGCCCCGCACCTCGCCGCCCAGGCCCGCTTCGAGGCCGAGGGCCGCAAGCTCTCCCCCCAGGAGATCGCCAAGCGCGACGAGCACCCGCTCGATGCCTGGCCCCGCCTCGCCGCGGAGGCCCGGTCGGGCCGCTTCCCGAAGCCGCTCGACGACTTCCGCTGGCGGTTCCACGGCCTCTTCTACGTCGCCCCCGCGCAGGACAGCTTCATGTGCCGCCTGCGCATTCCAAACGGCATCCTGAGCCACTGGCAGTTCCGCGCGGTCGCCGACATGGCGGCGCGCTGGGGCGGCGGCTATGCCCATGTGACCACCCGCGCCAACCTGCAGATCCGCGAGATCGCCGCCGAGCACGGCCCCGCCCTGGTCGAGGCCCTCGCGATGGTCGGCCTCGCCCCGAAGGGCGCCGGCGCCGACAACATCCGCAACGTCACAGGTTCGCCGACCGCCGGCATCGACCCGGACGAGATCCTCGACACCCGCCCGGCCGCGCAGGCCTGGCACGTCCATGTCCTTAACAGCCGCCTGCTCGCCGGCCTGCCGCGCAAGTTCAACGTCGCCTTCGAGGGCGGCGGCCGGGTCCCCGTGCTCGAGGAGACGAACGACATCGCCTTCACGGCCGTCCGCGTGGCCGAGGGTTTCGGCGTCGAGCCGGGCGCCTGGTACCGCCTCGCCCTCGGCGGCATCACCGGCCACACGGACTTCGCCCGCGACACCGGCGTGGTGGTCGCGCCCGGCGACACGACCGCGGTGGCGGACGCGATCGTGCGCGTCTTCATCGACCTCGGCGATCGAACCGACCGCAAGAGGGCCCGCTTCAAGTATGTGCTCGACGCGCTCGGGCTCGACGAGGTCCTGCGCCGCGTCGAGGAGAAACTCGGCCGGCCGCTCGCCCGCGTTCCCGCCGGGGCCGTCCTGCCGCGCCGCCCCGCCGACCGCCTCGCCCATGTCGGCCTGCATCCGCAGAGGCAGCCGGGGCTGAACTGGCTCGGCGTGGTCCTGCCGGTCGGGCGCCTGACCGTCGCCGAGATGCAGGGCCTCGCCGATATCGCCCGGGACCTCGGCGACGGCGACGTCCGCCTGACCGTCTGGCAGAACCTGATCCTGTCCGGCATCCCGGACGAGCGGACCGCCGAGGCGACCGCCCGGCTCACCGCGCTCGGCCTCGGCCACGCGGCCTCCTCGATCCGCGCCGGCCTCGTCGCCTGCACGGGCAGCCGCGGCTGCAAGTTCGCCGCTGCCGACACCAAGGGCCACGCCCTGATGATCGCCGACGCCCTGGAGGGCCGCCTGACCGTCGACCGTCCCCTCAACATCCACCTGACCGGCTGCCACCACTCCTGCGCCCAGCACTACATCGGCGACATCGGCCTGATCGCCGCCCGCGTCCCGCTCGACGACACCGGCGAGGAGACCGCCGACGGCTATCACGTCCATGTCGGCGGCGGCTTCGGCACGGAGGCGGCCATCGCCCGCGAGATCTGGCCGAACACGCTCGCCGCCGACGTGCCCGCCCGCATCGAGGGCCTCCTGCGCGCCTGGACGGCCGGCCGGCTCTCGCCCGACGAAAGCTTCCACGCCTTCGCGGCCCGCCACGAGGTCGACGCGCTGCGCCGCGCCGCCGAGGCCGCCCTGCACCCCCCGCGCTTCAGCGAGGCCGCCGAATGACAGCCCCGACCCGCCCGCCCGCCATGGTGCCCCTGATCCCCGAAACCGCGCCCTTCTCGCCCGAGCAGCGCGCCTGGCTGAACGGCTTCTTCGCCGGCCTCGTCGGCTTCGACGCCGCCACCCCGGTCGCCGCCCCGGCCCTGCCCGGCGCCGCGCCCGCACCGGCCCCGGAGGACGACGGCGCCCCCTGGCACGATCCCGCCATGCCCATCGCCGATCGCATGAAGCTCGCCGAGGGCCGGCCGCTCCCGCGCCGCCTGATGGCCGCCATGGCCCAGCAGGACTGCGGCCAGTGCGGCTACCTCTGCGACACCTACGCCAAGGCCATCGCGGACGGCGCCGAGACGAAGCTGAACCTCTGCCAGCCCGGCGGCAAGGAGACGCTACGCATGCTCAAGGCGCTGGTCGAGGCCGACGGCGCCGCCGCGCGCCCCCTCCCGGCCCCCGCGTCACCGACGGCCGCCCCGCCCGCCCGCGCCGACGACCGCCGTCCGGGCTACGACCGCGCGGCGCCCGTCGAGGCGACCTTCGTGTCCGCCACCCGGCTGAACGGCCCCGGCTCCGCCAAGGAGACTTTGCACGTCGTCTGGCGCCTGCCCGAGGGATTGGACTACGCGCCGGGCGACAGCTTCGGCATCCTGCCGCGCAACGACCCGGCCCTGGTCGACGCGATCCTGGCCGCGCTCCACATGCCCGCCGACTTCCCCGTCGCCGGCAAGACGCTGCGGACCGCTCTCATCGAGGACTACGCGCTCGCGCCCGCCCCCGACATGCTGTTCCAACTCGTCTCCTACATCACGGGCGGCGAGACCCGGCTCAGGGCCAAGGCGCTCGCGGCCGGGGGCGACCCGTTCGGCGACGCCGACAGCCTGGACGTCCTCGCCGCCCTCGAGCACTTCCCCGGCATCCGGCCCGATCCCGAGGCCTTCCTGGAATGCCTGGAGCCGCTCCAGCCGCGCCTTTACTCCATCTCGTCGAGCCCCAGGGCCGCCCCCGGCGAACTGACCCTCACGGTCGACGTCGTCCGCTATCCCGTGGCGGGCCGCACCCGCCTCGGGGTCGCCTCGACCGGCATCGCCGACCGGCTGGCGCCCGGCGACACCGTCAAGGTCTTCGTCTCCCGCGCCCATGGCTTCGCCCTGCCGCGGGACGGGGCCACCCCGATCGTCATGATCGGCCCGGGCACCGGCATCGCCCCCTTCCGCGCCTTCCTGCAGGAGCGCCTGGCGACCGGGGCGCCCGGCCCCGCCTGGCTCTTCTTCGGCCACCAGCGCGAGGCGACCGACTTCCTCTACCGCGAGGAACTCGAGGGCCTCCTGGCCCACGGCACCCTGACGCGGCTGTCCACCGCCTGGTCGCGGGACGGCGACGCCAAGGTCTACGTCCAGGATCGCATGCGGGAGGCCGGCGCGGATCTCTTCGCCTGGCTCGAGCGAGGCGCCCACGTCTATGTCTGCGGCGACGCCAGGCGCATGGCGTCAGACGTCGACAAGGCCCTGCTCGACATTCTCGCGGAGCAGGGCGGGCTCGCGCCCGAGGCCGCCCGGGCCCGCCTGAAGGCCCTCGCCGAGGCAGGCCGCTACCAGCGCGACGTCTACTGACCCTCCGACACGAGGCTGCCCCCATGCCCGACGGCTCCGGTCCCGCGGTTCAGGTCCGCACCACCTGCCCCTATTGCGGCGTCGGCTGCGGCGTCCTCATGAAGCCGGACGGCGGCGCCCCGAGCGGCTGGCGGGCGACGGGCGACCCCGACCACCCGGCCAACTTCGGCCGCCTCTGCTCCAAGGGCTCCGCGCTCGGCGAGACGATCGGCCTCGACGGACGCCTGCTGCATCCCGAGATCGGCGGCCGCCGCGTCTCCTGGGACGAGGCCCTCGACGCCGTCGCGCGCGGCTTTGCCCGCTCCATCGAGCGGCACGGGCCGGACTCGGTCGCCCTCTACCTCTCCGGCCAGATCCTGACCGAGGACTACTACGTCGCCAACAAGCTCGCGAAGGGCTTCCTCGGAACCGCCAACGTCGACACCAACTCCCGCCTCTGCATGGCCTCCTCGGTCGCCGGGCACAAGCGCGCCTTCGGCGCCGACACCGTGCCGGGCTGCTACGAGGACCTGGACGAGGCCGACCTCCTGGTCCTGGTCGGGTCCAACGCCGCCTGGTGCCACCCGGTCCTGTGGCAGCGCATGCAGCGCAACCGGGAGACCCGCGGCGCCCGCATCGTGGTGATCGACCCGCGCGCGACCGCCACCGCCGACGGCATCGACCTGCATCTCGCCATCGCGCCCGGCATGGACGCCGCCCTCTTCGAGGGCCTGCTCGTCCACCTCGCCGAGACGGGCCGGGTCGACGAGGCCTATGTGGAGGCGCACACCGCCGGCTTCGGAGCCGCCCTCGCGGCCGCCGTCGCCCGCGTCCCGACCGTCGAGGCCGCGGCGGCCGCCACCGGCCTCGAGGCCGACGCGGTCGCGCTCTTCTTCGACCTCTGGGCCGGCACCGGAAAGGTCGTGACCCTCTACAGCCAGGGCGTCAACCAATCCGCCCAGGGCGTCGACAAGGTCGGCGCCATCCTGAACTGCCACCTCGCCGCCGGCCGCATCGGACGGCCCGGCACGGGGCCCTTCTCGCTCACCGGCCAGCCGAACGCGATGGGCGGCCGCGAGGTCGGCGGCCTCGCCAACCAGCTCGCCGCCCACATGGACTTCGCCCCGGCGGCGATCGACCGGGTCGCCCGCTTCTGGGGCGCGACCCGCATGGCCCGCGAGCCTGGCCTCAAGGCCGTCGACCTGTTCGACGCCGTCGAGGCCGGGCGCATCCGGGCGCTCTGGATCATCGGCACCAACCCCGCCGTCTCCCTGCCCGAGGCCGACCGTGTGCGGGCCGCGCTCGGGCGGCTCGACTGCCTGGTCGTCTCCGAGGTGGTCGCCTCCAACGACACGATCGGCCCCGCCCATGTCCGCCTGCCGGCCGCCGCCTGGGGCGAGAAGGGCGGGACGGTCACCAATTCCGAACGGCGGGTGTCGCGACAGCGGCCCTTCCTCGACCTTCCGGGCGAGGCGCGGCCGGACTGGTGGGCGCTCGCCGAAGTCGGCCGCCGTCTCGCGCCCGCCGACGCCTTCGCGTACGAGGACGCCGCCGCCGTCTACCGGGAGCACGCCGCCCTGTCGGCCTTCGAGAACGACGGGACGCGCGACTTCGATCTCGGCGCCCACGCGGCCATCGACCGCGCCGGCTACGACGCCCTGCCGCCCTTCCAGTGGCCGCTGCCGAAGGGGACCGCCACGGGTCGCTCCCGCTTCTTCGCCGAGGGCGGCTTCTACACCCCCGACCGCCGCGCCCGCTTCGTCGTGCCGGCCCCGCCTGCCCTCGCCGAGACGGCCCGCGAGCCGTTTCCGCTCGTCCTCAACACCGGCCGCGTCCGCGACCAGTGGCACACGATGACGCGCACGGGGAAGAGCCCCACTCTCGGCCAGCACCGGCCGGAGCCCCTGGTCGAAGTCCACCCCGATGATGCCGAACGGGCCGGCCTGACCGACGGCGGCCTCGCCCGGCTCCGCAATGCGCGCGGCACAGCCGTCCTGCGGGTCGCCGTGACGGAGGCGCAGCGGCGCGGGTCGGTCTTCGCCCCCATCCACTGGTCGGACGAGAATGCCTCGGCGGCGCGGATCGGCGCCCTGGTGGCGAGCCGGGTCGACCCGATCTCGGGCCAGCCCGAGGCGAAAGCGACCCCGGTGGCGATTGGTCCCGTCGAGGCCGGCCTGGAGGCGGTGCTGGTCACGCTCGACGCCCCGGCGCGCGCCCGGCTGGAGGCCTCCGGCGCCCTCTACTGGGCCCGCACCCGGATCGCCGGCGGCTGGGCGACCTTTCTCGCGCTCCCGGCCGCTGCCGCGGAGGACTGGCCCGCCCTGGCCGCCGGCCTCCTCGCCACGGTCCCGGACGACCTTGTCGCGGCGGGCGATCCCGCCGCGCGCCACTTCCGGGCCGCCCGCTACCGGGACGGCCGCCTCGCCGGCGCCCTGGTCCTCGCCCCCGCGCCGGAACGCCCGGCCTGGGCCCACCTGAAGGACCTGCTCGGCGCCGACCCCTCCGGCGCCCTGCGGCGCCGCGCCCCGCTCGCCAGCCGCTCCGCCGCCGGCGCGCCGGACCCCGGCCCGACCGTCTGCGCCTGCTTCGCCGTCGGCCGCAACGCCATCGAGGCGGCGGCTCGGAACGGCTGCGCCACGCCGGCCGCGATCGGCGAGACCCTCAAGGCCGGCACCAACTGCGGCTCCTGCCTGCCGGAGATCCGCCGGCTCCTGGAGACGGTCCGCGCGTGACCCGGGCGGGCTCAGCGCTCGAAGAGCACGACCGGCTTGCCCGCGTAGGCCGTCTGCGCGAAGGGCCGGAAGCCGAGCTTCTCGGCGACCCGGATGGACGCCCGGTGAGCGGGCTCGATCATCGCCGTGAACCGCTTGCCCGGCCAGGCCGCCGAGGCCCAGCCTATCGCCGCGTCCATCGCCTCGGTGGCGATCCCGCGGCCCCAGGCGGGGCTGACGAGGCTCCACCCCGCCTCGAGCGTCCCCTCGATCGAGGGCTCGATCGTCCGCTTCACGTCGTGGAATCCCGCCTCGCCCAGGAAAGCGCCCGTGACCCGGTCGAGGACGGCGAAATAGCCGAAGCCCAGGTGGTGCCAGACGCCGGCCTGGCGCAGGAACCGGCCCCAGGCCTCCTCGCGGGACAGCGGCGCCCCGCCGATGAAGCGCATCACCGCCGGGTCCGCCCGCATCGCCGCGTAGGCCGGGAAATCGTCCCGGCGGTAGGGCCTGAGCAGGAGGCGATCGGTTTCGAGAAAGGGCATCGCGGAGCTCCGACGCTCTGGGACAGGGCCGCGAGCCTAGCCGCTTCCTCCCCCGGCCTCCACATGCCCCCAGGGCAAGGCGTCGCGGCCGCGCTCGGCAGCCATGACTTGAACCCCGCCGCCCTTCTCTGCGAGGCTCGCCCATCCGCCGTACCGGGAGGCACGCATCCATGCGCAACGAAGCCCTGATCTGGGACCGCGTCGACGCCCACCGCGAGGATCTCGTCGGCCTCGCCGACCGGGTCTGGGGCACGCCCGAGACGCTCTACGCCGAATGGCGCTCCTCCGCCGAGCACGCCGCCATGTTGCGAGCCAAGGGCTTCCGGGTCACCGAGGAGGCCGCCGGCATCCCGACCGCCGTCGTCGGCGAGGCGGGGGAGGGCGGCCCGGTCATCGCCATCCTGGGCGAATACGATGCCCTGCCGGGCCTCAGCCAGGTCGCCGGCATCGCCGAGCCGAAGCCCGTCGAGGCCGGCGGCAACGGCCACGGCTGCGGCCACAACCTGCTCGGCGCCGCCGCGCTGCTGGCCGCCACCGCCCTCAAGGACTGGCTCGCCGAGACCGGCACGCCCGGCCGCGTCCGCTACTACGGCTGTCCGGCCGAGGAGGGCGGCGCCGCCAAGTCCTTCATGGTCCGCGCCGGGCTCTTCGACGACGTCGCCGCCGCCATCACCTGGCACCCGGCGGCCATGACCCGGGTCGACGAGGCCGAGAGCCTCGCCAACACCCGCATCGACTTCACCTTCACGGGCCGCGCCAGCCACGCCGCCGCCTCGCCCCATCTCGGCCGCAGCGCGCTCGATGCGGTCGAACTGATGTCGGTCGGCGTGAACTACCTGCGCGAGCACGTGCCGCAGGAGAGCCGCATCCACTACGCCTACCTGGACGCGGGCGGCATCGCCCCGAACGTGGTGCAGGCGCGCGCCAAGGTCCGCTATGCCGTGCGCTCCACGACACTCGACGGCATGCTGGCCCTCAACGAGCGGGTCCGGAAGGTCGCCCTCGGCGCCGCCATGATGACCGAGACCGACGTGGACGTGCGCATCGTCTCCGCTGTCTCCAACATGCTCGCCAACGAGCCGCTCCGCCGCGCCATGCAGGCGGCCTTCGACGCCCTCGGCGGGGTCGCGTTCGACGACGCCGACCGGGACTACGCGGGCCGCATCCAGGCGACGCTGACGGAGGCCGACATCCTCGCCGAGTACCGCGCGGCGGGTCTCGACCCCCGCAAGGGCGAGGTGCTCTGCGACTACGTGCTGCCGCTCGACCGCCGCGGCCAGAAGGCGCTCGCCTCCACGGACGTCGCCGACGTGAGCTGGAAGACCCCGACCGTCGAGGCGCGGGTGGCGACCCACGCGATCGGCACGCCGGGCCACTCCTGGCAGATCACCGCCCAGGGCAAGTCGCCCGCCGCCCACAAGGGCATGACCCACGCCGCCAAGGTCATGGCCCAGACCGCCACCATGCTGTTCGCCGACCCCGCGCTCCTCGACGAGGCCCGGCGCGACCACGCCCGCCGGCTCGCCGCGCGGCCCTACGTCTGCCCGATCCCGGACGACGTCGGCCCGCCGCTCCAGCCCCGGCCCTGAGGGATCAGTCGGCCGCCATCGCCTCCGCCACGATGGCGTCCGCGGCCTCGCGAAGCAGGCTTTCGTCCGCCTCGCCCGGCACGCGCTCCTTGCCGATCTCGATCATAATCGGCACGGCGAGCGGCGAGATCCGGTCGAGGCGCTTGAGGACGATGTGATCGCGGATGCGCGCCAGCATCGCGCCGATGCGGCCGATGTCGAGGAGGCCCGCCGAGGCGTCGGCCCAGGTGGCGCGGAGCAGGATGTGGTCCGGCTCGTGGCTCCTGAGCACGTCGTAGACGAGGTCGGTCGAGACGGTGACCTGCCGGCCCGACTTCTCTTGGCCGGGATGCCGCCGCTCGACCAGCCCGGCGATGACGGCGTTGTTGCGGAAGGTGCGCTTCAGGAGGTAGCTGTCGGCCATCCAGGCTTCCAGGTCGTCGCCCAGCATGTCCTCGTCGAACAGCGCCGGCAGCGACGGCCGGCCCTCGGCGAAGAGCCGGCCAAGATCCTCCACGGCCCAGATCCCGAGCGCATAGTCGGTCGCCACGAATCCGAGCGGCCGCGCCCGCGCCCGCTCCAGCCGCCGGGTGAGCAGCATGCCGAGCGTCTGGTGCGCGAGCCGGCCCTCGAACGGGTAGGCCACCATGTAATGCTTGGCGGCGCGCGGGAAGGTCTCGATCAGGAGTTCGTCGCGCTTCGGCAGGATGGAGCGGAGCCTCTGGATGCGCAGCCACTCGGCGACCTGCTCCGGCAGTGCGCCCCAGCTCTCCGGATCGGCCAGCATGCGCCGCACCTGGTCGGCGAGATACGTGGAGAGCGGGAACTTGCCGCCCATGTAGGAGGGGATGCGCGGGCTCTCGTCCTTGGTGCGGGTGACCAGCGCCTCGTTCTCGCGGATCGTCTCGAACCGTAGCACCTCGCCGCCGAACAGGAAGGTGTCGCCCCGGCTCATGGTCTCGAAGAAGAACTCCTCCATCTCGCCGAGCATCCGCCCGCCCCGCGCCGGCGTGCCGCCCGCCACCTTGGAGACGAGCCGGACCTTCAGCATCGGGCTCTCCACGATGGTCCCGACGTTGAGCCGGTAGGCCTGCGCGATCTGCGGGTTGGAGACGCGCCAGAGGCCGTCCTTCCGGCGTCGGATCCTGGCGTAGCGCTCGTAGGTCCTGAGCGCGTAGCCGCCCGTCGCCACGAAGTCGACCACCCGGTCGAAGGTCGCCCGGTCGAGCCCGCGGTAGGGGTAGGCCGACGTCACCTCGGCGAAGAGATCCTCGTCCGCGAAGGGCGCCGCCACCGCCATGCCGAGCACGTGCTGGGCGAGGACGTCGAGACCGCCGGGCCGGATCGGCGGCGTGTCCTGGTCGCCCAGGTAGTTGGCGTCGAGCGCCGCCCGGCACTCCATCACCTCGAACCGGTTGGCCGGGACCAGGATTGCCCGGCTCGGCTCGTCGAGCCGATGGTTGGCCCGCCCGATCCGCTGGGCGAGCCGGCTCGCCCCCTTGGGCGCGCCGACATGGACGACCAGGTCGACGTCGCCCCAGTCGATGCCCAGGTCGAGCGTCGAGGTCGCCACCACGGCGTCGAGCCCGCCGGTCGCCATCGCGGCCTCGACGCGGCGGCGCTGCGCCACGTCGAGGGAGCCGTGGTGCAGCGCGATCCTGAGATTGTCGTCGTTGATGGTCCAGAGCTCCTGGAACACCATCTCGGCCTGGCTGCGCGTGTTGACGAAGATCAGCGTCGTCTTCGCGGCTTTCAGCGCGGCGTAGACCTCCGCCATGGCGTAGCGGGCGGAATGTCCCGCCCAGGGGATCCGCTCCGCCGAGTCCAGGATCCGGATCTCCGGCTTGGCCCCGCCCGCGATCGCCACCACGTCGGCCGTGGCGCCGGCGCCCTCCTGGGGCACCAGCCAGGCGGCGAGTTCCTCCGGGTTGGAGACCGTCGCCGACAGGCCGACCGTCCTGAGCCCCGGCGCCAGCTTGCGCAGCCGCGAAAGTCCGAGCGCCAGGAGGTCGCCCCGCTTGGACGTGACGAGTGCGTGAAGCTCGTCGAACACCACTGTGCGGAGGTCGCCGAACAGCGTCTCGGCCTCCGACGAGGCGATCAGCAGCGCCACCTGCTCGGGCGTCGTCATGAGGATGTCGGGCGGTTCGGACTTCTGCCGCTGCCGCTTGTGCGCCGGCGTGTCGCCTGTCCGCGTCTCCACCCGGATCGGCAGACCCATCTCGGCGATCGGCGCTTCGACGTTGCGCGCGACGTCCACCGCGAGCGCCTTGAGGGGCGAGACGTAGAGCGTGTGGATGCCCCGGCGCGCCACCCCGCGCCCGGCCGCCACGAGCCGCGGCGGAGGCCGCTCCGAGAGGGCGACGAGGCTCGGCAGGAAGCCGGCGAGCGTCTTTCCGGCGCCCGTCGGTGCGATCAGCAGGGCCGACCGGCCCGCGGCGGCCTTCTGCAGGAGCTCGACCTGGTGCGGCCGCGGCGCCCAGCCGCGCGAGGCGAACCACGCCGCGAAACGGGCGGGGAGAAGCAGGGCGGGATCCTCGAAGCTCTGCGGCGCGCTCACGCCCAAGAGGTAGCGCCCGGCGCCGCCGAGCGGAAGCCGCCGCGGTCGCGAAAAAGGCCGGGATCGCTCGGAGCCCCGGCCTTCCATAAGGAAAGGGCCGGGATCGCTCCCGGCCCCGGATCGGTCTCGCGACCGATTACTGGCAGTCCTTCCACTCGTAGGGCTCGCCCTTGTAGTCGTAGCGCGTGGACGTCACGCAGCCGCGCTGCTTGACGATCCGGTCGCGATAGACGACCCGCGGCTGGGCCGGGACGGGGGCCTCGGAGTAGTAGGGGCCGGGCGCGTAATTGTAGTAGGGGCCCGGCGCGTAGTTGTAGTAGGGGCCCGGGGCATAGCCGTAGGGCCCGTAGCTGCTCGCAGCCGCCGCGCCGACGGCGCCGCCGACTATCAAGCCCGTCGCGAGACCCGCGCCGGCGCCCCAGCCCCAGCCGCCGTGATGGTGGTGGCGCGGTGCCGCGTCGGCCGTGCTGACGAAGGAAGTCGCGAGAAGGGCGGCGCCGATGGCCGCCACTGCGGTTTTCTTCATGTCTGATCTCCTGCTGCCTGAGGGGTCCGGCCAGGGGGCCCTGACCCGCGCATGGGCTCATGCCGGGTCAAGCGCCAGCAGGGAGATGCGTTTCATCACGAGCGCGTGAAAGGTGGCGGTCCGCACCGGCGGTTGCCGGCACCCGTTTCCGCCCTGGACGGTCAGTGGCAAACCTCGCTCCAGAAGAGCTCGCCCGTCGACGTCCAGGCCCGCCGCTTGTAGCACTGCTGCACGGTCACCTGCGCGCCGACGAGGCTGCGCTTGAAGTAGACCGGCGTGGTTTCCGGGACGACGACCACGTGCGGGGCCGGCTCGTAGATCGGCTGATAACCGCCGTAATGGGCCGGATTGGCCGCGGCCGTGCCGCCGACGGCGAGGCCCGCGGCAAGGGTGGCGGCGGCGAGGGTGCGGTTCGACATGGCTCTGCCCTTCTGTTGCGCACCCGTCGCGGGTGCCGCGTCATCGAATGGGCGGAGCTTGGCCTCGGCCGTGTGGACGGGCGCTGAGCATGACGTTCAGGAAAGATTCAGCGCCCGTGCGGCGCGATCACGTCCGCGTGATCGGGTCGGGGCCCGCCCGGCGCAGGACCGCCACGAGGCCGCCGACCGGCGCCCCGCGGTCCTCTCGGAGCGTCTCCGCCGCCAGCGACAGGACGTCGAAGCCTTGGTCGGCCGCGACCGCGCGGAGATAGGCCTGGCCGTGCCCGTACCGCAGGCTGTCCTTCAGGGCGAAGTCCGCGTCCCCGCCGGCGAGCTGCTCGACAGTGAAGGCCAGTAGGCCGCCCGGCCTGAGCGCCCGGGCCGCCGCGCCGAGTACGGGCGCCAGGTCCCCGAGATAGCAGAACACGTCCGCGGCAAGGACGAGGTCCAGGCTTCCGGGTGTCAGCGCCCGGAGATCAGCGACCGCCTCTCCGACGCGGATCCCGTCGTAGAGACCCTTGGCCTCCGCCTCCGCCGCCATGGCGACCGACAGGTCGACCCCGTCCAGCCGGTCGCAGCGCTCCCGGATCGCCGCCCCCATCAAGCCCGTCCCGCAGCCGAGATCGAGCGCCGCCGCGAAGCGCCGCCCCGGCGCGGCGGCGGCGAGGGCGGACGCGACGAGGCCCGGCGCCCGGTAGCCGAGCCGTCCGGTGAGGACCTTCTCGAAGGCGGGCGCGTAGGCGTCGAAGAGCGCCCGGACATAGCCGGCCGGCGGCGCCGGCGGGGTTGTCCCGGCGAGCCGGGCGGCGTGCAGCGACGCCCCGAGGCGATCGTCCGGATCCAGCCCGGCGGCCCTCCGGAAGGCCGCGAGCGCGCCGGCTCCCGCGCCGGCCGCCTCCCGCGCCACCCCCAGGGCGAACCAGCCGGGCACCCAGCCGGGCACCAGCTCCAGCGCCTGCTCGATGAGGTCGGCCGCCGCCGCCGGGTCCCCCGCCTCGGCGAGCGCGATCGCGTAGCCGTAGCGGCGGTCGGCGATCAGGTCGCCGGAGGAGTGGAAGGTCGGGAACATGGCGGAGCGCTCGCGGTTCGCCCTTCCATATCCGGTCCCTGCGAGGCTGACGAGCGCCTCGCGGCATCCTACAGTCCGGCCAGGATGAGCGTCGCCCCCGATCTACTGACCCTGACCCCTGCCGGCCTCTACTGCCCGCACGGCGGATTCCATATCGACCCCGTGCGCCCGGTCGAGCGCGCGCTGATCACGCACGGCCATTCCGACCACGCGCGCTCCGGCCACGGCGGCGTCATGGCCACGCCCGAGACCCTCGGCATCATGGCCGTCCGCTACGGCGAGGACTTCGCCGGCGTGACCGAGCCCGCCGCCCTCGGCCGCCCGATCCGGGTCGGCGACATTGAGGTCTGCTTCCACCCGGCCGGCCACGTGCTCGGCTCCGCCCAGATCTCGCTGACCCGCGGCGCCTGCCGGGTCGTCGTCTCCGGCGACTACAAGCGCCAGCTCGACCCGACCTGCATTCCCTTCGAGACGGTGCCCTGCGACGTCTTCGTCACCGAGGCCACCTTCGGCCTGCCGGTCTTCTGCCATCCGGACGCCCGCGGGGAGATCGGCAAGCTGCTGGAGTCGCTGAGCCTCTTCCCCGAGCGGCCGCATCTCGTCGGCGCCTATTCGCTCGGCAAGGCGCAGCGCGTCATCGCGCTCATCCGCGAGGCGGGCTACGACGATCCCGTCTTCCTGCACGGCGCCCTCGAACGTCTCTGCCGCTTCTACGAGAGCCGCGGCATCGATCTCGGCCTGCTCGAGCCCGTCCGCGGCCTGAAGCCGAAGGAACTCGCCGGCCGGATCGTGATCTGCCCCCCCGGTTCGATGGCGGACCTCTGGTCCCGCCGCCTCGGCGACCCCGTGACCGCCTTCGCGTCGGGCTGGATGCGGGTGCGCGCCCGCGCCCGCCAGCGCGGCGTCGAGCTGCCGCTGGTCATCTCCGACCATTCCGACTGGAACGACCTGCAGGCGACCATCGAGGAGACCGGGGCCGGCGAGGTCTGGGTGACGCATGGGGCCGAGGAGGCGCTCGTCCACTGGTGCCGGACCCGCGGCCTCGACGCCCGCCCGCTGCACATGCTCGGCTACGGCGACGAGGGCGAGGCGGAGCCGGACACGCCCGCCGCCGAGGCGCCGGCCGAGGACGGCGCGCCCTCATGAACCGCTTCGCCCGCCTGCTCGACCGCCTGGCCTACGAACCGCGCCGCAATGCCAAGATCGCCCTGATGGCGGACTATTTCCGCCATGTGCCGGACCCGGAGCGCGGCTGGGCGCTGGCCGCCCTGACCGGCCATCTCGGCTTCGCCGAGGCCAAGCCCGGGCTCGTGCGCGCGCTCATCGCCGAGCGGACGGACCCCGTCCTCTTCGCCCTGTCCTACGACTATGTCGGCGACCTCTCCGAGACCGTCGCGCTCATGTGGCCCGCCCCGGCCGCCCGGCCGAACCACGTGCCGACCCTCGCCGAGGTGGTCGAGACGCTCTCCTCCACGGCGAAGCGGGAGCTGCCCCAGATCCTCGCCCGCTGGCTCGACGCGCTCGACGAGGCCGGCCGCTGGGCCTGCCTCAAGCTCATCACCGGCTCGCTCCGCGTCGGCGTCTCCGCCCGCCTCGCCAAGACGGCGGTTGCCGAACTCGGCGGCATCGACCCCGACGACGTCGAGCACGTCTGGCCAACGCTCGAGCCGCCGTATCGGGAGCTCTTCGCCTGGGTGGAGGGGCGCGGCCCGAAGCCGGAGAGCGACGATCCTGCCCGGTTCCATAAGCCCATGCTGTCCCATGCCATCGAGGACGGCGACTTCGACAAGCTCGACCCCGCGGACTTCCTGGCCGAATGGAAATGGGACGGCATCCGCGTGCAGGCGGCCGCGGGTCGCGGGCCCTCCGGCCGGGAGCGCCGCCGGCTCTATTCCCGCACCGGCGAGGACGTCGGCGCCGCCTTTCCGGATGTCGTCGAGGCGCTCGACTTCGACGCCGCCATCGACGGCGAGCTTTTGGTCCTCATCGACGGCAAGGTCCAGAGCTTCAACGTCCTGCAGCAGCGGCTGAACCGGAAATCGGTGACCGCCCGCATGCTGGTCGATCACCCCGCCCATATCCGGGTCTACGACCTCATCGTCCACGAGGGCGAGGACCTGCGCGGGCTGCCCTTCGCGGAGCGGCGGACGCGCCTGGAATCCTTCGTGGCGCGGGCGAACAACCCGAAGCTCGACCTCTCGCCCCTGATCCCCTTCGACACCTGGGAGGCGCTGACCGAGGCCCGGGCGGATCCCGCCAAGGGCGGGGCCGGGGCGGATGCGGAAGCCGTCGAGGGCGTCATGCTGAAGCGCGCCGACAGCCCCTACCTGCCGGGTCGCCCCAAGGGCCTCTGGTACAAGTGGAAACGCGATCCGCGCATCGTCGATGCCGTGCTGATGTATGCCCAGCGGGGCCATGGCAAGCGCTCGTCCTTCTACTCGGACTTCACCTTCGGGGTCTGGCGCGGCCCCGAGGACGGCGGCGAACTGGTGCCGGTCGGGAAGGCCTATTTCGGCTTCACCGACGAGGAGCTGAAGGAGCTGGACCGCTTCGTGCGGAAACACACGGTCAACCGCTTCGGACCGGTCCGCGAGGTCCGCCACGACCGCACCACGGGCCTCGTCCTGGAGGTCGCCTTCGAGGGCCTCGCCCGCTCCGGCCGCCACAAGTCCGGCCTGGCCATGCGCTTTCCCCGCATCAGCCGCATCCGCTGGGACAAGCCCCCCGCCGAGGCCGACCGCATCGAGGTCCTGGAGGCCATGCTGGCGACCGGCGCGGAAGAGTAGACGGCAACGGCGGCCGCGCGGCCGATCGCCACCGATCGGTGCGCCTTTGAGTTGAATATGTCGTTGCGTCCCTCTCCCGCTGCGGGTAAGCAGAATCCCGTGGGACCGGGAGGACTCGATGCGGCACGGGTGGATCTGGAAGGCGTTGCTGTGCCTGATGCTTGCCGCCGGGCCGGCCCATGCGGCGGAACTGCGCATCGTGCTGCTGGGCGCCAGCAACGAGAACGGCAAGGGCGTCTCGCCCGCTGAAGCCTACCCGGCGAAGCTCGGCGAAATGCTGAAGGCGAAGGGGATCGTCGCAGACATCTCCATCACGGCCCGCAACGGTGAGAACAGCCGCAGCCTGCTGGCCCGGGCCGACGCCTCGGTCCCGGACGGCACCCGCCTCGTCCTTATCGGCAGCGTGCGGGCCAACGACCACCGCTCCGGCATCTCGCAAGCCGAGCACGACGCCAATCGGCGCGCCATCGCGGAAACGCTGGCGAAGCGGGGCATCCGGTCCATCGCGATGATGTACCGGCCCCTGCCGCCCGACGGCCTGCAGCCGGACGGCATCCACCTGACCCCGAGCGGCCACGCCGCCGTGGCGGCCCGTATCCTGCCCGAGGTCGTGGCGGTGCTGCGGGGCCGGTGACGCGGCCGTCTACTGCCAGCGCTTCTGGGCCTCGTCGCACGAGACCTTCAGGTGCACGTGGGCATCGATGTGGTCGATCCAGTCGCAGGGGATGAAATGGTGCTGCCCGTCCGGCGAGGAGTCGCGGGTCAGCTTGATGCGGTCCTGGCCCTCCATGTGGTCGACCAGACCGATCTGCCGGCCGTCGGACCCGATGACCGGCATGTGCTCGCGGATCATGTCCATGTTCTGCATTTCGCAAATCTCCCATGTTGAAGTGGTGAGGTCCGAACGTTCCGGTCCGCATCGCGGTTCGGGCGCCCGGCGCCAGTTGGAGAAAACGTGATGGGAGCGCAGGAGCGGGGACGACCGCGGGGCAGGGCGGCAGGACCGGCATCGGTCGGCGTCCTGCTGGCCTTCGTCCTGGCGGGCGTGCCGTCCGCGCCCACGGCCGCCCAGGAGGAGAAGGACGCCCCCGACGCGGCGCCGGCCGGTTCCGGCAAGGCCAGCGAGACGGTCGACGAGGCGATCTGCCGGCTGATCGAGTCCGCCGCCGAGGTCCGCAAGCTGCCGGTGCCCTTCTTCACCCGCCTCATCTGGCGGGAAAGCAGCTTCCGGCTGAACGTCGTGTCCCGCGCCGGCGCGCAAGGGGTCGCGCAGTTCATGCCCGGCACCGCCCGCGAGCGCGGTCTTGCCGACCCCTTCGATCCCGAGGCGGCGATCCCCGCCTCCGCCGCGCTGCTGGCGGACCTGCGCGCCCGCTTCGGCAACCTCGGCCTCGCCGCCGCGGCCTACAACGCCGGCCCGGAGCGCGTCCGCCAGTGGCTCGCCGGCGCCTCGGGCCTGCCGATGGAGACGGTGACCTATGTCGCCCGCATCACGGGCCTGCCGGCCGAGTCCTGGGCCGAGGCCGCCCGCCAGGGTACGGCCCTGCCGGATCCGGCGCCCGAAAAGTGCCTCGTGACGCTCGCCCGCTTCCGCAAGCCGGGCGGCGAGGACTACGTGGCCGGCGGCGCGGTCGCGTCGGTGTTCGCCCCCTGGGGCGTGCAGATCGCCGGCGACTTCTCGCGCGCCAAGGCGCTCGCCGCCTTCGACCGGGTCCGCCTGCGCTATGCCGCCGTGGTCGGAGAGGTGCGCCCCATGATCATCGGGACACGCTTCCGCAGCCGCGGCACGCGCCCCTTCTACCGCATCCGCCTGCCGGCCGAGTCGCGCAAGGCCGCCGACGACCTCTGCGCGAAGCTGCGTGCCGCCCAGGGCGCCTGCATCGTACTCAAGAGCTGATACGGTCGCACGAAGTCCGGCCGGGCTTGTCCCGGCAATCCGCTCCACGAAGACCAATCAAGGAGTTTAGACTTCAGGAGCCGGCCATGACGGCAGGCCGATCAGGCGTCGAACGGCGTCCAGCCCTGCAGCACCGCCCGGGTGTCGCGGTCGAAGGCGAAGCGGTTGCCGCCGCCCGGACCCTGATCGCGGCTGCGCGAGATGGGCAGACCGGCGAGCCGGCAGAGCAGCAGCGTCCCGACCCCGCCGTGCCCGACCAGCAGCAGGTCCCGATCCGCCCCGTCCTCGACCTCCTCGGCGAGCACCGCCTCAACCGCGGCGACGATCCGCGCCTGCGCGTCCACGGCGCGCTCCCAGCCCTCGGCGCTGACCTCCGGCTCGGCGAAGAACCGGTCCGCCATGGCCTCGAACTGCGGAGGCGGCAGGTAGCCGGTCGCACTGCGGTCGTTCTCGTGCATCCCCTCGCGGATCTGCGGCCTGATCCCGAGGCGGGCCCCGAAGATGCGCGCCGTCTCGATCGCCTTCACCTCGTCGGAGGAGACGATCCGGCCGATGCCCGCCGCCCAGGGCAGCCGCGCCGCCGCGACCGCGCGGGCCTCCCCGATCGGCGAGAGCCCCCACTTCGGCACCGGCACGTCCGGATCGATCTGCACCTGCGGATGGGTGAGGTAGTGGACGATGGCCATCGCGCGCCTCACGCCGGCCGGCGGTAGACCCACACACGCGCGGGCGGCAGGTTCATGACGACCCAGTTCGTCCGCTCGAGCTCGAAGGCTCCCGCGCCGTGCGGCACGGGCGGCACCAGCGCGTAGGAGAACTGGATGAAGGGCGCGCCGGGCGCCAGCATCGCGAAGGCCTCGTCGAGCAGCCGCACCCGTTGCGGCATCGGCCGGGTGAAGAGCGGCAGGCTGGAGACCACGGCGGAGAGCGGCTCCGGGAACGCCGCCTGGACGGCGTGCCGGGCGTTGTAGGCATCGCCGTGGATGAAGTGCACGCCCGGGAAGCGGTTGCGCAGGAGCTTGCAGAAGTCCTCGTTGTACTCGACGGAGACCACCCGGCCCGGCGCGACGCCCCGGTCGAGGATCGCCTTGGTGACCACGCCCGTGCCCGGCCCGAGCTCCAGGACGGCGCCCGTCGCGTGCGGATCGACGTAGCTCGCCATCAGCCGCGCGAGCTGAGGGCTCGACGGCGCCACCGCGCCGATCTGCAGGGGCTTTTCGACCCAGCTCCGGAGGAAGCGGATATCGTCGAGAACCCTGTGCTTGATCTCGCTCGGCGACGGACGCTTCTTGGCTTGTCCCATGAGGGGCTCCGGGTGGGGGTGGCGGGTCGGGCGAGGGGGCAGGATAGTCGGACGTGACGTTCTACGCGGCAACCGCACGCTAGTGCGACAAGATTTCCCGATGGTGTCGCAGCCGCGCTTCAGCTGCCGAGATTGTCGAAGAAATCCTTAACCTTGGCGAAGAATCCGGTCGAGTCCGGATGTGTGTCGCCCGACGCCGATTTCTCGAACTCCTCCAGCAGTTCCCGCTGCCGTCGTGTGAGGTTGCGCGGCGTCTCGACCACCACCTGTATGTACATGTCGCCTTGCGCGGTCGAGCGCATGACCGGCATGCCCTTGCCCTTCAGGCGGAACTGCTTGCCGGTCTGGGTGCCGTCCGGGACCTTCACCTTGGTCTTCTCGCCCGCGAGTGTCGGCACCTCGAACTGCCCGCCGAGCGCGGCGGTCGTCATCGAGACCGGCACGCGGCAGAAGATGTCCGCCCCGTCGCGCTGGAAGAAGGCGTGCGGCTTGATGCCGATGAAGATGTAGAGGTCGCCCGCCGGCCCGCCGCGCATGCCGGCCTCGCCCTCGCCGGCCAGCCGGATGCGGGTGCCGTCCTCGATGCCCGCCGGGATGTTGACGGTCAGCGTCTTCTCGGTGGTCGTCCGCCCGGTGCCGCCGCACTTGGCGCAGGGGTCGACGATCACCTGGCCGCGGCCCTGGCAGGTCGGGCAGGTGCGCTCGATGGTGAAGAAGCCCTGCATGGCGCGCACGCGCCCCTGGCCGCCGCAGGTCTTGCAGGTCTGCGGCGAGGTGCCCGGCTTGGCGCCCGATCCCGAGCAGGTCTCGCAGGTGATCGTGCTCGGCACGCGGATCTCGACGTGCTTGCCCTCGTAGGCCTCCTCGAGGCTGATCTCCATGTTGTAGCGCAGGTCCGCCCCGCGCTCGCGCCCGCCCCGGCCGCGCCGTTCGCCGCCGCCGAAGTCGCCCCCGAAGAAGCTCTCGAAGATGTCCGACATCGTCTGCGCGAAGTCGCCGTTGAAGCCCGGCCCGCCGGCCCCGCCGTTCTCGAAGGCGGCATGGCCGAAGCGGTCGAAGGCGGCGCGCTTCTGCGGGTCCTTGAGGACGTCGTAAGCCTCGTTGATCTCCTTGAACTTGGCCTCGGCCTCGTGGTCGCCCGGGTTCCGGTCCGGGTGAAACTGCATGGCGAGCTTGCGGAAGGCGCTCTTCAAGTCCTTCTCGTCGGCGGTCTTGGCAACGCCGAGGACCTCGTAGTAGTCGCGCTTGGCCATGGTCGGGTTCGTTCCCTCGGAGGGGCAGCCTCATACGAGACTGCCCGACGCGGGGGTGATCCACGCCGGGCAGCGTCGTGTGTGAACGGACTCTAGGCCCGGATCAAGCCGATTTCTTCTTGTCGTCGTCGCGGACTTCCTCGAAGTCCGCATCGACGGCGTCGTCCTTGTGGCCGCCGCCCGCCGCACCGGCGTCGCCGCCGCCGCCCTGGGTGTCGCGGTACATGGCCTCGCCGAGCTTCATCTGCGCTTCGGCGAGCTTGTTGGCCGCGGCCTTGATGGCCTCGACGTCCTCGCCGCCGAGCTTGGCCCGGGTGTCGGCGATCGCCGCCTCGATGACCGACCGGTCGGCCGCCGAGACCTTGTCGCCGTAGTCCTTGAGCGCCTTCTCGGCGGAGTGGACGAGCCCCTCGGCCTGATTGCGCGTCTCCACGAGCTCGCGCCGCTTCTTGTCCTCCGCGGCGTTCGCCTCGGCGTCCTTGACCATCTTCTCGATGTCGGCGTCCGAGAGGCCGCCCGAGGCCTGGATGCGGATCTGCTGCTCCTTGCCGGTGCCCTTGTCCTTGGCCGACACGTTGACGATGCCGTTCGCGTCGATGTCGAAGGTGACCTCGATCTGCGGCACGCCGCGCGGCGCCGGGGGAATGCCGACCAGGTCGAACTGGCCCAGCATCTTGTTGTCCGCCGCCATCTCGCGCTCGCCCTGGAAGACCCGGATGGTCACGGCCGTCTGGCCGTCCTCGGCGGTCGAGAAGACCTGGGACTTCTTGGTCGGGATCGTGGTGTTGCGGTCGATGAGGCGCGTGAACACGCCGCCGAGCGTCTCGATGCCGAGCGACAGCGGGGTCACGTCGAGGAGCAGCACGTCCTTGACGTCGCCCTGCAGCACGCCTGCCTGGATCGCGGCGCCGATGGCGACCACCTCGTCCGGGTTGACGCCCTTGTGGGGCTCACGGCCGAAGAAGGTCTTCACCACCTCCTGGATCTTCGGCATGCGCGTCATGCCGCCGACCAGCACCACCTCGTCGATCTGGCCCGCCGTCAGGCCCGCGTCGCGCAGCGCCGCCCGGCAGGGCTCGATCGTCTTCTGCACCAGGTCGTCGACCAGCGCCTCGAACTTGGCGCGGGTGAGCTTCATGGTGAGGTGCTTGGGACCGGACTGGTCCATGGTGATGAAGGGCAGGTTGATCTCGGTCTGCGTGGCGCTCGACAGCTCGATCTTGGCCTTCTCGGCCGCCTCCTTGAGGCGCTGCAGGGCGAGCTTGTCGTTCCGGAGATCGATGCCCTGTTCCTTCTTGAACTCGTCGGCCAGGTAGCCCACGAGCCGCATGTCGAAGTCCTCGCCGCCCAGGAACGTGTCGCCGTTCGTGGACTTCACCTCGAACACGCCGTCGCCGATCTCCAGGACCGAGACGTCGAAGGTGCCGCCGCCGAGGTCGTAGACCGCGATGGTGCCGGAGGCCTTCTTGTCGAGCCCGTAGGCGAGCGCGGCCGCGGTCGGCTCGTTGATGATGCGCAGCACCTCGAGGCCCGCGATCTTGCCGGCGTCCTTGGTCGCCTGGCGCTGGGCGTCGTTGAAGTAGGCCGGCACCGTGATGACCGCCTGCGTGACCGTCTGGCCCAGGAAGGACTCGGCCGTCTCCTTCATCTTGCCGAGGATGAAGGCGGAGATCTGCGACGGGGAATACTGCTTGCCGTCCGCCTCGACCCACGCATCGCCGTTGCCGGCGCGGGTGATCTTGTAGGGGACGAGCTTCTTGTCCTTCTCCACCATCGGGTCTTCGTAGCGCCGTCCGATCAGGCGCTTGACCGCGAAGACGGTGCGCTCCGGATTGGTGACGGCCTGGCGCTTGGCCGCGACGCCGACGAGCCGCTCGCCCTCATCCGTGAAGGCCACGATCGACGGGGTCGTGCGCGCCCCCTCGGCGTTCTCGATGACCTTGGTGTTCTTGCCGTCCATGACGGCGACGCAGGAATTCGTCGTGCCGAGGTCGATGCCGATGACTTTACCCATGGGTCCCTCTCTTTCCGGCAGATCGCCCGGACCCTCACGAGAGGCGTCCTCCAGGGGGGCTCGACGGCCCCGGGCAATCCCCAATTTCAGACCTGATTCGATGGTGTCTCAGATGTGGAGGCTGGTGGCGGAAACCGCAAGGTCCCTGCCGTTCGGGCGGTATATAGGAGGGCCGGAAAGGGGGTGCAAGGCTGCGCCTCACGACGCCGTGAGGCGTCCGGCCGGCCGAGGTCCGGTTGCCGGAGCCGGCCGGGACCCCGTCAGCCGCGTGCGATCGCGTGCAGGAAGCTCCCGGTCACCCGCCCGCGCCGGCTGCCGGCCGGAGCCGGCGCCGCGCCGTAGGCGTCCGTGACCGCCGCGAAAGGCTCGTCCGATCCGGCGTCCGCTACCGTCGCATAGTGGAACTCGTGCCCCTTCAGCACGGTCCCGGCCGGCCCCAGCGGGCCGTCGGCCAGAACCGTGGCGGTGCGGTAGCCGAGCGTCATCCGCCGCCTGGCGAAGCTGGTCGCCACGTCGAGCAGGCCTGCCATGGGATGCTCCACCCCGGCCGCGTCGGTGAGCGTCCGGCCCAGCACCATGTAGCCCCCGCATTCGCCGTGGACCGGCTTCGTCTCCGCGAACCGCCGCAGACCCGCCAGGAATTGCGAGGCGCCCGCCAGCGCCCCGGCATGGAGCTCCGGGTAGCCGCCGGGCAGCCAGCAGACGTCGCAGCCGGCGGGCGGCGGCTCGTCGGCCAGCGGCGCGAAGAAGACGAGCTCCGCCCCCGCTCGCCGCCACCCGAGCGCCAGGTGGGGATAGAGGAACGTGAAGGCCGCGTCGCGCGCCACCGCGATCCGCTGGCCCGGCGGCGGCAGGGCGGCCGCGAGTGACCCCGCATCGAGACGGGAGGCCGTTGCGGCGGCGACGATCCGGTCCAGGTCCGTGTTCGCCTCGACGAAATCCGCCATGCGCTCGAGGATGCCGTCGAGCCCGGACGTCTCGGCCGCCTGCACGAGCCCCAGGTGGCGTTCCGGCAGCGTCACCGCCTCGTCGCGCGGCAGGCTGCCGAGGACCGGGATGCCGAGCGCCTCGACGGCGTCGCCGACGAGCCGCCGGTGCCGGGGCGAGCCGACCCGGTTGAGGATCACGCCCGCGACCCGGATGCGCGGATCGTAGCGCGCGCAGCCGAGCACGAGCGCGGCGGCCGACTGGGACTGTCCGGAGACGTCCAGCACCAGCACCACCGGCCAGCCCGCCGCCGCCGCGATGTCGGCCGACGACCCGGACCGCCCGGGCGCCCCCGGGACCCCGTCGAACAGTCCCATCAGCCCCTCGGCGACCACCAGATCCGCGCCGTCCGCCGCCGCGCCGGCGAGCCCCGCCACGAGCGCGGGGGGCATCGCCCAGGCGTCGAGGTTGAGGCTCGGCCGGCCCGAGGCCGCCTCGTGGAAGGCCGGGTCGATGTAGTCCGGCCCGCATTTCGCGCCGGCGACCGCGAGGCCGCGCCGCCTCAAGGCGCGCAGGAGCCCGAGCGTCACCGTGGTCTTGCCGCTGCCCGACCGCGGCGCGGCGATCACCAGGCCCGGCACGCCGCCCGCCGCGCCGGTCACGACGCCCCCTCCGGACCCAGCGCGAAGGCCGCGAGCCTCTCCCGCAGGCCCACGATCGACCCGATCGCCACGATCGCCGGGGCCTTCAGTCCCTGTGCGGCCGCCTCGCGCGCGGCCCGGTCGAGTTGCGTCACCAGCACCCGTTGGCGCGGCGTGGTCGCGTCCGCCACGATCCCGACCGGCGTGTTCGCCCCCATGCCGGCCGCCATCAGCTGCGCCGCGATGGCGTCGAGATGCGTCATCGCCATGTAGAGGACGAGCGGGGCTCCCGTCGCCGCGAAGGCGGCCCAGTCCGCGTGGCTGGCCGCCGGTCCCTCCGTGCCCGCCGCCGGGTGGCCGGTCATCAGGATGACCGCATGGTTGGTGTCCCGCGTGGTCGCCGGGATGGCGGCCGCCGCCAGCCCGCCGAGGCCGGACGTGATGCCGGGCACGACCCGGAACCGGATGCCCGCCGCCGCCAGCGCCAGCACCTCCTCGCCGCCCCGCCCGAACACGAAGGGATCTCCCCCCTTCAGCCTGAGGACGCGCTTGCCGGCGCGCGCATGGGCGATCAGCCGCTCGGTGATGTCCTTCTGGGAATGCGAAGGTCGGCCGCCCCGCTTGCCCGCATAGTCCAGCTCGCTCGTCTCCGGCGCCAGCCCCATGATGGCGTCGCCCACCAGCGCGTCGTAGACGATCACGTCCGCCGACCGCATGGCGTGCAGGCCCGCGAGCGTGAAGAGGCCCGGGTCGCCCGGTCCCGCGCCGACGAGCCAGACCGTGCCCGGCACGAACTCCGGCAGCTGGGCGGCGATGGCGTCGGGGATGGGCATGTGCGACGGGCTTCCGGCTCGGCGGGCTTTGCCGCGGGACCGGCTTCTTATAGGACAGGGTGCGATGAGCGAAAGTCCGAAATCGGCGTCCGATGCCGCGGAACCGACCCCGCCCGGAGGCGCGGAGCCCGGTCGACCGCTCCGGCGTGGCTGGACCACCGGAGCCTGCGCCACCGCGGCCGCCAAGGCGGCCTACGAGGCCCTGCTGACCGGCGACTTTCCGGACCCGGTCGCGATCCGGCTGCCCGGCGGCGAGACCCCGGCCTTCGCGCTGGCGCTCCACGAGCAGGGACCCGGCTGGGCGCGGGCCGGCATCGTCAAGGACGCGGGCGACGATCCGGACGTCACCCACGGCGCCCTCGTGGTGGCGACCGTCCGCTTTGCCCCCGGCGGCGCGGGCGTGACCTTCCGGGCCGGGGAGGGGGTCGGCACTGTGACCCGCCCCGGCCTGCCGATCCCGCCCGGCGAACCGGCCATCAACCCCGTCCCGCGCCGCATGATGCGCGAGGCGATCGCCGAGGTCGCCGGCCGGCACGGGCGCTCCGGCGACGTCGAGATCGAGGTCTCGATCCCGGGCGGCGAAAGACTAGCCGAGCGCACCCTCAACGGCCGTCTCGGCATTGTGGGCGGACTGTCGGTCCTGGGTACGACCGGCATCGTCGTCCCCTTCTCCTGCGCGGCCTGGATCCATTCCATCCACCGCGGCATCGACGTCGCCCGCGCCATGGGCTTCGACCACGTGGCGGGCGCGACCGGCTCCACCTCGGAGGCTGCCGTCAAGGCGCTCCACGGGCTCGACGACGTCCAGCTGATCGACATGGGCGACTTCGTCGGCGGCATGCTCAAGTACCTGCGCGATCATCCGGTCCGGCGCGTCACCGTGGCGGGGGGCTTCGCCAAGTTGGTGAAGCTCGCGCAAGGGCTACTCGACCTGCATTCCAAGCGCGGCGCGGTCGACCTCGACTGGCTCGCCGCGCGCGTGCTGGAGGCCGGCGGCGGCGACGACCTCGCCGCCCGCGTGCGCGCCGCCAACTCCGCTCTCGAGGTGCTGGAGATCACCCGCGCGGCGGGGCTCGATGTCGGCCGGCTGGTCGCCGAGGCGGCCCGGCTGACCGCCGCGAAGCCCCTGCGGGACAGCGGCATCGCCGTCGAGGTCGTGGTCTTCGACCGCCAGGGCGGGTTGGTAGCGCGCGCGGGCTGAGGCCTGCGCGCGCCCGGAGCTCACAAGCCCTCCCGCCCCCGATATCGACGCTGATAGCCCGGGTCGTAGAGCGCGCTTTCCCTGAAGTCCCGCTCGCCCAGCACGGGGCCGACCAGGATGAGCGCGGTGCGTTCGATCGGGGCGGCGGCGACCAGGGCCTCGATCGTGGCGAGGGTGCCCCGGATCGCCCGCTCGTCGGGCCAGGACGCCCGATAGACGACCGCGGCCGGGCAGTCCGGGCCGTAGAGGGGCGCCAGTTCGGCCACGACGCGGTCGAGCACATGGATCGAGAGGTGGATCGCGAGCGTCGCCCCGGTCGCCCCGAAGGCCGCGAGCGTCTCGCGCGGGGGCATCGACGAGGCCCGCCCGGTGGTGCGGGTGAGCACCAGCGACTGTCCGACCTCCGGGAGCGTCAGTTCCTGCCGGAGCGCCGCGGCGGCCGCCGCGAAGGCCGGGACGCCGGGCGTGACCGTATAGGGGATGCCGAGGCGGTCGAGCCGCCGGAGCTGTTCGCCCATCGCGCTCCACACCGACAGGTCGCCGGAATGCAGCCTTGCGACGTCCTCGCCGGCCGCGTGGGCCCTGACGAACTCCGCCTCGATCTCGTCCAGCGACAGCGGCGCGGTGTCGACGATCCGGGCGCCCGCCGGGCAATGCGCCAGGATCGCGGCCGGGACCAGCGAGCCAGCGTATAGGCAGACCGGCGAGGCGGCGATCAGGTCGCGTCCGCGCAGCGTCAGGAGATCGGGTGCGCCGGGGCCGGCGCCGATGAAATGGACCGTCACGGAGCCTCTCCCGCCCTATCCGGCGCGCCCGCCGCCGGAAGCCGCGCGACCGCACAGGTGACCCCGTCGCCCGCGATACGGGGAACCACCAGTCTCGCCCCCGGCCCTGCTCCCGCCAGCGCCGCCGTCTCGGCCACCGAAGGCACGCCGAACAGGGCGACGACGCGCTCCGACCGGGTCTCCGCCCCCGCCGAGGCGGCTTCGAGGAGCGCGCGCGGCAGGAACACCAGCGGCAGGCCGAGCCGGACCGCCGCCTCGCCGAGGCCGGGCTCCTGGACCTTGTCCTGCACGGTGAAGAGTGCCACTCCCGCCCCGGCCGCCTCGGTTGCCCCGGCCGCCGAGAGGCAGCGCCGGACCAGATCGACGACCGCCTCCGGCCGCGCCCCTGTCCGGCAGCCGATGCCGACCGCGAGCCGTCCGCCGCCCGTCATGGCTTGATGGCCCGCCATTGCACCACCGGCATGGCCGGCTTCCAGCCCAGGAAGGAGCCGACCGGCACCGCCTTCGCGATGGCGATGGAGACGAGCTCGCCGCCGAACCGGCGGCACCAGTCGGTCACCTGCGCCTGGGTCTCGAGGGTCACCGCATTGACGACCAGTCGCCCACCAGAGGCCAGCCGCGCCCAGCCGGCGTCGACCACGCCCGGATCGCCCGCCCCGCCGCCGATGAAGACCGCGTCCGGGTCGGGGAGGTCCGCGAGCGCGGCCGGCGCCTCGCCCGGCACGATGACGAGGTCCGGGACCCCGAGCGCCGCGGCGTTGCGGGCGACCCGCGCGGCGCGGTCCGGTCGGGGTTCGATCGCGATGGTCCGGTTGGCGGGGTCGGCGAGCATCCACTCGATGCCGATCGAGCCGGACCCCGCCCCGATGTCCCACAGCCGCTCGCCCCGCCGCGGCGCGAGCGCCGAGAGCGTGACGGCGCGCAGCTCGCGCTTGGTGATCTGCCCGTCATGCTCGAAGGCGTCGTCCGGCAGTCCCGGGGTCAGCGGCAGGGTACGCGCGTCCGGCCCGGCCACCACCTCGACCGCGACGGTGTTGAGCGGATCGACATCCCCGAGATCGAAGGCCTCGGCCAGGGCGGAACGGATGCGCTCCCGCGGTCCCCCCATGGCCTCCAGGACGGTGAGCCGCGACCGTCCCATGCCGCGGGCCGTCAGCGTCGCCGCGAGGCGCCCGGGCGTGGTGCCGTCCCACGACAGCGCGAGGATGCGGGCGCGCGGTTGCAGATGCGGCAGCACCCGCTCGAACGCGCGGCCGTGGAGCGACAGGCGCGTCGTCTCCTGCTGGCTCCAGCCGAGCCGGCTCGCCGCCAGCGAGAAGGCCGAGGGCCCCGGAATGCACAGCATCTCGTCGGCCGGGATCCGGCCGGCGAGCGTCGTCCCGACCCCGTAGAAGAAGGGGTCGCCCGTCGCCAGCACGACGACCGGGCGGCCGCGCCGGGAAAGGAGAGCCGGCAAAGCATCCGTGAGCGGCGTCGGCCACCGGAACGTCTCGGGCGTGCCGGAAGCCCCTCCTCCGGCCAGCCCGGCGAGCGCGAGATGCCGCTCCCCGCCGACCACCAGCTCCGCGTCGGCGAGCAGGCGGCGCGCCGTCGGGGACAGCCCGTCGAGCCCGTCTTCGCCGATGCCGAGGATCGTCAGCCAACGCCCCGGCGTCATCGTCCCGCCCCGTAGGAGCGCGGCGTCAGGACCCAGTCCGGCAGGCCTCCGCCCCGCGGAATCAGCCGGGTTTCGCTGGATCCGACGAGCACGAGCGTCGCCATGTCGACCTGCCCGGGATCGACCGCCGCCAGGGTGGTGACGAGGATCCGCTCGTCCGGTCGCCCCACCGCGCGCGCGAGCGCAGTGACGGTCGCCCCGGCCTTCAGCCGCCGGAGCAGCGCGAAGGCCTCGTGGATCCGGTCGGGCCGCGCCCGGGACGCCGGATTGTAGATCGCGATCACGAAGTCCGCTTGCGCGGCAGCAGTGAGCCGGCTCAGGATCGTGGCCCAGGGCTTCAGGTTGTCGGACAGCGAGATCGCGCAGAAGTCGTGCCCGAGCATGGCCCCGAGCCGTGCCGAGGCCGCCTGCATGGCCGAGATCCCCGGCAGCACCGCGACGTCGAGCGCCCGCCAGGCCGCCGGGCCGGCTTCGATCGCCTCCAGGACGGCCGCCGCCATGGCGAAGATGCCCGGGTCGCCGCCCGAGACCACCGCCACGGCCCGCCCCGAGGCCGCCAGCGCCAGCGCCTCGCGCGCCCGCTCCACCTCGACCCGGTTGTCGCTCGCATGCCGGGTCAGCCCCGCCCGCTCCGGCACGCGCGCCACGTAGGGCCCGTAGCCGACGAGGTCGGTCGCCGCCGCGAGGACGTCGAGGGTCTCGGCGGTCAGGTAGCGCGGATCGCCGGGACCGAGCCCGACGACCCGGAGCCAGCCCGGACCCGTGCTCACGGCCGCCGCCCCCGCCCCGGCACCAGCACGATGGAGAAGTAGGGCGCCGCGTCGTCCGTCTTGTCCTTGAGCGGCAGCACCCGCTCCCCCGACATGGTGCCGCGCTCGACATAGATCGCGCCGTCGAGCAGCCCCGCGGCCGCCACGGCGGCCCGCACCTTGGGGAAGTTGGTGCCGAGCTTCATGATCACGGCCGCGTCGGTGCTTTTGAGCCGCTCGACCAGATCCTCGGACGGGAGCGTGCCCGGCAGCACGGTCAGGACGTCGTCGCCCCAGGTGATCGGCGCGCGCGCGGCCGTCCAGCAGCCCGACATGCCGGTCACGCCGGGCACGATCGAGACGCTGAAGCGCCCCTGCAGGCGCACGAAGAGATGCATGAAGGACCCGTAGAAGAGCGGGTCGCCCTCCGCGAGCAGGGCCACGTCCCGCCCGGACTCGAGCACCGCCCCGAGCCGCGCCGCGGCCTCCGCGTAGAAGCCGGAGAGCTCGCTGCGGTAGCCCTCCTCCGCGAAGGGGATCTCGGTCGTGACCGGATATTCGAGCGGCATCTCCTCGACGCCGGGCTTCAGCCATCCGTCCACGATGGACCGGGCGTTGCCGCGCCGGCCGCGCTTGGCGAAGTAGGCGACCACGGGGGCGGCCTGGATCAACCGCACGGCCTTGACGGTGAGGAGATCCGGGTCCCCCGGGCCGAGCCCGATGCCGTGCAGGGTTCCGACGGTCTGCGCCGGTCCGTCCTCGGCCTCCGGGCCGCGCGCCAGGGCGGGGTCGATCATGTTCATTCGCGTTCGCTCGCCACCGCGTTCACTGCCGCCGCCGTCATGGCGCTGCCGCCCTTGCGCCCGCGCACCACCAGCCAGGGCACCCGCCCGTCCGCCATCAGCGCCTCCTTCGATTCCGCGGCGCCCACGAAGCCGACCGGCATGCCGATCACGGCGGCCGGCGGCGCCACGCCCTCGTCGAGGAGTTCGAGAAGACGGAAGAGGGCCGTCGGCGCATTGCCGATCGCCACCACGGCGCCCCCGAGCCGGTCGCGCCAGAGTTCCATCGCGGCGGCGGTCCGGGTGTTCCCGATCCGACGCGCCAGGTCGGGCACGCGCGGGTCGTCGAGCGTGCAGAGGACCTCGTTGCCGGCCGGCAGCCGCGCCCGCGTCACCCCGTTGGCGACCATCTTGGCGTCGCACAGGATCGGCGCGCCGTCCCGGAGCGCGGCCTTCGCGGCGGCGACCGCGCCGGGCGAGAAGGCGATGTCGGCCGCCACCTCGACCATTCCGCAGGCATGGATGACGCGGACCGCGACCGGCTCCTCCTCGGGCGCGAAGCGCGCGAGGTCGGCCTCGGCGCGGATGATCGCGAAGGAGCGGTCGTAGATGGCCTGGCCGTCGCGGATGTAGGTCTCGCGGGTGGCGGGCGGCGGCGGGACGGGCGCGGGCATCGGCTCTCCGGTGGGTCGGCCCTTCTTGTCGGCCAAGGCGGCGAGCCACGCAAGCGCGGCCTCCGTCGAAAGCCCGCGCGCCTCGGGCGCGTCGCCGGTCCGGCCGGCGAGCACGACGTCGTAGCCGTCTCCGGTGCCGACCAGCGTGACGGCCGTCGCCTCCGGCCGCGCGCAGCCCTTCGGGCAGCCGGAGACGTGCAGGCGGACCCCGATCCCGGGAAGCCGTGCCGCCGCCTCGGCGAGCCGGACGGCATCCTCGCGCGCCGGCTGGGCGGCGCTGTCGCAGGCGGGCCGCCCCGCACAGGCGACGACCGCCAGCCGGGGATCGGCGGCATCGACGATCAGGCCGGCCTCTCGGCAGCCCTCCAGCGCGGCTTCGGCCTGGTGCGGCCCGACGCCTGGCACCAGCGCCATGCGCCAGGGCGTCAGTCGGATCTCGCCGACCCCGTGCCGGCGGGCGATCACGCCCAGCGCCGCCAGTTGCCCGCTCTCCCACCGCCCGAACGGAGCGGCCACGAGCAGAAAGCCGGGCAGTGCGGCCTCGCCCTCTCCGCGGGTGTCATTCCGGCCATCGAGCCGGGACCCATTGGCCTCACGGCTGGTTTCGGGACCCGTGGAAACGTTCCGGACCAGATCTTCCGAGCCGTACCCTGTTTCCGCGCCATTGGATCCCGGCTCGAAGGCCGGGATGACAACGGTGGAGGGGCTGAGGGTTCCCCGAGAGGCCGCAACGCGGTGAAAGCCCGGTCGCGGGCTCCCGCCCACTCCGCGGATGTCGTCCCGGCCATCGCGCCGGGATTGAATGGTATGCCCGTCGGCCCCGGCGCCCGGTGCGGCGCCCAAAGCCCACTCGGCGACGGCCTCGACCCCGAGCCGCGCCACGAGCGCCCGCATCCGCCGCTCGTTGGGCCGGCGCAGCGCCAGATAGGCTCTCGCGAACCGGATCGCCGTCTCGGCGGCCCCGGCCGGGTCCACCACGGCGGCGGGCTCGGCGTCCGCCGCGGCGCCGCCGAGCGCGATCAGGACCCGCCCGTCCGGCTGTCCGACCAGCCGGACATCCGTGCCCGTGTCGTCGAGCGGCAGGATGCCGCCCTCGTCGACCAGGAAGCCGAACTTGCCCGGCAACGCGCGCAGGTCGGGCTCCGCGACCAGCCGTCGCTCCAGCTCCGCCGCCAGCGCCCGTCCGTCGACCGGCGCGGTCGGGTCGTAGCCGGCGAGCGGACTCGGGACGACGTTTCGGATCGCCTCCGCGCCCGCGTCGGCGTCGAGGAGGCCGAGCTCCGCCAGCGCGTCGAGCAGAGCGGGAAGGGTCGCGTCCGAGACGCCGCGGATCTGGAGGTTGGCGCGCTGGCTCTGGTCGACGAGCCCGTTGCCGTGCCGCGCCGCCAGTCCGGCGATCGTCGTGAGCAGCCGGGCGGACACGGCGCCGCCCGGCAGCCGCAGCCGCACCAGCAGTCCGTCCCCCGTCCGCATCGGCCGGAGCGCGCCAGGGCACCAGCCCTTCACGCCGTGGGGTCGGGGCGCGTTCATGCGGCGTCTCCGAGACCCGCCAGGAAAGCCAGCGGCGCGTTGCGGCGGGTCTGCCAGTAGCCCCGCCGGTGCGCCTCCGAGAAGGTGCGCGCGGTGGCCCGCGCGGCCTCCGGGTTCGCGGCGAACAGGAACGCCCGGACGGTCTCGTCGCCGAGCGTGGCGTCGTACAGGAGGTCGAACTGCCGGCTCGTGACGGCCTGCGTGGTCGCCGCGAAGGCGAAGAGGTTGCCGACCGTCTCGGCGATCTCGGCGGCCCCCCGGTGGCCGTGCCGCATCTGCCCGGCGATCCAGCGCGGGTTCGTGGCGCGCCCGCGCAGGACGCGCGCGACCTGCTCGGCGAGCGTGCGGACCTTCGGCGACCCCGCCCCGCCGGGGCTCTCCGCATGATAGAGCGCCGGAGCCGCCCCGAGCGCCGCGGCGGCGGCCGCGAAGCCGCCGGTGTGGGTCGCGAAGGCATCGGAATCGAGGATGTCCTGGTGCGGATTGTCCTCGCCATGCACGAAGGCGTCCGCCCCGGCGACGCGCGCCCGGAACGCCGCTTCGGCGGCGGCGCCCTCGAGGCCCGCGCCATACGCGAAGCCGGAGGCGGCCAGGTAGGCCTCCCCCAGGTCGGCCGCCTCGGTGAAGCGACCCTCCGCGAGGATGTCGCCGAGCCCGGTGCCGTAGGCTCCCGGCGCGGCGCCGAAGACGCGCGGGCCCTCCGGGGCGGCACGCCGGGCCGCCGCGAGCGGATTGGTCTCGTCGTCCTCGTCCAGCGCCGCCACGGCGCGCGCCGCCTCGTCGAAGAGCGCCACCTGGGTCGGAAAGACGTCCCGGAAGAGCCCGGAGATCCTGAGCGTGACGTCGACGCGGGGCCGCTCCAGCCGCGCCGCCGGCAGGATCTCGAAGCCCGAGACGCGGGCCGACCCCGCATCGCGAACGGGCCGGACGCCCAGAAGGGCGAGCGCCTGCGCGAGATCGTCCCCGCCGGTGCGCATGGTGGCGGAACCCCATAGGTCGACGACGATCCGCTTCGGCCATTCGCCGTGGTCCTGCGCGTAGCGGTCCATCACGGCCGCCGCGGTGCGGGCCCCGATCGCCTCCGCGGTCGCGGTCGGGATCGCGCGCGGGTCGAGGGCCGTCAGGTTGCGGCCGGTGGGCAGGACGTCCAGGCGGCCCCTGACGGGGGCGCCCGCCGGCCCGGGCGGCACGAAGCGCCCGTCGAGGGCCGCGAGCAGGCCGTCGATCTCGGAAGACGCGGACAGGTCGAGAAGTACCGCGGCCGCCTCCGCCGCCGCACCAGCCGCCTCCGCCAGCACGGCGGCCGCCGCGGCCAGCCGGTCCGGCGCCGGCGCGCGTCCGAAGACATGCAGCCCGTCGCCGATGCGCATCTCCTTGAGGTCGCAGATCCAGGCGTCGATCGCCGCGAGCGCCGCGCCGGGCTCCGCTCCGCGCGGCAGTCCGCTCTCCGCGGCCAGGCCAGAGGCTTCCGCCTTCTCCAGGATGGCGTCGGCCAGGAGCCGGGCCCGGCGCGGGTCGAGCCCTTGCGCCTCGGCATACTCCTCCAGCAGCGCCTCGATCTCGGCCGCCGCGCCGTGGCTGCCGGCGGCGCCGAGCGGCGGCGTCATGTGGCCGATCGTGACCGCCCCGATCCGCCGCTTGGCCTGCCCGGCCTCACCCGGATTGTTGACGATGAAGGGATAGATGACCGGCACCGGCCCGGCGAGCAGCGACGGCGCACAGGTCTCCGAGGGCGCCACGGCCTTGCCGGGCAGCCACTCCAGGGTGCCGTGCGTCCCGAGGTGCACCATCGCGTCGAGCCGGAACACATGCCGGAGCCAGAGATGGAAGGCGACGTAGCCGTGGCGCGGCGGCAGGTTGGCATCGTGGTAGTCCGCCTTGCGGTCCCGGTCGCGGCCCCGGTCCGGCTGGATCGCCACCGCCAGCGCCCCGGCGGCCAGCACACGGAAGCGGAAGCCGCCGTCCTCGACGTCCGGATCCGTCACCGGGTCGCCCCACGCCGAGAGGACCGCCTCGCGGAACTCCGCCGGCAGCGCCCCGAAAAGGCGCGCGTAGCTCGCGAGGTCGAGGCTCGGCCCCGGGGCGCGGCGCGTCAGCGCGGCCATCAGCGCATCCCCGTCGGGCAGCGTCCCGACGCGGTAGCCAGCCGCCCGCAGCGCCTCGGCGATCGTGGCGACGCTCGCCGGCGTGTCGAGCCCGACCGCATAGCCCTCCCGGCCGCCCTTGGCCGGGTAGTCGGAGAGGACGAGCGCGAGGCGCCGTTCCCCTGCGGGCGTCCGCCGGAGCCGGGCCCACCCGGCCGCGAGCGCCGCGACCGCCTCGATCGCCTCCGCCTCGGGGCGGTGCCGGACCGCGGCGAACTGCAGGTCCGGGTCAACGGTCTCGGCCGCCTTGAACGAGATCGCCCGCGTCACGATGCGGCCGTCGAGCTCCGGGAGCACGACGTTCATGGCGAGGTCGGCGGCGCCGAGCCCGCGGGTCGAGGCCGCCCAGGCCTCCCGACGGGTGACCGGCAGCACCGCCTGCAGCACCGGCGCCCCCGCCCGATCGAGCACAGTGCCGCCGCCGTCTAGCCTCGCCGAGAAGGCGGTCGCGTTGACGATCACGTCCGGCCGCGCCGCCGCGATTGAGGCTTCCACCACTGCGACGGCGCGCGGGTCCTTGAGGCTGGTGACTGCCAGAGTCTCGACCGCGAGCCCGTGTCCCGCCAGCGCATCGGCGAGGGCCGTGACGGGCTCGGTGTCGGCCGCGAGCAGGAGCGACCGGTAGAAGATCACGAGCGCGCGCCCCGCCGCCCCGCCCGCCCGGCAGGCGGCCTCGAACCGGCCGGCCGCCGGCACCGGCGCGGGCTCCGTCCAGTGGCCGGCGAGCCCGGTGCGGGCGGACAGCCAGCCGACGAGCGAGGCCATGTTGTCCGGCCCGCCCTCCTGGAACCAGCCCCAGATGCGCCGCAGGTCCTCCACCGGCTCCGTGGAGGCGCGGTCGAGCCGGAGATCCTCCATGTGGTCGCCCGGCACGATCGCGAGCGCGATCCCGCGCGCCCGGGCGAGCGCCGCCAGTTCGTCCACGCCGTAGCGCCAGTAGTCCGCCCCGCCGAGGCAGCGGATCACGATCGCCCGGGCTCCCGCCGCGACCGTCTCCAGGTAGAGGTCGACCGAGTAGGGGTGCCGCAGTCGTGCCAGGTTGGCGAGGCGGAGCGAGGGAAGCGGCGTTCCCCGCCGCCGTTCGGTTCGCCAGGCGGCGGCGAGTGCCGAGAGGTCGGAATCGGAGAAGGACAGGCACAGGAGATCCGCCGGCGACTGGCCGAGATCCTCGGCGGCCTCGGCGGCGTCGAGCGTCCGGACGTCCTGCGGCAGGAGATGCAACGCCTCTCCCGATCCTCCCTGTGCCCGCGCCCGGGCCTCAGCCCGCGAGCGCCGCCGTGACCGCCGCGCGGTCGAGCCCCTTCTCACCGATCACCACGATCCGGCTGGTCCTGTCCTCGTCGGCCTTCCAGGCCCGGTCGAACTGCTGGCGGAAGCGAGTGCCGACGCCCTGCACCAGGAGCCGCATCGGCTTGCCCTCGACCGCCACGAAGCCCTTCATGCGCAGCACGTCGTGCTCGGCCGCGACGCGCCCGAGCCGCTCGACCAGCGCCGCGGCGTCCCGGACCGTGCCGATCTCGACCACGAAGCTGTCGAAGTCGTCGTGGTCGTGCCCCTCTTCCGTGTCGTGGTGCGACGGCCGGTTGGCGAGGTCGTCCTCGGCCGCCGCGGACAGGCCCAGCAGAACGGCAGGGTCGACGCGTCCCTCCGAGGTTTGCACGATCTTCACCGCGCGCGGCACCGTCGCGCCGATCTCGGCCGCGACGCGTCCCATCTCGGCGGCGTCCAGCAGGTCCGCCTTGTTGAGGATCACAAGGTCGGCGCAGAGGAGCTGGTCCTCGTAGACCTCCTCGAGCGGATTGTCGTGATCGACGGCGGCGTCCTCGGCGCGCTGGGCGAGCACCTCCTCCGGGTCGTCCGCGAAGCGCCCGGCCGCCACGGCCGCGCCGTCCACCACCGCGACGACCCCGTCGACCGTCAGCCTGGCCCTCACCGCCGGCCAGTCGAAGGCCTTGACGAGCGGCTTCGGCAGCGCCAGCCCGGACGTCTCGACGATGATGTGTTCCGGCCGGTTCGGGTGCGCCAGCAGGGCCTCGACGGCGGGAATGAAGTCGTCCGCCACCGTGCAGCAGAGGCAGCCGTTGGCGAGCTCGACGATGTTCTCCTCCGGGCAGCTCTCGATCCCGCAGGCGCGCAGGATCTCGCCGTCGACGCCGACGTCCCCGAACTCGTTGACGATCAGCGCGAGCCGCCGGCCCCGGGCCGTTTCCAGGATGTGCCGGATGAGCGTCGTCTTGCCGGCGCCGAGGAAGCCCGTCACCACCGTGACCGGGATCTTGGCGAGCGCGGGGGAGGGGGCGTTCATTCGGCGGCCTCGGCGAGGGTGGGAAGGGGCGGGATGCGCGCCACGACGCCCTTCTTCAGGGCGTCCGGACGTTCCTTCCAGGGGATGAGCCCGTCCGGCGCGGCGGCGTACTGGCCGGCGGCGGCGAGAATGCGGGAGGCCGCCTCCGGGCCGACCTCGGAAAAGTCGCCGTACACGTAGGTCCACTTGCCCGGCGCGGCGAAGCCGATCGTCACCGGCCGCTTGCAGACGCTGAGGCATTCGACCGGGACCACCTGGACGCCGGGCGCCTCGGCGGCAGCCGCGGCGAGGGCTTGGGCGAGCCGCGCGCCGGAGCGCTCCTCGCGCGGCTCGGACGGCTCCTCCGGCCTTCGGCAGGTCTTGCAGACGTAGAGGGTCACGGGAGACGTCATGTCGGTCATGTCCGTTCGGCCGTCGCCGCTCAGGCGGTCCGCCCGGTACGCTCCCAGAGGAGCGCGACCGAGGCCGCGACCAGGAGCCAGAGCACGGCATGGACGGCGAGCGACGTGGAGGCGAAATGGGCGGCGAGTTCTGCCGGGACAGTACTCTCGAAGGCGGCCGGCTTCGGCGCCCCGACGATGTGCGGCACCGCGATGAGGATCGCGCCGCCGGCCTTGGCCCCGACCGTGGCGAGCCGGAACAGCCCATAGAGCCCTGCGCCGGTCGCCACCGCGGTGACGATCCACCAGGTCTGGCGCGCCACCAGATCTCCCGCCGCGCTGCCCGGCAGCTCGGGCGCGAGCCCCAGTCCCGTGGCGAGCCCAGTCGCCGCGAACCCGGCCGCCCCCCAGGCAAGGGCCGAGCGCACCGTGATCGCGTCGCCGGCGACCAGCATGCCGGCGACCAGGATCAGGGCGTAGCCCATGGCGGTGAGCACCGTCGCGAGCGACGTGACTGCCGTGCGCTCGATCCCGTCCGCCGGCTTCCAGGAGGTCTCGGCCGGTGCCGGCGCCGAGGCGTCCGTCGCGGTGCCGCCGTGGCTGTGCGCGAGCCGCAGGACCCCGCCGTCCGGCAACGCGCCGTGATGGTGGCCCTGCGCCTCGTAGGCTTCGGCGGCGAGGATCAGCGGTGTGGTGGTGACGTGCTGGAGGGCCGCGACCGCAAGCCCCGCGACCAGGCCGGCCAGCAGGCCGACCCAGAGCACCCGTCCGATCATGGTCCCGCTGCCGTCAGTGGCAGGGGAAATTCATCGCGTGGCGCGAATCGTGCGCCGCGTTATGCAGGATCTCGGGATGGGCGAATCCGGTCGTGAAGACCAGCGCGATCCCGAAGAGCGCCGCGACGGCGGCGGCCTTGAGCACGTCGGCCCGGTCGATCCGGATGGCCGCGGGCGCCGTGTGGGTAAGGGTCGTCGAGTCCATGGTCCCTCCTCACCGCCCCTCCGGCGGGTCGTGGCTTTTCGGCGCGACGGCAGGTCTCCTGGCTCGCGGATCGGCGCCCCGTCGCCGCCTTCCCGGTCCCCCTGTGGACCAGTGGCTATTGGCGACGCGACTACCCGCTCACAGTTGCGGGGGCAGCTGCGGCATTCGCCCGGTCGCCCGGCCGGCACCGCATTCCCTCTTGTCCCTCGGCGAGGGACCGTCACCGGATGGTTATGAGGCCGCGACCCGGCGCCTGTCAATCGAGGTTGACGACGCGGGCCTCCCGCGCGCCTCCGGCCTTGCGGCGCCGGCCGGGACGTGGTGTCCATGCGGCCCGAGGAGACCGCCATGACCGAGACCCCCGACGACGAAGCCCGCCATCGGGCCAAGATGCAGAAGCGCAAGGCCGTCCAGGACGCCGAGGTGGCCGGCAAGACGATCGCCGAGAAGGGGCTCCTGATCGTCAACACCGGCCCCGGCAAGGGCAAGTCGACGGCAGCCTTCGGACTCGTCCTGCGCGCCCTCGGCCATGGCTGGCCGGTCGGCGTCGTGCAGTTCATCAAGGGCGCCTGGGAGACCGGCGAGCGCCGCGCCCTGGAGCGGTTCCCGGACCTAGTCCGCTGGCACACCATGGGCGAAGGCTTCACCTGGGAAACCCAGGACAAGGCCCGCGACATCGCCGCCGCCCGCCGGGCCTTCGACAAGGCCAAGGAACTGATGGCCGATCCGGCCCTGCGCCTCGTCGTCCTCGACGAGCTCAACATCGCGCTGCGCTACGACTACCTCCCTCTCGACGAGGTGGTCGAGACCCTGCGCGGCCGGCGTCCGGACCTGCACGTGGTCGTCACCGGGCGCAACGCGAAGCCGGAGCTGATTGAGGCCGCCGATCTCGTCACCGAGATGACCCTGGTCAAGCATCACTTCGCGGCCGGCGTGAAGGCGCAGCAGGGCATCGAGTTCTGATGTCCGCGGCCGGCCGGGGCGCGCCGATCCACCATGGCGGCAATCTCGATGCGGCCCGCGCCGCCTTCCCGGGCGCGCCCGAACCCTGGATCGACCTGTCGACCGGCATCAATCCGGTGCCCTATCCCATCCCGCCGATCCCGCCCGAGGCCTGGACGCGCCTGCCCGGCCGTGCCGGACTGGCGGCCCTGGAGGAGACCGCCCGCCGGGCCTACGGCGCCGACGCGGCGACCGCCGTGGTCGCCGGCCCGGGCACGCAGGCGCTCATCCAGCGCCTGCCCGAGCTCGTCCCGGGCCGCTCGGTCGCCGTCCTCGGGCCGACCTACCAGGAGCACGGGGCCGCCTGGCGTGCCGCCGGCCGCGCCGTCTCGACGGTGCGCGACCCCGACGCCCTGGCGGCGGCCGACGTAGCCGTCCTGGTCAACCCGAACAATCCGGACGGGCGCCTGCTCCCGCCCGCTATCCTGCAGGACCTCGCCGCCCGGCTCGCCGCCCGCGGCGGCCTCCTCGTCGTCGACGAGGCCTTCATGGACGTGGTCCGCCCCGCCGCGAGCCTCCTGCCCGGGCGGCCCGCCAACGCCCTCGTGCTGCGCTCTTTCGGCAAGGCCTACGGGCTCGCCGGCGTCCGGCTCGGCTTTGCGCTCGGCCCGGACGCCCTGGTCGAGGGGCTGCGCGCCGCCCTCGGCCCCTGGGCGGTGCCGGGACCCGCCATCGCGGTCGGCCGGGCCGCCCTGTCGGATTCGGCCTGGCTCGAGGCCGCCGTCTCCCGGCTCGCCCGGGATGCCGCGCGCCTGGACGCCCTGCTCGGCCCGGCAGGCTTCGAGGTCGTCGGCGGCTCCGCGCTCTACCGCCTGGCCCGCAGCCCGGATGCGCCCGCGCTGCGCGTGCGGCTCGGCGGCGCCGGCATCCTGGTCCGGCGCTTCGAGGACCCGTCCCTGCTGCGCTTCGGCATGCCGGGCGACGAGTCCGCCTGGACGCGCCTCGCCGCGGCGCTGAAAGGACCGCCAAGGACTGAAATTTCTTAACCCCCGCCATCTAGAATTTCAGCCGTCGAACTCCCCACCACGGAGCGGGCGGCGCCATGGCGGACGCGGCACCAGCGGTTTCGGATTCCAGGCCGGCGCGCCGCGCCGATCCGCTCTTCGTGGCCCTGCCGCTCGCCGCCACCGCGATCGGCCTGATGCTTCTCGCCACGCTCTGGCGGCTCGACCCGGACGGCTTCTCGCCCGCCGCCAACACGCTCCCGCAATGGGACTTCACCAATCTCTGGGCCGGAGGCACCCTGGCGGCCGAGGGCCGGATCGCGACCCTCTTCGACGTCGAGGCCTACCGGGCCGCTCTGCGCGAACTCTACCTCGCCCGCATCGGTAACCAGGAATGGAGCTACCCGCCCTCCATCCTGCTGCTTGCCGTGCCCCTCGCGGGCTTGCCGCTCGCCGAGAGCCACCTCGTGTTCACCCTGGGCGGACTGGCGCTCCTCGGCTGGGTCCTGCACCGGGCGGGGGCGCCGCCCTGGGTGATCGCGGTCGCACTCCTCGCCCCGGCGGTCTGGCGCAACGCCCTTCTCGGCCAGCACGGCGCCTGGACGGCCGCGCTCCTCCTCGGCGGCCTCCTCGCCGTCGAGCGCCGCCCGGTCCTCGCCGGCTGCCTCTTCGGCCTCCTGACCCTCAAGCCCCAGATGGGTCTCCTGGTCCCGATCTGTCTCCTGGCCGCCGGCCAGTGGCGCGCGATCCTGTCCGCGGGCCTGGTGGCCGCGGCCGTGGCGGTCCTGACCGCGATCCTCTTCGGCCTCGAGGCCTGGCACCTGTTCTGGATCGAGACTCGCCCGCTGATGACCGCCATCCTGGAGGCGCCCTACCCGCAGGGCTACCAGGTGAACTGCGTCACGGTCTTCATGATGGCCCGCTCGCTCGGCGCGGAGCTTTCGGCCGCCTGGGCCCTGCAGGGCCTCGCCGCCGCGATCTCGGCGGGTCTCGCCTGGCGGCTCTGGCGGGATCCCGCCGCCGATCCCCTGGCCCGCGCGGTCGCCACCGCTGGCCTCGGCCTCCTGGCGACCCCGTACGGATACCTCTACGACATGGTCGCCCTGTCGGCCGCCGTCACGCTGCTGGCCGCCCGACGCGGCCGTTTCGCGCTACCCCTCGCGGCCCTGTGGCTGTGGCCGGCGGTCTCGCCCGCCGTCGTCGCCCATGTCGGCCTCCTGGGACCGCTGGCGATCGCCGGGGCGGTCTGGTCCGCCCTCCGGGACGACCGCCCGGCCGCCCGCGACGGCGGTCAGCCTTCCGTCCGGTTCCCCCCGCCGAATCCCGGGAGCGTCCAGCCGAACGCCAGCGCCCCCGCCCTGACCGCGAAGGCCAACGCCGCCCCCGCGAGCGCCGGCACCGGCGAGGGCACGCCGGCGAGACCGAGGCCCACGTAGGTGGCGGCCCCCGTCAGGGCCGCGGTGGCATAGATCTCGCGCGTCAGCAGGATCGACGGCTCGCCCGCGATCACGTCGCGCACGATCCCCCCGAAGGTCGCCGTCATCACCCCCATGGTCAGGGCGACCAGCGGGGCGGCGCCGGCCGCGGTCGCTTTCGCGGCGCCCATCACGGCGTAGGCCGCGAGCCCGACCGCGTCGAGCCAGAGGAGCGCGGTGAGCCGCCAGGCCGGCCCCGTCCCGGTCAGCCACACCGCCAGCGCCGCCAGAAGCGAGACCGCGAGATAGCCCGAATCGCCGACCCAGAACACCGGGACGCCGAGGAGCAGGTCGCGCAGCGTGCCTCCGCCCACCCCCGTGACCGCGGCGAAGACCCCGAAGGTGACGATGTCGTGCCGCAACCGGGCGGCCGCGAGCGCGCCCGTGGCGGCGAAGAGCGCCACGCCGGCATAGTCGGCGAGCTGGAAGAGCGGGACGTCGAGGGTCGGGAGGTCGAGCGCCATGGGGGTCCGGTCCGGTGGTGCGGACCGGTGTCGCACGGCCCGGCGCGGCGCTCAATGCGCCGGCGAGGCCTCGCCGCGGGGCAGCAGGACCTCCGCCGTGAGCCCGCCCCCGGCCGTCTCCGACAAGGTGAGCCGCCCGCCGTAGCTGACCACCAGGTCGTCCACGATGGAGAGGCCGAGCCCCGAGCCCTGCACCGATTCGTCGAGCCGGATGCCGCGCATGAGCACGCTCTCGCGCCGCTCCTCCGGCACCCCGGGCCCGTCGTCGGCCACGACCAGCCGGACCTTGTCGCCGGCGAGCCCGGCCGTGACCTCGATGCGAGACTTCGCCCACTTGCGCGCGTTGTCGAGGAGATTGCCGAGGATCTCGTTGGCGTCCTCCGCGTGGACCGCCACGCTCAGGCCGGGCGGGACCTCGACGAGCCAGTCGATCTCGTCGCCGCGCGGCAGCCGCTGCATGGCGCCCACCATCCGGTCGAGGGCGCGCGACAGGTCGAGCCGCTGCAGGTAGGGCAGGGCGGCCGCGCGCGACCGGGCGAGCTCGCGCTCGACGAAGCGCGACATGCCGGTGATCTCCGCGTCGATCGCCTCGGCCGAGCCCATCTCGCCGCGCTCGCGCAAGGACCGCGACTCGGTCGCCAGCACGGCGAGCGGGGTCTTCAGGCCGTGGGCCAGATCGCCGGCCCGCGCCCGCGCCCGCTCGAGCGCCTGCTCCTGCGCGGCGATCAGGCCGTTGAGTTCGCCGACCAGCGGCGCCACTTCGTCCGGGAAGTCGCCGTCGAGCCGCCGGGCCCGGCCGCCGCGGACCTCCAGGACGAGATCGCGCAGGCCTTCCAGGGGCTTCAGCCCGATCGTGATGGTCAGCCACCCGGCAAGAGTCAGGAAGGCGATGAGGGCGAACAGGAAGGCCGACGCCTCCAGCGCGAAGGTCCGGACCAGCCCGTCGATCTCCGACTTGTCCTCCGCCACGAACAGGCGAAAATGGCGCAGGTCCGAGCCCGCCTCCGCCGCCATCGAGACCCGCCGCTCCAGCCCGAGCAGGACCTGGTCGCCGGGCCCGTCGACCGTCATCGGCACGTTCTGCGGCTGGTTCTCCGGCGGGATCGGCAGGACCTGGTCCCACAGCGACCGCGACCGCGCCTTCGCCTCGCCGTTCTCGACGATCTGCCAGTAGAGGCCGGAGAGCGGGCGGGTGAAGCGCGGGTCGGCGAGGTCGTCGATCACGATCGGACCGCTCTCGCCGACCCGGAGCAGGGCCGTGAGCTGGTCGAGATGCGCCGTGACTTCCTGGACCAGCCGGCGCTCGACGTGCCGCTCGGCCAGGACCACGAGCGCCACCCCGGCCGCCGCGACGGCGATGACCGTCGAGACTGCCGCCGACAGGATGAGGCGAAGACGGAGCGACCCGCGCGTCAAGGCCCGGGCTCAGTCCGAGGAGACGAGATAGCCGTGTCCCCGCCGGGTCTCGATCACGTCCGAGCCCACCTTGCGGCGGACGCGGCCGACCAGCACCTCGAGAGCGTTGGAATCCGGCTCGACGTCCTCATGGTAGATGTGCTCGACCAGTTCGGCCCGGCTGACCACCCGTCCGCGATGATGGAGCAGGTAGGAGAGGAGCCGGAACTCCAGGGGCGACAGCGGCACCGCTTGGCCGTCCACGGACGCGCGCGCCCGCCGGGTGTCGAGCGTGATGCCGCGCGCCGAGAGGACCGGGCTCGCCCGGCCCGCCGATCGGCGGATCAGCGCCCGCACCCGGGCCACGACCTCTTCCATCCGGAACGGCTTGACCAGGTAGTCGTCTGCTCCCGCGTCGATGCCTTCGACCCGGTCGGTCCAGCTGCCGCGCGCCGTCAGGATCAGGATCGGGACGTCGCGCCCGCTCTCCCGCCAGCGCTTGAGGACCTGCAGCCCGTCGAGCTTCGGCAGCCCGAGGTCGAGCACGATGGCGTCGAAGTCCTCCGTGTCGCCGCGGAACCATGCGGTCTCGCCGTCCGCCGCCTCTTCGACGACGTAGCCGGCATTCTTGAGTTGCACGGCCAGGTCCCGACGGATCCTGTCTTCGTCTTCCACCACCAGTACCCGCATCACTTCAGCTCTTCGTTCAGAACCTCAGCCGTGGCGGCGTCGACCGTGACCACCCGATAGCGCCCGCTCTCGGTCAGAAGTGTCATGGCGTAGACCCACCGTCCGTCGGCCCGGTCGAATCCGATCCCGATGAACGCATCGGTGCCGATTTTGACCGTGGCCAGGATTTCGTCCAGTGGCTTGACCTCGCCGCGGGCGAGTGCCGCGAGTGCGGCTTCGTGGTCGGCCACCGCGCTCTGTGCGGCGGCGGGTACGACGGCGGCGAGGAGGGCCGCCGCGCAGAGGAGGGACCGCGGGTCGGGGCGCATGGAAGGAGATCCTTGTCGCCGCGATAATAGGACATTGCGGCTGTCCGGTGACTGACCGAAGGGTCGGGCCGGCTTTTTTCGGCCCCTGCGTTCCGCGGTGGACGCGACGGCCTCGGCGTGCCAAGGATCCTCTCGCGAGACGAGAGCCGGACCCATGAGCCTCCTGGTCAAGATCTGCGGACTGAAGACGCCCGAGACCGTGGCCGCCGCCCTCGAGGCCGGCGCCGACATGGTCGGCTTCGTCTTCTTCCCGCGCAGCCCCCGCAACGTCTCGCTGACCGAGGCCGCCCTGCTGGCGGAGCCGGTGCGCGGCCGTGCCGGCATTGTGGCGCTGACCGTGGACGCGACCGACGACGATCTCGCCGCCATCGTCGACGTCCTCCGGCCCGACCTCCTGCAGTTGCACGGCGCCGAGACCCCGAAGCGGGCCGCCGCCGTCCGGGCCCGCTTCGGCGTGCCGGTCATGAAGGCCGTCCGGATCGCCGAGGCCGCCGACCTCGCCCCGGTGGCGGCCTTCGCGCCGCATGTCGACCGCTTCCTCTTCGACGCCAAGCCGCCGCCCGCGCTGGCGGGCGCGCTCCCGGGCGGCAACGGCCTCGCCTTCGACTGGCGCCTCGTCCGCGATCTTGACCCCGGCCGGCCCTATATGCTTTCCGGGGGCCTGGACCCCGCGAACGTCGCCCGCGCGATCGCGGTGACCCGGACCCCGGCCGTCGACGTATCATCGGGCGTGGAGAGCGCGCCGGGCGTCAAGGACCCCGACCGGATCCGCGCCTTCCTGCGCGAGGCGCGCGCCGGCGCGGCCGGTGCGGCCGGCGAAGCCGCCGCGTGAGCCCGCGCCGAGAATTTGCTTGAGGAAAGAGCCCGTGACCATCGCCCCGAACACCTTCCGCGCCGGCCCCGACGAGCGCGGCTTCTTCGGCCTCTACGGCGGCCGCTTCGTCGCCGAGACGCTGATGCCGCTGATCCTGGAGCTGGAGAAGGCCTACGAGGAGGCCCGCAACGACCCGGCCTTCCAGGCCGAGCTGAAGCACCTCGGCACCCACTACACCGGCCGCCCGAGCCCGCTCTACTTCGCCGAGCGGCTGACCGCGCATTTCGGCGGCGCCAAGATCTACTTCAAGCGCGACGAGCTGAACCACACCGGCAGCCACAAGATCAACAACTGCCTCGGCCAGATCCTGCTCGCCCGCCGCATGGGCAAGACCCGCATCATCGCCGAGACCGGCGCCGGCCAGCACGGCGTCGCCTCGGCCACCGTCTCGGCCCGCTTCGGCTATCCCTGCATCGTCTACATGGGCGCCACCGACGTCGAGCGCCAGGCGCCGAACGTCTTCCGCATGAAGCTGCTCGGCGCCACCGTGAACCCGGTCACCTCCGGCGCCGGCACCCTCAAGGACGCCATGAACGAGGCGCTCCGCGACTGGGTCACCAACGTCGAGGACACCTACTACATCATCGGCACGGCGGCCGGCCCGCACCCCTATCCGGCGATGGTGCGCGACTTCCAGTCGGTCATCGGCAACGAGGCCAAGGAGCAGATGCTGGGAATGGAGGGCCGCCTGCCCGACGCGCTCGTCGCGGCCGTCGGCGGCGGCTCCAACGCCATCGGCCTGTTCCATCCGTTCCTTGACGACAAGGACGTCGCCATCTACGGCGTCGAAGCCGGCGGCCACGGCATGGACGTGGAGAACGGCCATGCCGCCTCGATGAACGGCGGCCGCCCCGGCGTTCTGCACGGCAACCGCACCTACCTCTTGCAGGACGGCGACGGCCAGATCCTCGAGGGCCACTCGATCTCCGCCGGGCTCGACTACCCCGGCGTCGGCCCCGAGCACTCCTGGCTGCGCGACACCGGGCGCGTCACCTATGTGCCGGCGACCGACAAGGAGGCCCTCGAGGCCTTCCAGCTCTGCACCCGCCTCGAGGGCATCATCCCGGCGCTCGAGCCGAGCCACGCCCTCGCCCACGTCGCCAAGCTCGCCCCCACCATGCACAAGGACCAGATCATCCTCATGAACCTCTGCGGCCGCGGCGACAAGGACGTCTTCACCGTGGCGAAGCACCTGGGCGGGATGTGATCATGACCGAGAGCCGCATCACCCGCCGCTTCGCCGATCTCGCCGCTGAGGGCCGGCCGGCGCTCGTCACCTTTGTGACGGCCGGCGATCCCGACTACGCCACCTCGCTCGCCATCCTGAAGGCGCTGCCCGGAGCCGGCGCGGACGTGATCGAGATGGGCATGCCCTTCTCCGACCCGATGGCGGACGGGCCCGCCATCCAGGCCTCCGGGCGGCGGGCGCTGCTCGGCGGCCAGACCATGGTCCGCACGCTCCAGATGGTGCGCGAATTCCGCGAGACCGACCGGACCACGCCGATCGTGCTGATGGGCTACTACAACCCCATCTATTCCTGGGGACCGGAGGCCTTCCTGGACGCCGCCAAGGCGGCCGGCGTCGACGGCCTGATCATCGTCGACCTGCCGCCCGAGGCCGACGACGAGCTCTGCGTTCCCGCCATGGCGCGCGGCATCAACTTCATCCGGCTGGCGACCCCGACGACCGACGACCGGCGCCTGCCCGCCGTCCTCGCCAACACCTCCGGCTTCGTCTACTACGTCTCGATCCTCGGCATCACCGGCACGGCCTCGCCGGACGCCGTCCGCGTCGCCGGCGCGGTGGAGCGCATCAAGCGCCACACCCGGCTGCCCGTCGCGGTGGGCTTCGGCGTCAAGACAGCCGAACAGGCCCGCACGATCGGTCGCGACGCGGACGGCGTGGTCGTCGGCTCCGCGCTCGTCAATGCCCTCGCGGCGACCCTGGACGCCGAGGGCCGCGCCACCGGTGCGACCGTGCCGGCCGTGACCGCTTTCGTCGCCGATCTCGCCGCGGGCGTCCGCTCGGCCCGCCGGGAAACCGCTGCCTGACGGGTTCGGGCGACCCGATGTCGCCCGCAGGCCGCCGCGCGGCGGGTATCGCCGCTATGGCTCGGATGCAGGCGCGGCGATGCCTTGGCTCTGCCGGAAAGCCGGTGTAGGCACGTGAGAGCACGTGGGGCCCCGGGACTCGGGGCTCCCCAACCGGAGTGGACCCCCGTGAACTGGCTCACCAACGTCGTCCGGCCGAAGATCAAGAGCCTGCTGACGAAGCGCGAGACCCCCGACAATCTCTGGATCAAGTGTCCCGAGACCGGCGAGATGGTCTTCCACCGCGACCTGGAGGCGAACCAGTTCGTCATTCCGTCCTCCGGCTACCACATGCGCATGCCGGCCCGGCGCCGGCTCGAGGTCCTCTTCGACGGCGCCAAATACGAGACCATCCCGGTGCCGGGGGTTCCCGTCGACCCGCTCAAGTTCCGTGACGAGCGCCGCTACACCGACCGGCTGAAGGACGCCAAGGCGAAGACCGGCAACGAGGACGCGGTCCTGCTCGGCCACGGCACCCTCGATGGCCTGACCGTCGTCGCCGCCGTCCAGGACTTCGAGTTCATGGGCGGCTCCCTCGGCATGGCGGCCGGCGAGGCGATCATCGCCGGCATGATGACGGCGCGCGACAAGCTCGCTCCCTTCATCCTCTTCGCGGCCTCCGGCGGCGCGCGCATGCAGGAGGGCATCCTCTCCCTCATGCAGATGCCGCGCACGACGGTGGCCATCCAGGCGCTCCGCGAGGCCCGGCTGCCCTACATCGTCGTGCTCACCAACCCGACGACGGGCGGGGTCACCGCCTCCTACGCCATGCTGGGCGACGTGCACATCGCCGAACCCGGCGCGCTCATCGGCTTCGCCGGCCCGCGCGTGATCGAGCAGACCATCCGCGAGAAGCTGCCGGAAGGGTTCCAGCGCTCCGAGTACCTGCTCCAGCACGGCATGGTCGACATGGTGGTCGGCCGACTGGAGTTGCGCGCGACTTTGTCGCGCCTCTGCCACCTCCTCACCAAGACGCCGAAGGTGCAAGTCGAGGAGCCGGAGGCGGCCCCGACCGAGGCCGCGGCCTGACCCTGGACTTCCCGTCCGGGTCCCGTGACCCGCGTCCGGGTCCCCGACCCGCGTCCGGCCCCTCCCGGTCCGGCGCCAGAGGAGCCTTGAACACCCGATGTCCCCGTCTGCGCTCGACGCCCTGCTCGACCGGCTCACCATGGCGATCCCCGCCGGCTGGGATCTCGGCCTCGACCGCATCGAAAGGCTGCTCGCCACCCTGGGCGACCCCCACAGGCGCATCCCGCCGGTGATCCACATCGCCGGCACCAACGGAAAGGGCTCGGTCACCGCCTTCTCGCGCGCGATCCTGGAGGCGTCGGGCAAGACCTGCCACGTCTACACCTCGCCCCATCTCGTCCGTTTCAACGAGCGGATCCGCCTCGGCCGCCCCGGCGGCGGCAGGCTCGTCGAGGACGACGTCATGGCGGCCGCGATTCTGGAGGCCGAGCGGGCGAACGCCGGCGCGCCGATCACCTTCTTCGAACTGACCACGGTCGCCGCCTTCATGCTCTTCGCCGACAACCCGGCCGACTACACCCTCCTGGAGGTCGGCCTCGGCGGCCGGCTCGACGCCACCAACGTGGTGCCGGCGCCGCTCGTCTCGGCCATCACGTCGATCTCCCTCGACCACGAGAAGTTCCTCGGCGACACCATCGCCGGCATCGCCGAGCAGAAGGCCGGCATCATCAAGCGCGGCGCCGCCGCCGTCTCTTCGCCCCAGGTGCCCGAGGTCGAGGACGTGCTCCGCCGCCGTGCCGCCCGCGAGGGGGTGCGGCTGCGCCTCGGCGGCGAGGACTGGACCGCCGGCCAGGAGAACGGACGGCTCGTCTACCAGGACGAGGACGGGCTCCTCGATCTCTCCGCCCCGCGCCTCCTCGGCCGCCACCAGTACGTCAACGCCGGCACCGCCATCGCGGCCCTGCGCGCCGCCCGGGTCCCGCTGACCACTGATGCCGTCAGCCGCGGCCTGGAGACGGTGGAATGGCCGGCCCGCATGCAGCGGCTCGGCCCCGGGCCGCTCACGGCGCTCGCCCCCGCGGGCGCCGAGGTCTGGCTCGACGGCGGCCACAACCCCGGTGCCGGCGCGGTCCTCGCCGACGTGGTCGCCGACCTCGAGGAGCGCGTGCCGCGGCCCTTCTTCATCATCGCCGGCATGCTCAAGACCAAGGACCCGGTCGGCTTCTTCCGCCCCTTCAAGGGCCTCGTCCGGCATGTCTTCACGGTCCCGATCCACGGCGGCCACGAGACGCGCACGCCCGAGGACCTCGCCGAGGCCGCCGCCGCGGCCGGGCTCTCCACCGAGCCGGTGGAGAGCGTCGAGGCGGCGCTGCGGCTCCTCGGCGCCGACTGGCGCTTCGAGCCGGCACCGCGGATCCTGATCTGCGGCTCGCTCTACCTGGCCGGCGAGGTCCTGAAGGCCAACGGCGCCGTCCCCTCCTGACCGAGGGCGCCTTCAGGCCCCCATGGCGCGCGCGAGGACCGAAGGGATGCGCGGGTCCCCGCACTGGGCGACGTTGAAGCGCAGGAACCGTCCGGCATTCCCCGACAGGCTGAACGCATTGCCGGGCGCCAGCACGACGCCGTCGGCGAGCGCCCGCCGCGCGACCTCGCCGGCGTCGAGACCGTCCGGCAGGCTGCACCACAGGAAGAGGCCGCCGTTCGGCTCCGTCCAGGGGCGGATGCCGAGCCCCTCCAGGCGTCGCGCGGTCTCCGCCATGGCGCGGGCGAGCCGCTGCCGGACCCCCTCCATGTGCTTGCGGTAGCTGCCGTCGGTCAGCACGCCCTGCACGAAGGCGGCCGCGAAGCGCCCGCCCCCGAAGGCGGTCGCGATCCGTAGGTCGGCGAGCGCCTCGATCCAGTCCGGGCGCGCCGCCACGAAGCCGCAGCGCACGGAAGCCGACAGGGTCTTGGAGAAGCTGCCGATGTGCAGCACCCGGTCGAGCCCGTCGAAGGCGGCGAGCCGCGGGGTCGGCCGCTCCTCGAAGTCGGCGAAGATGTCGTCCTCCACGATCGTGAGGCCGGCCTCGGCGGCGAGCGTCAGGATGCGATGAGCGACGACCGGCGACAGCGTCGCGCCGGTCGGGTTGTGCAAGGTGGCGTTGGTCAGGTAGAGCCGCGGCCGGTGCTCCGCGAGCGCCGCCGCGAACCGCTCCACGTCCGGCCCCGTGGGGGTGAAGGGCACGCCGACGACGCGGGCGCGGTGCGCGCGCAGCAGCGCCAGGAAGTTGAAGTAGCAGGGGTCGTCGACCAGCACCGTGTCGCCCGGCTCGAGCAGGAAGCGGCAGACGAGGTCCAGCGCCTGGGTGCCGCTGTCGGTCAGCAGGATCTGGTCCGGCGTCGCCTCGACGGCCCGCTCGGCAAGGCGCCGGGAGAGGACCTGACGGAGCCCCGGATGGCCGAGCGGCGGACCATAGTCGGCGAGGACCGAATCGTCCCCGCGGGCGAGGCCGCGCAGGCACTTCCGCATCGCTGCCCCGGGCATCCACGAGGGCGGCAGCCAGCCGCAGCCGGGCTTCAGGATCGTGTCGCCCGCCTCGAGCGACTGGCGCGACACCCACAACGGATCCACCGCCCGGTCGAGCCGCGGCCCGATGTCGGCGAGTGACAGGGGTGGCAGGTGGCCGGCCACGAAGTATCCGGACCCCGGCCGCGACCGGATCACGCCCTCCGCCGCCAGCCGGTCGTAGGCCTCCACCACCGTGGACTTGGAGACCCCGAGGGCTTGCGCCTGGGCCCGGATCGAGGGGAGCCGCACGCCCGCCGCCGTCGCGCGCCGCGCAATCCGCTGCCGGACCTCCCGCATGACCTGCTCGACCAGCGTCCCGGCCGGTTCGGCCTGTGCCACCCGGTCGTCCATCCGTCCGCTCCTTTGCCCAGTACAGTTCAGAGAAACCGTACTGCACCGTCTCTGGAAGCGGGAGTCCATTTGTCCGATAGCGGGGTGCGAACCGAAACCGGAAGGACCGACACCATGGACCGCGGCGCGGACGGCTGGATCAGCGGCTTCGTCGGCATGCTCATCTTCAGCGGCTCGCTGCCCGCCACCCGGGTGGCGGTGGCCGACTTCGACCCCGTCTTCCTGACCCTCGCCCGGGCCGCCCTGGCGGGCCTCGCCGCCCTGCTCCTCCTAGTGGCCTTCCGCCAGCGCCGGCCGAAACGGCAGGACCTGCCCGGGCTCGCCGTCGTGGCGGCCGGGGTCGTGATCGCCTTCCCGCTCCTGACCGCCCTGGCGCTGCGCCATGTCACGGCGGCCCATGCGGTCGTCTTCATCGGCCTCCTGCCGCTCGCGACCGCCGCCTTCGGGGTCCTGCGCGGCGGCGAGCGGCCGCGCCCGGCCTTCTGGATCTTCTCCGGCCTCGGCAGCCTGCTCGTCGCCGGCTTCGCCCTGTCGCGCGGCCTCGACGGCGACCTCCTCGGCGACGGCCTCATGCTGGCCGCCATCGTCGGCTGCGGGCTCGGCTATGCAGAGGGCGCCGCCCTGTCGCGCGTCTACGGCGGCTGGCAGGTCATCTGCTGGGCCTTGGTCCTGTCCCTACCGGTGACGCTCGCCGCCGCCCTCGGGACCATGCCGGCGAGCTTCGATGGCGTCGGCGTCCCGGCCTGGATCGGCCTCGCCTACGTGTCCCTCTTCAGCATGCTGATCGGCTTCGTGTTCTGGTACCGCGGCCTGGCCCGGGGCGGCATCGCGGCGGTCGGGCAACTGCAACTGCTGCAGCCCTTCTTCGGCCTCGCGCTCGCCGCCCTGCTGCTCGGCGAGGCCGTCGGCCCCGCCACGATCCTGGTCGCCGCCTCGGTCGTCCTCTGCGTCGCGGGCGCGCGGCGCTTCGCCTGACGCCGCCGGTCAGGCCGCCGCCAGCGCCAAGGCCGCCACGGCGACGAACTGGATCGCCAGGGCCCGACGGTAGAGGCCGAGCGCGCGGCGGATGTCGGCGGCCGTGGCCTCCCGCCGCCCATCGCCCATGAAGGCGTCGTCGACGAGCGTGTCGCCGTAGACCCGCGGGCCGGCCAGCTTGAGCCCGAGGGCCCCCGCCATGGCGGCCTCCGGCCAGCCGGCATTCGGCGACCGGTGCCGCCCGGCGTCGCGCCGCACGGCCCGCACGGCTTCGCGCGCCGAAGCGCCCTCCGTGATCGCAGCGGCGACGACGAGCCACAGGGCCGCGAGCCGGGAGGCCGGCAGGTTGACCAGGTCGTCGAAGCGCGCGGCGGCCCAGCCGAACGCCGCGTGGCGCGGGGTCCGGTGCCCGATCATGCTGTCCGCCGTGTTGGCCGCCTTGTAGAGCGCCGCCCCCGGCAGCCCGCCCGCCGCCATCCAGAAGGCCGGGGCGACGATGCCGTCCGAGAAGTTCTCCGCGAGGCTTTCGATCGCGGCACGGGCCACCCCCGCCTCGTCCAGCACGGCCGGGTTCCGCCCGACGATCAGGGAGACCGCCGCCCGGCCCTCGTCGAGCGAACGCTCCAGCCCTGCCGCGACCGCCCGCACGTGGTCGTCGAGGCTGCGCTGAGCCAGGAGCGACGAGGCCGCGAGCGCGATCACCACGAGCCCGGGCAGACCGGGCGCCAGCGCCATGACGCCGCGTTCCACACCCGCCGCCACTCCGCCCGCCACACCGAGGACGACGGCGAGCGCCAGGACTCCGGCCGCGCGCCGGGCTGCCGGTCGCGAGGTCTCGCGGTTGAGGCTCCGGTCGAGCCGCGCGATGAGCGCCCCGATCCAAGTCACCGGGTGCCCGATGCGCGCGAAGAGGCCGCCCGGATAGCCGGCGGCCGCCTCGATGCCGAGCGCCAGCGCGGTCAGGACCAGTGTCGCGTCGAGCCCCATGCGCCCCCCGGGGCCGGCCGCGGCACGAGGCGCCGCGCTCCGATCCCTCCCGCCCGGCCGACGGGCCGGGCTCCGGGCGTCCGCATAGCAGAGGCCGCGCCGGCGGTCACCCGGCCCGCGCGGTTCCTGCCGTCGAGGCGAGAACGGCGAGCTCCACCTCGGCCGGCGGCCTGGGCACGAAGGTCACGGCGAATTCCGTCTCGCCGGCGATCGAGGAGACCTCCAGGCGCCCTTCGAGCTGCCGCATCATCGCGTTGACCATCTGCATGCCGAAGCCGCGCCGGTCGTCGGCGCGGAAGTCCGGCGGCAGGCTGCCCCGGTTGCGCACGGCGAGGCGGCAGCCCTCGGAGGACCGGCCCAGCTTGACCGTGATGGCCGACCCCGGCCCGCCGTGCTTGATCGCGTTGGTGACGAGCTCGTTGACCACGAGCGCCAGGGACATCGCCTGCTCGGGCACGAGCACGACCGGGTCCGCGTCGACGCGGCAGGTTTCGCCGTCCGGCATCAGCGAGCGCGACAGGTCCTGGCAGAGCTCGCGCACGAAGCCGGTGAAGTCGACCGTCTCGATGCCGCCGGCCGTGTGCATGCGCCGGTAGGCGAGCGCCACCGAGTTGATGCGCCCGACCGCCACGTCGAACTGCCGGCGCGCGGTCGGGTCGGTGACCGAGCGCGACTGTAGCTTGAACAGGCTCGCGATGGTCTGGAGGCTGTTCATGATGCGGTGGTTCAACTCGCGGAGGAGCACGTCCTTGTGCTCTAGGGCGGCCTGGAGGTCGTTCGCCAGCGCGTCGAAGGCGGCGCCGAGCTGCCCGAACTCGGTGTCCCCGCGCGCGCCGCTCCGCACCGAGAGGTCCCCGGCCCGCCACCGCTCGGTGAGCGCGATCAGGTCCGAGACCGGACGCCGGATCAGCCGCCGTCCGACGAACCAGGCGAAGAAGAGAGCCAGCAGCGTCGCGGCGGCCGCCGCCGCGATGTCCCGGAAGGTCGCCGCGTCCAGCGCCGCGAAGGCCGCCGAGCGGCTGTAGCCGACCCCCACGTAGAGGCCGCCCGGCCCGAGGCTCGGCGGCACGTAGCCGACGATCCGGCGGACGCCGTCGAGCGGCGAGACGGCGTCGAAGGTCCCCGGCTCCCGCGCCTCGTGGGTCGCCGCCCAAAGGTCGGCCGGGAACGGCTTGCCCACGAAGCGCTCCTGGTCGGGCAGGCGCACCAGCATGGTGCCGCCGGCATCCGCGATCGAGAAGGCCCTGTCGCTGTTCCAGGCCGGGCCGTCGAGCTGGCGCGCGAGCCAGTCGAGGCTGAGCGCGATGAAGACCACCCCGACCGTCTGTCCCTCGGCGTCCCGATAGGGATGCGCCATGTGGATCACGTGAGTCCGGGTCTGACGTCCATACGCGTAGGTCCCGACCGCGAAGTCCTGGCCCTCCAGCGCCCGGCGGAAGTAGCCCCGGTCCGAGATCGCCGGCAACTCCCCGTCCGCCGGCGTGCGGTGCGACGCGCAGGTCACCCGCCCGGTCTTGTCGGCCACCCCGATCGCCTCGAACCCGTCGTGGGCGGACCGCACGGCCGCAAGCGTCGACACGCAGGCGGCCGGTTCGCCGCTGCGGACCTCGTCGATCTCCGCGAGGGTCTTGAGCACGAGCCGGATGCCGTCGAACAGACGGGCCTGCTCGCCCGCGAGGCGCTCGGCCTGCTGCATGACGCTCGCCCTCACCTCGGCTTCCCGCGCGCGCCGCAGGTCAAACTGGTTCAGCGCCTGCATGCCCACCACCGGCAGAAGCGTCAGTCCGCCCAGCACCGCCAGGCGCACGCCGAGGCTCATGGCCTTCCCCCTCCGCCGGCCCGCCGCGCGCCGACCTCACATCCATTTTACAATATACAACCTGGAAGCCCTTCCGCGAATCCCCCTTGCCGTACCAACAGCCCTGCGGGGCGGGGATTTTTCTCAGTCGGGGAGCGGCCCGACGTAGCGGGCGCGCGGCCTGATCAGCGCCGCGTCCCCCGCCTGCTCGATCACGTGGCCGATCCACCCTGCCGTGCGGCCGATCGCGAACAGCGCGAGCGGCGCCGCGGCCGGCAGGCCCGCCGCCCGGGCGATCGTGACTAGGCCGAAATCGACGTTCGGGAAGAGCCCGGTCAGGCGCCGGGCGGAGGCGACCACGGCCTCGGCCAGCCGCACCGCGGGCGCATCGGGGGCGAGCCGCCGCGCGGCGCGGAGCAGCACGCCGGCCCGGGGATCCGCCTCGCGGTAGAGCGGATGGCCGAAGCCGTGCAGGTCCTCCCCGCGCCGCAGCCGAGCCGCGAGCGCCGCCTCGGCGTCCTCCGGTCCGGCGATGCCGTCCAGCATGGCCGCGACGCGCTCGGCCATCCCGCCGTGGCGGGGACCGTCCAGGCACGCGAGGCCGGCCGACACCGCCCGCCAGGGCGACGCCCCCGTCGAGGCCGCCACCCGCACCGCGAAGGTCGATGCGGCGAGCTCGTGGTCCGCGGTGGCGATCAGGGCCGCCCGGATCGCGGGCTCGGCCGAGACGCGCCCCCAACCCGCCGCCAGCCCCGCCGAGATCGAGCCCGGCGCCGCCACCGAGCCCGAGACCGTCGCGGTGAGCTGCCGCAGGATGCGCGCGCCGGTCCGCGCGATCGCGCCGGGACCTTTCGCGAAGCCGGCCGGATCGCGGTCGGAGGCGACCGTCAGGTCGACGATCAGCCGTGACGCCAGGCTCGCCTCCGGGGGCGCCGCGAGGACCGGCACGAACGCCGTGTCGGCGAACGGATCCGCATCACCGACGCCCCAGAGGAGGGCCGCGACCGTCTCGAAGCGCGCCTCGGCGGCCAGCCGCTCGAGGTCGATGCCGCGGTAGTGGAGCCGATCGGCCTGGATGAGGGTGAGGGCGGTCTCGATGGAGGGCGCTCCGGCCTCCCCGGCCGCGGGCCCCGCGGCGGCCCGTCCCCGGAGCGCCCGCACGTCGGCCGCGTCATAGCCCCGGAGCCGCGTCCCGGGCTGCGCCTGCGAACGGACGAGACCGCGGCTCACATAGGCGTAGAGCGACGCCACGCTGATCCCGAGTTCGGCCGCCGCCTCGCGGGCGGTGAGGAGCTGTCTCATCTTGACGATAGGAATCAAGATTGATCATGCCGTCAAGCCGTCCATCCTGGCTTCGTCCCGGTAGAGGAGGCCCGCCATGACGGACGAACGGATCCGGAAGGACTTCGAGGAACAGGCGGCCTGGTGCGACCGGCTCGGCTCGCCCTTCACGGCCGCGGTGATGCGTGCCGCCGCCGCAGCCCTGGACCGGTCGACCCAGACCGGCCGCGCCATCCTGGACTGGCCGGGGGCGGCCGGAGCCCTGGCGGACTCGGTGCCCCTCCGCCTCGGCGGCGCCCTGCACGGCCTCGTCCGTGCCGGCCGGCTGCCGCGCCTCGCCCCGCTCTACCCGCCGAACCCGATGCCCGATGCCGACGGCCTCGCCGCCGCCCTCGGGGCGACGCTCGCGGAGGCCGACGCCGAGATCCGCCCCTGGATCGACCGCCCGCCGCAGACCAACGAGGTCGGCCGCTCGGCCGCCCTTTATGCCGGCCTCGTCACGGTGGCGGGCCTGACCGGCCTGCCTCTCGCCGTCCACGAGGTCGGCGCCAGCGCGGGCCTCAACCTCAACCTCGACCGCTACGCCTACGACCTCGGCGGTCGTCTCTTCGGCGACCCCGCGTCGCCCGTGCGCCTCCGCCCCGAATGGCGGGGCGCCGCTCCCGAAGGCCCGGATCCCCTCGTCGTGAGCCGCCGCGGCTGCGACCTCACCCCCATCCGCATCGCCGATCCTGAGGAGCGCCGGCGCCTCGCCGCCTATGTCTGGCCCGACCAGCCCGAGCGCCTCGCCCGGCTCGAGGCCGCCCTCGCGGTCGCGGCCCGCCACCCGCCCGAGGTGGACGCCATGGATGCCGCCGCCTGGGTCCGGGCCCGTCTCGGGGCCGCCCCCCAGCCCGGCGTCGCCCGCGTCCTGCAGCACTCGATCGCCTTCCAGTATTTTCCGGCCGACGGGCAGGCGGCCATCACGGCCCACATGGAGGCGCTCGGCGCCTCTGCCCGTGCCGACACGCCGCTCGCCTGGATCGCCTACGAGATGGAGGAGGGCGTCCCCACCCTGACCTTGCGCCTCTGGCCGGGCGGGACCCTCCGCCGTCTGGCGGTCGGCAACGCCCATGTCAGCCGCCTCGACTGGCAGGGCTGAGGCCCGGGTGCCCGTCCCGCATTGACCGCGGCCCCGAACCGACCCACGCTGAGGGGTAGGGGAGGGGAGCGATGGACAGGGACTGGCGCGCGGAAATCCGGTCGGAACTCCGCCGGGAGAACTGGTCCTTGCGCGGCGTGAACCGGGTCGTGAAGGTCGTGCCGCTCGACCGCGGCCCGCAGGACGACGTCGGCGGCTACATCACGCTCGCCCGCTTCCTGTCCGGCCTCACGCCGGCCGAGATCGAGACGTCGTTGGGTCTCCCGGACCGTTTCCTGGCCAGCGGGGCCGCCCTCTACGGCCTGAGGCGCCTGCCCAACCCGACCGAGTACACTTACGAACTCACCGCGAAGCATCCCGATGGCCTCGCCTACAATCCCGCCCACGGCGATCCGCGCTACGGGCCCGGAAGCGACGCCATCCAGCAATGGCAGATCCGCGACGGGGCGCGCATCCCCTTCGACCCGACGTCCGTGGTGCGCCTGCTGCCGGGCCAGCGCTTCGTGCCCTGAGGCCTAGACGCCCTGCCGCCGGCGCACGACCCCATCGTGGCCCCACATGCAGAACATGGCGCCCTGGAAGTGGTCCTCGATGGCCGGCATCTCGCTCGCCCGCGGCTCCTGCGCGCCCGGGGCGGCGAAGTCGGCCGGCACGTCCTGCGGCCGGTAGCCGAGGCGCTCGGCCGTCGAGTTGTCGTACCAGGTCGTGCCGCTCGCGCCGATTCCCCACACGGTGTGGCAGTCGATCTCCGGGTGGTCGAGGCCGATGAAGACGAGCTGCGCGAGGTCGCGCGGGCTGATCCAGATCAGCAGGCTGCGCGGATTGGTCGGCCGCTCCTGCGCGTTGCCGATCCGGATGGCGAGCGTCCGGATCCCGCACTTCTCGAAATAGAGCCCGGCGGTCAGCTCGCCCCAGCACTTCGACAGGCCGTAGAGCCCGTCCGGCCGCATCGGATCCTCGGGCCGCACCGTCGCCGAGCGCGGGTAGAAGCCGGTGGCGTGATTGCTGGAGCCGTAGACCACGCGTTCCACGCCGGCCCGCCGAGCCGCCTCGTAGAGGTTGCTGGTGCCGACCACGTTGATCGCCAGAATGCTCTCGAATTCGCCGTCGCGCGGGAATCCCGCGAGGTGGATGACCGACCGCGCCCCCGCCAGGGCCGCTGTCAACGCCTCCAGGTCCGTGATGTCCGTCCTCGACCACCGCTCGCCGGGCCGAAGCTCGCCCGGGTCCGCCAGGTCGAGAAGGACGAGGTCGTCGATACCGCCCTTCACGAGTTCCGGACGCAGAGCGCGCGCCACGTTGCCCGCGCCGCCCGTCAGGACGACCCGGCCCCGGGCATTCCCCGGCTTGGTCATTCGTCGACTCCCTCGAACATCCGGCGCCGGGCGTTCAGCACATGGGTCTCCATGGCCCGGCGCGCGCCGTCCGCGTCGCGCCGCCGGATCGCCTCGTAGATCGCCACGTGCTCGTCCTGAACGGTGCGGATGCGCGCCTCGGTGCGCATCAGGCTCAGGTTCCGGGTGACGCTCATCCCGATCGCGATGTGAGGCCTCAGCGAGCGCTGCACCGAGACGTGGTACTGGTTGCGAGTCGCCTCCGCGATGGCCTCGTGGAAGCGGTTGTCCTCCTCCGCACCGAGCACGCCCCGCTGCAGGCAGTCCTCGAGCGAGTCCAGCGCACCCTTGACCGCGGCGAGGTGCTCGTCCTGCCAGCGGATGGCGGCGAGCGCGGCGGCCGCCGGCTCGAGGCCGGCCCGGAACTCGAAGCAGCGCTGCACGTCGGCGAGCGAGCCGACCGGCGTGAACTTCAGGACCGCCATGTCGGGGCGCCGCGTCACGTAGGAGCCCGAGCCCTTGCGTGAGACGATGACCCCGTCCTCGCGTAGCCGCGCCAGCGCCTCGCGCACCACCGGCCGCGACGCCCCGAAGCGGACCGACAGCTCCGCCTCAGAGGGCAGCCGGCTGTTCAGCGCGAAATCGCCATTGGCGATGAACTGCACGATGGCGTCGTAGACGGTGCCGGAGAGTCGCGCCGGCGCCCCGTCGTCCCGCGTCAGGATGTCGGCGACCTGGCTCATCGTCCCTCGTTCCCGTCTCAGCGTCCGCGCGCCGCCCGCCAGGCCGCGAATTCGGCCTTGGCCTCGGGTCCCGGCGGATAGATGCCGAAGATCCCGCGGCCGCCCATGACCTGCTCCTGCACGAAGTCCTCGAACACCGTCTGCTCGAAGGCCTCGTCGGCGACCGCCTCGGCGATCTCGCCCGGGACGATCACCACGCCCTCGCCGTCGCCGACGACGATGTCGCCCGGATAGACGGGAACGTCGCCGCAGCCGATCGGGACATTGAGGTCCATGGCGTGGTGACGGATCAGGTTCGTCGGGGCCGCCGGGGCGACATGGTAGACGGGAAAGGGCAGTTCCGCGATGTCGGGGCTGTCGCGGAAGCCGCCGTCGGAGACGATCCCCGCCACGCCGCGCTTGTACATGCGGGCGACCAGGATGCCGCCCGCCGACGCCGCCCGGTGGTCCTTGCGGCTGTCGATGACGAGCACATGCCCGGGCGGGCACTCCTCGACGGCGCGCCGCTGCGGGTGTCCGCGGTCCTCGAACACGCCGGGATGGTCGAGATCCTCGCGCGAGGGGATGTAGCGCAGCGTATAGGCCGGCCCGACGAGCCGCGGCGCGCCCGGGTTGATCAGCTTGAGGTCCGAGATGAACACATTGCGGAAGCCCCGCTTCAGGAGCACGGTCGTGAGCGTCGCGGTCGACACGGCGGCGAACTTGGCGCGGGTCTCTTCGGTGAACGGCATGCCGGTGCATCCCTCCAGGGCCGGTTGGTCCGGCGAGTTGTTCTGACCTGTCAGGCGCCCCGCCCGCACGAGCAGACCCCGAAGAGCCGGCGCGGCGGGCCGCGGCTCCTCGCTGCACTGCAAAGAAGCGCCTGAATTTCTTGTGCGTTGCGGCAATCCGGCCATGCCGGGACGCCGCAGACCCTCAGGGCCGCAGAAGGCCATTGCTGTCCGAACTTGTCAATACTTGTAATTCGCCGGCACGTGGTCTACAGCTTCCCCCCATGTCGCCGCGCCGGGCATCCAACGACCCGGCGACCGAACACACGCCCCGCTGATGGGAGGGAACCCATGCAGGAAGACATCATGCGCCGTCCCGGCCTCGTGCGCCGCTCGATCCTGAAAGGCATGGCCGGCATGGCCGCGCTGCCGCTCGCCGGTCGCGCCGCCTTCGCGCAGGCCGGCAAGGCCGAGGCGCCGGAACTGGCCAAGCTCGCGGCCGAAGGCAAGCTGCCGAAGCTGGCCGACCGCCTCCCGGCCAACCCGCTGGTCGTCGAGCCCTTCTCCAAGGTGGGCGCCTATGGCGGCTCGCTCCGGCGCGGCTTGCGCGGTTCGTCCGACCACAACGGCATCCTCCGCATGGTCGGCAACCAGGGCCTCGTGCGCTGGAACCTGCAGTTCACGGAAGTGCGCCCGAACGTTGCCGAGAAGTGGGACGTCAACGCCGATGCCACCGAGTTCACCTTCTACCTGCGCAAGGGCATGAAGTGGTCGGACGGCAAGCCCTTCACGGCCGACGACATCCTCTTCTCGATCAACGACTGCGTGCTCAACACGGACCTCTACAAGTCCGCGCCCTCCCAGCTCTCCATCGGCGGCGCGCCGGCGGTCGTCACCAAGGTCGACGACACCACCGTCAAGTTCACCTTCAAGCAGCCCTACGCGCTGTTCCTCGAGCAGCTCGCCACGCCGCTCGGCCAGCATCCGACCCTCTTCCCGAAGCACTACGGCATGCAGTTCGTGCCGAAGTACAACCCGAACGTCGCCGACCTCGTGAAGGCCGCGAACGTCTCCGGCTGGCCGGACCTCTTCCGCGCCAAGATGGGCGACATCGAGATCCCGTCGCGCTGGGGCAACCCGGACAAGCCGACCCTCGATCCCTGGGTCGTCACCGAGCCCTACGTGGGCGGCGCCACGCGCGTGGTGATGAAGCGCAACCCCTACTTCTGGCAGGTCGACACGGCGGGCAACCAGCTCCCCTACATCGATCAGCTCACCTTCGGCATCAGCCAGGACGTCGAATCCCTCATGCTGGACGTGGTCTCCGGCAAGATCGACATCCAGGACCGGCACGTGAACTCGCTGCCGAACAAGCCGACGCTGGCCAAGAACCGGGAGAAGGGCGGCTACCGCCTGCTCGAGCTGGAGCCCTCGGGCGCCCAGCAGTGCCAGATCTACCTGAACATGACCCACAAGGATCCCGCCATGCGGGCCATGTTCGCCAACAAGGAGTTCCGCAAGGCGCTCTCGCTCGGCATCGACCGCAAGGAGATCATCGAGCTCGTCTATCTCGGCCAGTCCGAGCCCTACCAGGCCGGTCCGCGCCCGAGCCATCCCTGGTACCACGAGAAGCTCGCCCGCCAGAACACCCAGCTCGACAAGGCCCAGGCGAACGCCATCCTGGACAAGATCGGCTACGACAAGAAGGGCGGCGACGGCTTCCGCCTGCGTCCGGACGGCCAGAAGGTCTTCTTCGCCATCGACGTCATCCCGACCCTCTACCCGGACCTGGTCGACACGCTCGAACTGGTCAAGCGCCACTGGGCGGCCATCGGCGTCGACGTGAAAGTCAACACGATCGAGCGGACCCTCTACTACACCCGCGGCGACGCCAACGATCACGACGCGGCCGTCTGGCCGGGCCCCGGCGGCCTCGACCCGATGTTCGACCCGCGCGACTTCTTCGCCCAGCACCCGCAGGGTTCGCGCTACGCGATCCCCTGGACGCTCTGGTACGTGTCGAACGGCAAGGACGGCCAGGAGCCGCCGGAAAGCCAGAAGAAGCGCATGAAGCTCTTCGACGACGCCCGCGCGACGGCCGACCTCGCCAAGCGCGGCGCGATCATGAAGCAGATCTTCGACATCTGCGCCGACGAGTTCGAGACCATCGGGGTCTGCCTGGCGGTCAACACCTTCGGGGTGGTCAAGAACAACCTGCAGAACGTGCCGCCGAAGACGCCGGACAGCTGGTCCTGGCCGAATCCCGGCCCGGCCATGCCGCAGCAGTTCTTCTTCACCTGATCCGAGGGTCGCTCCAGCGTGGGAGCCGGGAGGGCAGGCCCTCCCGCCCTTCTTCCGGCCGAGGCTGACCGCCCCGGCCGGACCGGGAGGCCCCGTGCCTTCCCCTTGCGGCGAGCCGCGCCCCCGACGGGGCCAGCCCTTCCCGTCGCGTCGCCGGCGCCGCGGTGCCGAGGCGAGCACGCCGGGACTTCGAACTGCCCACGCCGGGTCGGTGACCCGGCAACCGGACCCTTCGAGACCGCCTGAAGGCCCACGATGCTCAAGTTCATCCTCAAGCGCCTGGCCTGGATGATCCCGTCGCTGCTGGCGGTGTCCTTCCTGGCCTTCGTGCTCATCCAGCTGCCGCCCGGCGACTTCGTGACGAGCTACGTGGCGACCCTCGCGGCCTCCAACGAGATCGTCGACCAGAACACCGCCCGCGACCTGCGCGAGCGCTTCGGCCTCGACCAGCCGATGTTCGTCCAGTACGTCAAGTGGATCTGGGGCATCGTCACCCGCGGCGACTTCGGCATCTCTTTCGAGTGGCAGCAGCCCGTCTCCGGACTGATCTGGGAGCGCATGGCGCTGACCCTGATCCTCACCGTCTCGACCCTGATCGCGACCTGGGCCATCGCGCTGCCGATCGGCGTCTACTCGGCGGTCCGCAAGTATTCCATCGGCGACTATCTCTTCACCCTGCTGAGCTTCCTCGGCCTCGCCATCCCGTCCTTCCTGCTCGCGCTCGTGCTGATGTACGTCGCCGCCGTGCATTTCGGCCAGGACGTCGGCGGCCTCTTCTCCGAGGAGTTCCAGAACGCGCCCTGGTCCTGGGCGAAGACCGTCGACCTTATCCACCACCTCTGGATCCCGGTGATCATCCTGGCCGTCTCGGGCACCGCGAGCCTGATCCGCGTCATGCGCGCCAACATGCTGGACGAGATCCACAAGCCCTACGTGGTGACCGCCCGTGCCAAGGGCCTCTCCGAGTTCCGTCTCCTGGTGAAGTATCCGGTCCGCCTCGCCCTCAATCCCTTCATCTCGACCATCGCCTGGCTGCTGCCGAACCTCGTGTCCGGTTCCATCGTGGTCGCCATCGTCCTGAACCTGCCGACCGCAGCGCCGCTCCTGCTCCAGTCCCTGATGGCGCAGGACATGTACCTGGCCGGCGCCTTCGTGCTCCTGATCTGCGGCCTGACCCTCGTCGGCTCGCTCGTCAGCGACATCCTGCTCGCGCTCGTCGACCCGCGCATTCGGCTCGAGTGAGGAGGCCTCCATGACCGACGTCACCGTTGCCGAAGTCCCCGCCTCCCGCCTCGCGGTCGCCTCCCAGTGGTCGCTGATCTGGTGGGCCTTCCGCCGCCACAAGCTCGCGATGGTCGCCCTCTTCGTGACGATCGCGCTCTATATCGTTGCGGCCGTCCCGGGATTCTTCGCCATCAACGACCCGAACCAGCAGAACGCCCGCGCCGGCTACCAGCCGCCGCAGGCCATCCACTTCTTCCACGAGGGCAGCTTCGTCGGCCCCTACTTCCACCCCTCCAAGCTGACCCGCGACCCGGAGACGCTCGAGCCCATCTTCGTCGCCGACACGACGAGGCGCGTGCCGCTCGTCTTCTTCGGCGAAGGCTATACCTGGTCCTTCCTGGGCCTCTTCGCATCGAAGCTCCACCTGGTCGCCACCTCCGACGCCGCCTCGCCCTTCTTCCCGATCGGCACCGACCGGCTCGGCCGCTGCGTCTGGAGCCGCATCGCGCAAGGCGCGCAGATCTCGCTGTCCCTCGGCCTCGTCGGCGTGTTCCTGTCCCTGGCGATCGGCATCGTGCTCGGCGGCATCTCGGGCTACTACGGCGGCAAGACCGACTTCGCCATCCAGCGCGTGATCGAGTTCGTCCTCGCCCTGCCGACGATCCCGATCTGGCTCGCCATGGCGGCCGCCCTGCCCCAGGACTGGCCGGCCACTACCCAGTACCTCATGATCACCATCATCCTGTCGCTGACCGGCTGGGCCCAGCTCGCCCGCGTCGTGCGCGGCCGCTTCCTGTCGCTGAGGACCGAGGAGTTCGTCTCCGCCGCCCGGCTCGACGGTTGCTCGGAGGGGCGGATCATCTTCCGCCACATGCTGCCGAGCTTCGCGTCCCACATCATCGCGTCGATCACGCTCGCGATCCCGGCGATGATCCTGGCCGAGACCGCGCTCTCCTTCCTGGGCCTCGGGCTTCAGCCGCCGACCATTTCCTGGGGCGTGCTCCTGCGCGAGGCGCAGAACATCCGCTCGATCGCGACCGCTCCCTGGCTCTTCGCGCCCGGCGCCGCGGTGGTGGTCGCCGTCATGGCGTTGAACCTCCTCGGCGACGGCCTGCGCGACGCGGCCGACCCCTACAACAAGTGACGGGACGGGACCCATGCAGCAGCCGAAGCCCCGCCCGAACCTGACCGTCGCCAGCCCGCGCCCGGTCCTCGAGGTCAAGAACCTCGTCACCCACTTCGCCGTGCGCAACGGCACCGTGAAGGCCGTCGACGGCGTATCCTTCAAGGTCGAGCGCGGCAAGACCCTCTGCGTGGTTGGCGAGTCCGGTTCGGGCAAGAGCGTGACTGCCCGTTCCATCCTGCAGATCGTCGACGCCCCGGGCCGGATCGAGGACGGCGAGATCATCCTGTCCCGCGCCGACGGATCGAGCGTCGACCTCGCCCGGCTCGATCCGCGCGGGCGCGAGATCCGCGCCGTCCGTGGCCGGGACATCGCCATGATTTTCCAGGAGCCGATGTCGTCGCTGTCGCCCGTCCACACCGTCGGCGACCAGATCGTCGAGGTGCTGCGCCTCCACCTCGGCATGTCCAAGAAGGCCGCCCGCGAGCGCGCCGTCGACCTCCTGCGCCAGGTCGAGATTCCCAACCCCGACAAGGCCATCGACCGCTACACCTTCGAGTTTTCCGGCGGCATGCGCCAGCGCGCCATGATCGCCATGGCGCTTGCCTGCGAGCCGCTGCTCCTCATCGCCGACGAGCCGACCACAGCACTCGACGTGACGACCCAGGCCGAGATCCTCGACCTCATCAAGCGCCTGCAGAAGTCCCACGGCATGGCCGTGATGTTCATCACCCACGACATGGGCGTGGTCGCCGAGATCGCCGACGACGTGCTGGTCATGCACTACGGCAAGGTCAAGGAATATGCCGACGTGGAGACCATCTTCCACGCGCCGCAGGACCCCTACACGAAGATGCTGATCGGCTCGGTGCTGAAGCTCGAGTCGAAGGCAGAGATCCGCCTCGCCCGCCCGCCGATCCCGGCCGACCGCCCCCCCGTCATCGAGGTCCGCGACCTCGCCATGCATTTCGGCGCCACCAAGGCGGTCGACGGCGTCTCCCTGTCGGTCCGCCCCGGCGAGACCCTCGGCATCGTCGGCGAATCCGGGTCCGGCAAGACCACCATGGGCCGCTGCCTCGTCCGCCTCTACGACCCGACCGAGGGCGTCATCACGTATCGCCGCCCCGACGGCGCGCAGCTCGACCTCGCCAAGGCGACCGGCGAGGAGCTGAAGCAGATGCGCCGCGAGGTCCGGATGATCTTCCAGGACCCCTTCGGCTCGCTCAATCCGCGCATGACCGTCGCCCAGGTGATCGGTGAGCCGCTCCTCGTCAACGGCATCGCCAAGGGCCGCGAGCTCGACGACCGCGTCGCCCATCTGATGGAACAGGTCGGCCTCGACCCGTCCTGGCGCGAACGCTACCCGCACGCCTTCTCGGGCGGCCAGCGCCAGCGCATCGGAATCGCACGCGCCATCGCGCTGAAACCGCGCGTCATCGTCGCCGACGAAGCCACGTCGGCCCTCGACGTGTCACTGCGCTTCCAGGTCCTCGACCTGCTGATGAGGCTCCAGGACGAGCTGAACCTCGCCTATGTCTTCATCAGCCACGACATCGGCGTCATCCGCTACATGTGCGACCGCGTCGCCGTCATGTACCGGGGCCGCCTCGTCGAGGTCGGCGAGGCCGAGCAGGTCTGCGACCGCCCGGTCCACGACTACACCAAGGCCCTGATCTCCGCGATCCCACGCCCCGACCCCCGCCATCGCTCCATCCACGCCCGCGTCCGCTACACCGGCCCGGGCGCCGCGAAGAGCGCATGAGGTCCGCGATGCCGCGCGGTCCCGGCGAGACATCTTCCGGCGCCCGGCGTGCCCGGGGCCGGGCGGACGCCCGGACCTGGAACCCGGGCCGACCAGACCGTCGCCATGCCTGAGCCTTCGATCCTCCCCGGAGCGCCACGATGAAGATCACCGAGATCCGTACCTTCCTCATGCATGCCGGCCAGCCGGACCCCGAGAAGTGGGCCTCCGACGGCAATTCCGGCAACCGGACCGACCTCAACAAGCTGTCGGGCTACCGCAACTGGCTCTTCGTCAAGGTCTACACCGACGCCGGGATCACAGGCATCGGCGAGTGCTCCGGCTGGCCGCGCGTGATCGAGACGGCCGTGAAGGACATGAGCGCGATCCTGGTCGGCGAGGATCCGACCCACATCGAGCGGCTCTGGCAGAAGATGCAGATCGCCATGATGGGCCACGGCATGCTCGGCACGGTCGGGGCCGGCGCCATGACGGGCATCGACATGGCGCTCTGGGACATCAAGGGCAAGGCGCTCGGCACCCCCGTCTGGAACCTGCTCGGCGGCAAGGTGCGCGACAAGGTCCGCATCTACACCCACGCCAACTCCGCCCGCATCGCGCTCTCCGCCAAGGAGCGCGGCATCATGACCATCAAGTGCGGCGGCGTGTCCGACCCCGTCCGCAAGGTTGCGATGCTGCGCGAGGCGGTCGGCGACGAGATGGACATCGCCATCGACCTGCACGGGCCCCCGTGGATGACCCCAGCCGACGCCGCCCGCCTCGCCCGCGCCCTCGAGCCCTACAATCTCCTCTGGATCGAGGACCCGATCGCGCCCGAGAACCTCGACGGCTACCGCCGCATCCGCGACTCCGCCCACGTGCCGCTGGCCGCCGGTGAGCGTATGGCGACCATCTTCGGGGAGCGCGAACTGATCGAGAACGACCTCGTCGACGTGCTCCAGCCCGACACCGGCCGCGCCGGCGGCATCACCCAGATGAAGAAGATCGCCGCCATGGCGGAGGCCCATCACATCATGATGGCCCCCCATTCCGGCTCGCTCGGCCCGGTCGCCGAATACGCCGCCCTGCACCTGATGGCCTCGATCCCCAACGCCCTCATCCTGGAGCGCATCGAGGACGACTGGCCGGGCCGCTACGAGACGATCGTGCCCCATCCGAAACAGGAGAACGGCTGGATCACCGTCCCGGACGCCCCCGGCCTCGGCTGCGACATCGACGAGGCCTTCGTGGCCCGCTTCCCCTCCGAGGGCAACCTCATGGTGCCGGTGACCGAGAAGGGCCAGAGCTACGCGGCGGGCACCTTCCGCGAGCACGTCTACACCCAGACCCGCCTCCGCCGCGGGGTCTATTTCGATGCCTCCAAGTGAGCCGGTGACATGAAGATCGATCGCATGCGGGTCTACATGACCCGCGACAAGGACCGCCCGCGCGTCGTCGTGGCGCTCGACACCGACGACGGCCTGACCGGCTGGGGCGAGTGCTACAACCACGGCCCCGACAAGGCCCTGCCGCCGCTGCTCGACTACCTGATGGGCTTCATCCAGGGCCAGGACCCGACCCGCGTCGACTTCCTGGTCAACTTGATGGTCCAGCAGTGCCGCTTTCCGCCGGGCGCCCTCGGGCTCGCGGCGATCTCCGCCATCGACCACTGCCTCTGGGACATCTCCGCCAAGGCCCTCGGGGTCCCCGTCTACCGGCTCCTCGGCGGCGCCGTGCGCGACCGTGTCCGGGTCTATTCCGGCGTCTACACCGCGCCCGATCCCGACAAGGCCCGCGACGAACTCGACCGGCTCAACGCCGACTGGGGCGTCACCGCCTTCAAGCTCTCGCCCTGGCGCATCGACATCCACGCCCATCGCTGGGGTGAGGTGGTGCGCACCAGCGCGGAGTATTTCCGTCAGCTGCGCGAGACGATCCGCGCCGACTACGACATCGCCTTCGACGCCCATGCCAAGATCTTCGAGCCGATCCAGGCCGTCCAGCTCGGCAACGCGCTCGCCCCCTACGACCCCATGTTCTTCGAGGAACCGCTGCGGCCGGAGAACATCGAGGTCTGGGGCGACCTGAAGAAGCAGTTGGTTTGCCGGCTCGCGACCGGCGAATCCCTCTACAGCCGCTTCGAGTTCCTCCGGCTTCTAAATGCGCGAGGCGCCGACATCGTCCAGCCGGACATCTGCGTGGTCGGCGGCGTCACCGAGATGCGCCGGATCGCGGCGCTCGCCGAGGCCCACTATGTCTCCGTCGCCCCGCACAACCCGATGGGGCCGCTGGCGACGGCCGTGAACGTCCACTTCTCCGCGGCCCAGCAGAACTTCCTGGTGCTCGAGTACCGCCTGCCGACCGGCCCCGTCTACGCCTACGGCGGCAACGACCTCGTCGCCAAGATCGACGCGGCCAAGTACGTCGCCGACCCCTACCTGCCCAAGGACGGCTACCTCGACCTCCGGCCGGAGCGACCCGGCTGGGGCGTGGAGATGGACATGGAGGTCCTCGCGCGCGACGACTACGTGCACTGGCAGCGCCGGGTGCCGAAGCGCCCAGACGGTTCCTACGCCTTCGCCTAAGGGAGAGACCCGATGCCGCTCCGAGACGACGTGCAAGCGATGATGAGGGATATCGCCGCCTGGCAGCAGGCGAACGCCGTCCCGCCCCGGGCTGAGCAGACGGTCGCCGACATGCGGTCGATCTATTCGCGCCAGGCCGAACTCCGCGAGACCGACGCGGTCCCGACGGTCGCCGAGGAGCGCGACGCCACCGCCGAGACCCGAGCCGGCCACCGCCGCGTCCGGGTCTTCACGCCCGACGCTCCCGGGCCCCTGCCGGTGGTCGTCTACGTCCATGGCGGCGGCTACGTGATCGGCGGCATCGACGAGACGGCCGCAGAGGCCCGCCGGCTGGCCGCCGGCATCCCCGCCCAGGTCGTCTCGATCTCCTACCGCCTCGCGCCCGAGCATCCCTGGCCGGCGGCCATCGAGGACGTCGAGGACCAGATCTCCGACATCGCCGCGGGCTATGTGGACGGCGTACCCAGGGGGCCGCTGGCGGTGGCCGGAACCAGCGCGGGCGCCGGCCTGGCGGTCGCCGCCACGCTCCGCCTCATAGAGCGGAAGCGCTGCCCCGTGGCGCTCCTGGCACTGATGAGCCCCTGCCTGGACCTCACCCTGTCCAGCCCCTCCGTGGACCTCTACGGCACCGGCTACCAGCTCGAGCGCGCCTCCATGGAGCGCTTCGCCGAGCTCTACGTGCCCGCCGGCATGGACCGGGCCCACCCGGACCTGTCGCCCGCCCGGCACCCGGTGCCGGACCGCTTCCCGCCGACGATCCTCTTCGCCGCCGAATGTGATCCGCTCGCCGACGATGCCGCGCTCTTCGCCCGCCGGCTGGCCGAGGCCGGCATCCGCTACCGCCTGCGCCACGTCCAGGGGGTCACGCACGGCTTCAACAACTGGTTCGGCCGCCTGCCCTCGACCGCCGCCGACCTGGACCTGCTGCACAAGGCCATCGCCGAGGAGGCCGCGCGCTTCACCGGTCCCGAGGTCGGGTGATGGCGGGTCGGCACGGCCAGCCGGCGCTGACGCCCGCCCCCCGCCGCGCGGGGGCGGGAAGGGGGGCGTGCCGTCCCCCCTCAGAGCCCCGGCAGGCGCTCGCCGAAGCGCGCGATCGGCGCCCCCGCCACGTCGGACGCCAGCGCCACCAGCGTGCCCGCGACCTTGGTGCCGGTCCGGTCGGTCGTGAGGGACGTGACATAGAGCGTCTTCAGGTCCTTGCCGCCGAAGCAGGGCATGGTCGGCGCCGGCATCGGCATGACGAGCTTGCGCTCGAGCGTGCCGTCCGGCGCGATCCGGTTGAGGCAGCCCGCCGAGACCCCGGCCGACCAGTAGAAGCCCTCCGCGTCGCAGGCCGCTCCGTCCGGCCGCCCGTCCTCGTTTTCCAGCACGCAGACCTGGCGCCGGTTGGAGACGCCGCCGTTGGCGAGGTCGTACGCGAAGGTCTCGACCCACTTCTGGCTGGAGTCCGAGTGCCACAGGGTCCGCCCGTCCGGCGACCATGCGAGCCCGTTCGAAACCGTGAGCCCGTCCAGGATCTTCTGGAAACGGCCGTCGGCCTCCACCCGATACAGCGCCGCCATCGGCTGCCGCTCCGGGCGGTCGTCCATCGTCCCGACCCAGAAGCGTCCGTCCGGGGCGACCTTTCCGTCGTTGTAGCGGTTGGTCGGCCGGTCGGGCTCCGGGTGGCACAGGAGATCGAGGCTGCGCCGGGCGAAGTCGTAGATGTGGATCCCGTGCTTCAGCGCGACCACGGCCTTGCCGCCGGCCATCAGCCCGAAGCTGCCGATCGCGCTCGGCATGTCGTGCCGCTCGAGCTTCAGCGTGGCGGGGTCGAGCCGGAACAGCGCCGGCGCCGGGATGTCGACGAAGAGCAGCGTGCCCGTCTCCTCGTCCCAGGTCGGCCCCTCGCCGCAGCCGAGCGGCAGGTCGATCAGCGGCGTCACGGTCGGATGCTCGATCTTCATGGACTGCTCCTCGCAGGGCCCGCCCGGTCTTCGCGTCGCCGGCTCGCCCCCCGGCGGCCTAGCCGATTTCCAAAGCCGGGCCAAGGCCTGCGCCCGCCCCCTTTCGAGAAGGACCCGAGCCATGACCCCCGTTGAGATCCGCGCCGCCCTCGGCGGCATTTCCGGCGTGCACGTCACGCCCTACGACGCCGAGGGCGCCGTCGACCGGGCCCTGCTGGCGCGGGTGGTCGACCGCATCGCCGCCGGGGGGATCCACAATATCGTGTCGGCCGGCAACACCGGCGAGTTCTACGCCCTGACCCCCGACGAGGTCCGCCTCGTGCACGACGGCTGCATCGCCGCGAACGCCGGCCGCGCCATGGTCACCGCCGGGGTCGGCCGGTCGCTGAAGGAGGCCGTCGAACTCGGCCGCCGTGCGGCCGCCGGCGGCGCCGACGCCGTCATGGTCCACCAGCCGCTCGACCCCTTCGCGGCCCCGCAGTCCCAGGCGGCCTATTTTGAGGCGGTGGCCGACGCCCTGACGATCCCGGTCGTCGCCTACGTCCGCTCCGACGCCATGAGCCTGAAGCTCCTCGCCGGCCTCGCCGAGCACCCCAACATCGCCGCGGTTAAATTCGCCACGCCGAACCTCATGCTGCTGGCGGAATGCGTGCGGGCTGCATCCGAGACGTCGGCTCTCTGGGTCTGCGGCCTCGCCGAGGGCTGGGCCGGCCCGTTCTACGCGGTCGGCGCCCGCGGCTTCACCTCGGGGCTCGTCAATGTCGACCCGGCCCGCTCGCTCGCCATCTGGCGCGCGCTGGAGGAGGGCAGGGCGGCCAACGCGCGCGCCCTCGTCGACACCATCGCGCTCTTCGAGAGCCTGCGCACCCGCTATGGGAATGGCGCCAACGTCACGGTCGTCAAGGCCGCGCTGGAGCGGCAGGGCTACCCGGTCGGCCCCGTGCGCCTGCCCGGCCTGCCCCGCCTGGACCCGGCCGACGCCGACGCTCTCGCCACGATCCTGGACGCCTGGGCCCGCGACGGCCTGCGCACCGCCGCCTGAAGGACCCGAGCATGACCCGCAAGACCCCCGAGACCCTGCGCAGCCACCGTTGGTTCGGCGCCACCGACCTGCGCTCCTTCGGCCACCGCTCGCGCACCCTGCAGATGGGCTACCGATACGAGGACTTCGCCCGCAAGCCCGTCATCGCGCTGATCAACACCTGGAGCGACCTCAACCCCTGCCACACCCACCTGCGCACCCGCGCCGAAGAGGTCAAGCGCGGCATCTGGGCGGCGGGCGGCTTCCCCGTCGAACTGCCGGCGATCTCCCTCTCCGAGAGCATGGTCAAGCCGACCACCATGCTCTACCGCAACTTCCTCGCCATGGAGACCGAGGAACTGCTGCGCTCCCACCCGGTCGACGGGGCCGTCCTGCTCGGCGGCTGCGACAAGACCACGCCAGGCCTGCTGATGGGCGCGATCTCCATGGACCTGCCGGCGATCTTCCTGCCCGCCGGCCCGATGCTGCGCGGCAACTGGGGCGGCCGCGTCCTCGGCTCGGGCTCCGACGTCTGGAAATACTGGGCCGACAAGGAGGCCGGCACCATCACGGAGGCCGACTGGCGCGAGATGGAGTCCGGCATCGCCCGCTCCTTCGGCACCTGCATGACCATGGGCACCGCCTCCACGATGGCCGGCATCGTCGAGGCCATGGGCATGATGCTGCCCGGCGCCGGGTCGATCCCGGCCGCCGACAGCGCCCATTCCCGCATGGCGACCGCCTGCGGCGAGCGCATCGTCCAGATGGTCTGGGACGACCTGACCCCGAAGCGCATCCTCACCGCCGGCTCCTTCCACAACGCCATCGTGGCCCTGATGGCCATGGCCGGGTCGACCAACGGCATCGTCCACGTCCTCGCCATGGCGCGCCGCGCCGGCGTGGACCTGACGCTCGACGACTTCGAGCGCCTGTCGAACGCGGTCGGCGTCATCGCCAACCTGCGCCCCTCCGGCGAGTTCCTGATGGAGGACTTCCACTATGCGGGCGGCTTCGCGGCTTTCTTCAAGACCCTGGCGCCGGTCCTGAAGAACGGCGAGATGACCGTCACGGGCCGGACCCTCGGCGAGAATTTCGCCGACGCCAAGGTCTGGAACGACGACGTCATCCGCCCCCTCGACCGCCCGATCGCGGCCGGCGGCGGTATCGCGGTCCTGCGCGGCAACATCGCCCCGGACGGCTGCATCATCAAGCCGACCGCGGCCGAGCCGCGCCTCCTGAAGCACCGCGGTCCGGCGCTCGTCTTCGACAGCTACGACGAGATGCTGAAGGCCGTGAACGACGAGACCCTGGACTGCTCGCCCGACAGCGTGATGGTGCTCCGCAACGCCGGTCCGGTCGGCGGCCCCGGCATGCCCGAATGGGGCATGCTGCCTATCCCCAGGAAGCTCCTGAAGCAGGGCGTCCGCGACCTCGTGCGCATCTCCGACGCGCGCATGAGCGGCACCAGCTACGGCGCCTGCATCCTGCACGTTGCGCCCGAGGCCTATGTGGGCGGTCCGCTCGCCGCCGTCCGCACCGGCGACATCGTCGCGGTCGACGTCGAGGCCCGGTCCATCCGACTGGAGATCTCCGACGCGGAGCTCGCCGCGCGCCTCGCCGCCTACGTGCCGAAGACGCGGCCGGAGCCGCGTGGCTGGGTCCGGCTCCACGCCGCCCACGTCACCCAGGCCGACAAGGGCTGCGACTACGATTTCCTGGAAGGCACCGAGCCGCTGCCCGAACCGGAGATCCACTGACGTCCGGAACGCGCCGGCGCGGCCCTCACTCCGCCTCCGACGTCCAGCGGACCAGCTCCGTCGCCGCCTTGCCGAAGGCGGCGTCGAGCGCCCGGGCCGCGGAGGCGGAGTCCGCGCCCGCCACCGGGGCCGTTTGCTTGAAGAGGCGCGCGGCCTTGATCTTGCCGTCGGAATCGAGGAGCCGCGCCGCGAACTCCACCAGAGCCGTCTTGTCCGGCTGCGAGACCTGGAAGTTCCGGATGTCGAGCGAGAGCTGGACCTCCGCGGACCCGAGATCGCTCGGTCGCGAGACGCTGTCGATCTGGCCGGCGTTCTCGAAGCTCTGGATGACCTTCGCCTGCAGCATCTTGGGGATCGAGTCGCTCCACTGGCCCTCTTCCAGCGGCGTGCGCTCCCCGGCCTGCGGGCTGACCAGAACCTTCTGGGTGTCGAACACCACGAGCGCGGTCGGCTCGGCGACCGTCACCTTGCCGGCCGGCGCCTTGACGGGCGGATCGAAGGAGGCCGGGGCCGTCAGGTCGTAGACCACGGGCGGCTTCTTGGCGCTGCTGCCGACCATGCGCTCCAGGCCCGCCGCGATGTTGTCGAGCCGTTCCGAGTTGCGCGCGAGCGCCTCCGCGAAGGTGCCGAACTTGACGATGGCGTTGTTCAGTGGCTCAGCGTTCTCGGCCAGGATCAGGTCGAGCTTCTTGAGCGCGCTACCGGCCGACCGCGTCAGCGTCTCCGTGGCGTTCGGGTCGGCGTCGAGCAGCGGCGGCCGTCCGGCCTGCCCGACGGCGAGCGGGCCCGTGCCGCCGCTGAGCAGGATGGAGGGCGAGCCCATCAGCCCTTGCGTCTCCACCGCGATCTGCGTGTCGGTGTGGATCGGCGTCCCCCGGTTGACCGAGACCGTAGCCTGCACGCGCGAGCTGTCCTCCGGGACGAGGCTGAGATCGAGCACCTCGCCTACACGGATCCCGTTGAAGAGCACAGATGACCCCGGCCTGAGCCCCGAGACCGATCCGGCGAAGCGGATCTGGTAGACCGACTGTTCGCCCAGCCCGCCCGTCGTGTGCATCCAGAACACGAACAGGAAGGCCGCGCCAATGACTGCCAGCGTGAAGGCCCCGATGATCCCGTATCGCGCGTCCGTTTCCATCGTCGAGCCTCAGGCCGGCTGTGTTGCGTGGGGGCGCCCCAGGCCATGCGCCCGCTCACTGCGGAAGTAGGATCGAACCCAGGGATGCTCGCAGGCGAGCATGGTGTCCAGGGTTCCGATGGCCACGATCCGGCCGCCGGCCAGCGCCGCGATGCGGTCCGAGACCTTCGCGAGGCTGTCGAGATCGTGCGTCACCATGAAGACCGTCAGTCCCAGCGTCCGCTGGAGCTGCCGGATCAGCATGTCGAACTCCGTGGCGGCGATCGGGTCGAGCCCCGAGGTGGGCTCGTCCAGGAAGACGATCTCCGGGTCGAGCGCCAGCGCCCGCGCCAGGGCCACCCGCTTGATCATGCCGCCCGAGAGCTCGGACGGGAACTTGCCGGCATCGTCCGGACCGAGCCCGACCATCTCCAGCTTGGCGGAGGCCACCTCGCGCATGAGCCGGTCCGACAGGTCGAGATATTCGCGCATCGGAAACTGGATGTTCTCGAGCACGGTCAGCGACGAAAACAGCGCCCCGTGCTGGAACAGCACGCCCCAGCGCCGCTCCAGGGCCCTGTGCCCCTCCCTATCGGCGGCGTCGTCCACGTCGACGCCCAGGATCTCGATCCGCCCCTTCCGTTTCGGGACGAGGCCGATCATGGTCCTGAGCAGCACGGACTTGCCGCCGCCCGACGCGCCCACGAGCCCAAGGATCTCCCCGCGCCGGACCTCCAGGTCGAGCCCGTCGAGCACCGTGCGCGGTCCGAAGCCGACCGTCAGCCCTTCGACGCTGATCGCGAGTCCGTCGGTCCGGAGGGCCATGCCGGTCACATCCCGATCGAGGCGAAGAAGATCGCGAAGATGCCGTCGAGCACGATCACGAGGAAGATCGACTTGACGACGGAGGCGGTGGTCCGCAGGCCCAGGGACTCCGCGCTGCCCTTGACCTTGATGCCCTCGCTGCAGGCGACCGTGCCGATCACCAGCGCCATAAAGGGCGCCTTGATCATGCCGACGTTGAAATGCGTCAGCGAGATCGCCTCCTTGAGCCGCGCCACGAAGATCGTCTGGTCCATGCCGCCGTAGAACCAGGCGACCAGCAGGCCGCCGTAGAGGGCGGCCATGGAGCCTATGAAAGCCAGGATCGGCAGGCCGATGACCAGGGCCAGGACGCGCGGCAGGATCAGGATCTCGATCGGGTCGCGGCCCATCGTGCTGAGCGCGTCGATCTCCTCGCGCATCTTCATCGAGCCGAGCTCGGCCGTGTAGGAGCTTCCCGACCGCCCCGCCACCATGATGGCGACGATCAGCACGCCGATCTCGCGGAGCACCAGGATGCCGACCATGTCGACGACGTAGTCCTCGGCGCCGAACTTGCGGAAATGGAAGAAGCCCTGCTGGGCGATGATCCCGCCGATCAGGAAGGTGACCAGCACGATGATCGGAACGGCCTGCAGCGCCACCCGGTCGAGGTGATGGACGAGCGCGGTCAGCCGGAGTCGGGCCGGCCGGACGACGGCCTTGACGAACACGGTCGCGATCGCGCCCAGCATGGCCACGAACCCGCCGAGGTCGGTGCCCACCTCGGCCATGGAGAGCCCGACGCGTCCGAGCCACGCCAGCGGACCGCGGGCGGGCGGCGGCATGGTGCTCTGCCGGCGGTTCGCCTGCGCCACCTTTTCGTAGAGACCGCGGAAGTCGTCCTTCAGACCGCTGAGCTCCGCGCTCCCCGCGCTGCGGACGAGCCGCTCCACCAGCCAGGCCCCGAAGGTGTCGAGCTCGCCGATCCCGGCCACGTCGACCGCCAGGGCGCGCGCCCGGCGCGCCTCGACCCCGCCGACAAGCGGCTCGAGCACCGACGCGTTCGCCGCCGTCCAGGCGCCGCGCGCCCTGACGGCGATGCGGTCGCCCTCTGCGGTCCAGTCGAGAAGCCCTTCGGCCAAGTCCTGCTCCCTGCGGGGCCGACCCCCGCTCAGCCCTTCCGGTCGAGCGTGATGTTGACCTGCGTCAGCTCCGTCCCCGGCGACCGGATGGTCACGGCCTGCTTGTTCCCGCGCGTGGCGATCGAGATCGAGGCCGAGAAGTTCGGGCTCTGCACCGCGGCGCGGATTTCGCCCTTGTCGCGGATCTTGCCGGTGATCTTGCCCTCGAGGTTGCGCGTCACCTCCATCCAGGTGCCGGTGATGTTGCCGCCGTCATACTCGACGCCGCTGCGCAGCTCGAAATTGTAGTTGTCGCTGGTGCAGGCCAGGTTCTGCTGCAGGCTCGACCCGTCGCGGTCCACCTGGTAGGTCGCCCGGCAGCGCAGCCGCTCCGTGTTGCCGTTCTGCAGCGTGATCGTGCCGCTGCCCTGCCAGTTGCCCTTCAGGGCCGTGAACGGGCTCTCGCTCGCCTCGGCGGCCGCCTGGGCCGCGGCGCCGGACGCGGTCGCGAGGGCGAGGCCGCAGAGGACGGCCGCGGTCGCCGCAGGCCTCCCGAGGGCGTTGTGGAACGTCATGAAAAGCCTCCTCAAGTCTCTAGCCTTGCTGTCCGCCGGACCATGACCGCCCAAGCGGGCGGCACTGTGTCCTGGCCGTCGGATCCCGGGCCCGGGGCAGTCGTTCGGCGGTTGGCCGCGGGGCGGTTTCGAATGGGGTGGTCCTCGTAGGGGCGCTCGAACGACCGGTCCCGGGCTCGTCGAGTCCGTTCCGATCGCCTGCGCGGCCCCGTTTCAGACTGGCGAGCGCCGAAAGGCTAGTCAAATACCCGTGTATGGCCGGAAGTTCCTCATAACCGATTCGCGTAGCATGGAGCGACGCCGATATGACACGGTCCTGTCCCGGCTTGACCGCGACCGTCCGGATCGGCCTTCCTGGGCGCGGCGCAGGAAACGGAGGCGGGCGGCTTTCCATGGCGATCCACGATGCGGTCGTCGACGTGATGTCCGCCTACTGGCCGCACATCACCGGTGCTGTGGCGCTCGTCCTCGGTGCCGCGACCTCCGTCCACGCCATCATGACCAAGCAGGACGTGCGCGCCGCCACCGCCTGGACGGGCGTGATCCTGCTGTCCCCCATCCTGGGCGCGGTCGTCTACATCGTCTTCGGCGTGAACCGCGTCCGGCGGGAGACCCGCCTCAAGGGTCGCGAGGAGAGCCTGGAACGGATAGCGGCCGCCGGCGGCCGCCCGTCCGCGGCGGCCGGCACCGTGCCGGAGGGCCTGGCGCCCCTGCGCCGGCTCGGCGATACGGTTGCGGCCTTCCCGCTGCGCCCCGGCGTCGCCGTGGAGCCGCTCGCGACCGGAGACGACGCCTACGGCGCGATGCTCGCCGCCATCGACGGGGCGTCGTCCTGGGTCCTGCTGGAGACCTACATTTTCGACGACGACCGCATCGGAGCGCTCTTCGCCGAGACGCTCGGGGCGGCGGTCGCCCGCGGGGTCTCGGTCCGCGTCCTCGTCGACGCGATCGGGTCCCGCTATTCGCGCCCCCCGATCACGCGCCGCCTCGCCGACCTCGGGATCCGGCATGCGCTGTTCATGGACGGCATGCTCGGCCTGAGGCTCGCCTACGCCAACCTGCGCACCCACCGCAAGATCATGATCGTCGATGGCCGCGAGGCATTCATGGGCGGCATGAACATCCGCCAGTCCTTCTCCGCCCGGATCGCCGGGGAAGGGGCGGGTCGAGACGCCCATTTCCGCGTCGCCGGTCCGGTCGTCGAGGACCTCGGCACCGTCTTCGCGCAGGACTGGCTCTTCTCCACCGGCGAGGAACTGCCGCTCGACGCGATCTTCGCCGGCACGGCCGCCCACCGTCCCGGGTCAGCGCTCGCCCGGGCCGTCCCCTCCGGGCCGGACCAGCACCTCGAATGCACCCATCGCATGATCCTCGGGGCGCTCTCCGTGGCCCGCGAGCGGGTCCTTGTCGCCTCGCCCTACTTCCTCCCCGACCGGCGGCTGGTCGCCGCCTTCGCGATCGCGGCCGGGCGCGGGGTCCGGGTCGACATCGTCCTGCCCGGCGAGAACAACCTCCGCCTCGTCGACAGCGCCATGCAGGCCCAGCTCGACCAGATTCTCGCCGGTGGCTGCCGGGTCTGGCGGTCCACCGGCCGGTTCGACCATGCCAAGCTGATGGCCGTCGACGACGCCTGGGCCTATGTCGGTTCCTCCAACCTCGACCCCCGCAGCCTGCGCCTGAACTTCGAGATCGACCTGGAGGTCTACGATCCGGCCCTCGCCGCCTGGATCGCCCGCCATGTGCTCGACCGGATCGCCACGGCCGAAGAGATGACCCGCGAGGGGCTCGCGGCGCGGCCCTTCCTGCTCCGGCTGCGCGACCGGACCGTGTGGCTCGCCTCACCCTACCTCTGACAGTGGTAACGGTTCGTTAACCCTGCCTCCGTCACCCTGGCTCGGCCCGGACCCGAGGCCGGGCGGTTCGGGAGCCTCGCCGATGGCGGAAACGGTTTGGCGCATGGAGCGCAACGCCAAGGCGCGAGCGCGCCTCGAGCGCAGCCTTCCGGCGGTCTTCCCCGCGCGGGTGCTCGCCTTCGCCCTGTCCCGCCCCTTCGTGCCGCCGACCCCGCGGCTCGCCGTCGAATCCTACTGGCGCCACCATCCCCTGCGCGCCGACGCGCTGGCGCGCGCCCTGGCGGCTCGCACCGGCGCCCCCGAAGGCTGGACCTGGCGGATCGGCCTCGCGGGGCTGCCGGACACCTTCCGGGCCCCGCCCGCCCCCTGGCGCGAGCCCGCCCATGCGGTCGAGCCTGGCCGGTGCTGCGTCTGCGGGGCCGCGGTCTACCGCCTCGGCTGGCATCGCGACCTCTGGGGCGACGGACGCCTCAACCGCGTCGCCCGCTGGCACAGCTGCTGCGTCGCCGCCTGGAAGCTCTGGACCGCGCCCGTCGGGGCGCTCGACGCCCTCAAGCTGCGCCAGCGCCGGCGCTGCGCCGAGACCGGCGGCCGCCTCCTGCGCGGCGCCGAGGTCGACCACCGCGTCCCGCTCTTCGCGGTCTGGCGCGACCACCGCGACAAGCCCTGGCCGGACCTCCTCGACTATTGGGGCGTCCCCAACCTCGCGGTCGTCAACCGCACGGCCCATGCCGGCAAGACCGCCTCGGAGGCGACGCAGCGAGCCCTTCATCGGGGGTCCCGAAACGATACAACTCACGATTCGCAGGGCTGTCATGACACTGCCGTCACGAAACACCCGCGAAACAGACCTCCTTTATTAGCGGAAGCTTCGGAACTCGTTGCCGCAGTCGGCGCTCGGGGCAAAGGACATCATGATCGAATTCGCGAGCGGTGAAATCCTGCGCGGCCCTGCCGCGGTGCTCAGGAGCGCCCTCGCCAAGAACGGCAAGTGGGCCTCCGGCGTCGCCGCCGTGGCCGGCTTCGTGGCCGATGTCCTGCAGCCGGTCGCGCCCTTCGCCGCCTATGTGTTCCTGCTCGGCGCCGTGGCCTGCCTCGTCCTCGCGACCGTCCTGTTCGCGCGCCTCCTCGCGGCCGACCGGGCCGCCCCGGCCCTGGTCTTCGCCCTTTTCGTGACCGTCGTCTCGGGCGGCCTCTGGCAGATGCAGCGGGCCGAGGCGGCCGAGGACGGTGTGGTGGCCAGCGTGGTCCCTGCCGTCGCCGACCTGCAGCGCCGCCTCGGCCTCGTCGCCGCCGACGTGGCCTCCGTCAGGCAGACGGTCGAGGGCGTGGCGGAGCGCGTCGCCCGCATCGAGGAGGGCGTCGGCGCCGCCGCCGGCTCCGTCGAGGGCCTCAAGGCCTCCGCCGAGACCACCGGTCAGATCGTCCGCCACGCCGCTGCCGCGACCGATCGCGTCGAGACCCGGGTCGCGGCCGTCGCCGAGAGCCAGCGGCGGGTCGAGGAGACCGCCCGGTCGAGCGCCGAGCGCGCCGCCCGCAGCGCCGACAAGATCGCCTCGGTCGCCGACCGGCTGACCACCTCGATCGACGACATGACCCGCAGCTTCCAGGCGCTCTCCCAGGCCGGAGGCCTGGTCGCGGATCCGAAGACCGCCGCCGAGATCTACCATAACGCCCGGCTGACGGAGTCCCGCGGCGACGCGCTGGCGGCCCGCCGGGCCTACCTGCAGCTCGCCGCCCTCGACCTCGACGCCGTCGACACCTGGTCGCGCCTCGCCGCCCTCGTGCGCGTGCAGGACGGCCGTGCCGGCGCCCGCGAAGTCTTCGCGAATTTCGCCGGCCGCGCTGCCAGCCCCGCCTACGAACTCGTCTCCGCCTCGCTCTACGACGATGCCGAGCGCCGCCGCCGGGTCGAGATGTTCGTCGCGGCCCATCCGGACTACGGCCCGGGCTGGTACATGCTCGCCGACGAGGTGTCCGAGGCGCGCCTCGGCAGCCAGACCATCGCCGAGAAGCGCCGCGAGCGCGACAGCCTCGCCCGCTTCCTCGACGGCGACGAACGCGGCACGCTCGCCCGCCGGTTCCTCGACCGCACCATGCTGGCCGACTGGCTCGACTCCGCCCGGCGCCGCAAGCGCGCCCTCGACGCGCTCCTGGAAACCCAGCAGGTCGAGCCGCGCGCCATCTTCACCCGTAGCGGCAACGACTGGTCGGTCTATGTCCAGCTCCCCGAACCGGCAGTCGGCTTCGCGTACCGGCTCGGCGAGAGCGGCGCCTTCGTGCAGGCCGGCCCCGGCTTCGGCACGGATCCCCGCACCGGCCGGCCGATGCCGAACACCAACATCTCCATCGTCCCGGGCGCGGAGCCGAAGGCCATCGAGGTGACCTACCTCGACCTGCGCGGCCAGGAGGCCGGGCCGTTCCGGATCCCCTTCGATCCGATGGCGGCCCTGGTCGGCCAGCAGAAGCAGGCGCTCGAGATGACCAAGGGCTCCTGGATCGCCTTCCGCGACTACAACGGCCTGCTCGTCTATACGAGCCACCTCGTCAGCTACCGCTGCACCATCGCCAAGGCCACCTACGGGCTCGACAGCCAGCCCGTCGACAAGGCGATCGAACTGCCCCCCTGCGACCCGAAGGACCCCTTTTCGGTCCCCGCGCCCGAAAAGACCTACTTCAAGGTCCCTCCCGCAACCCGCTCCATGACCGTCCGCCTCCAGTTCCGCGACGGCTCCATCGCCGAGTCGACCATCGCGCGGCGCTGACGCGCCGCCTCAGTCCTCCGCCCGGAACGCGAAGCGCGCATAGCCCGCATACGTGAAGGCCATGGCGGCCAGCGAGCCCGCCACCAGCGCCGCCACCGGCGCGAGCCCGGGCACGGCCAGGAGCGCCGCCGCGTAGACGAGGTAGTTCAGCCCCGCGCCGGACGCCGCGACAATGCCGTAGCGGGCGCCCTCGCGCGCCAGCGCCGCCGCCCCCCGCGACGGGGCCCGGAACGTCAGGCTGCGGTTGAGGAGCCATGTGGCCGCGACGGCGATCGGGGCCGACAGCGCCCGCGCCGAGAAGGGGTCGAGCCCCGCCCGCGCGGTCAGCAGCCAGAGCAGGCCGGCATCGATCGCGAACCCTGCCCCGCCGGTCGCCCCGAAGGCCACGAGCCGCCGCAACGTCGGGCCGATCGGCCGGGATGCGGCCGGACTGTTGCTGACAGGTACCACCCGGGCCCCTCCACGTCTTCGGCACGCCCGCCGAGCCGGCCCGCGCCATTCCGGTTTACCCTATCTTCACGGCCTTAATGTCGAGTAACTCCAACACGTTCCGCCTGCCTCGCGAAGGGTCCCCATGGCCACGATCACGTCGAGTCCGGCCCGTCCGGTCGGCAGGGCGCGCGCCGACTACGGGCTCGCGCTCCTCGCCTGGCTGGCGATCGGCCTCGCCTTCGCGGTCCTGCGCCTGCCCGAACTCGCGCTGCGCGGCACGGCCGACACCGACAGCCTGATGCGCCTCGTCGAGGTGCGCGACTATCTCGCGGGCGCCGCCTGGACGGACCTGCGGCAGCCCCGGCTCGATCCGCCCGCGGGCGTCGAGATGCATTGGTCCCGCCTC